>CAITEH010000078.1 GCA_903891415.1 Candidatus Firestoneibacteriota bacterium
AAAATGGAGGTGATTTTGGCGGAAAGAAAACAGAATTTACTGGGTGCAAGGCAGAAAAGATTAGAGGCTTACCATGCCTCTTTGACACTGCAAGTAGTGAATTAGGTCGCTTTTGAGGTCAAACTCGCTGAAAAACTCCGCATGAACCCGCTAAAGCTGTTTTTTACTATTCTGTATTCTCCTTTTACCGGACACAATTCCTTGACAATCTCACATCCTTTTGTCCCGGGGACACAGTAACCCCGGCGCGAAAGGAATTCTCTTAACCTGAAGGCTTCGATATCACTGCCGTCCGCCCTATATTCCCTGACCACATGGAACACGGGTAACGAGTTGCTGCGAAAATGGCCGAGAACTTTCTTTAATTTTGGAATTATTTTCTCTGCACCGTTAACATACTGGGGCGCCCCGGATAAAACAAAATCATTTTGCATATCGATTATCAATAAAGCAGTGTTACTTTTCATATTTTCCCTCCACCTGTTATTGTCTTCTTTTTGCCTTCATGTTCATTGACATATTGAGCGCTTATTTCAGCATAATGTGTGCTTCTGCCAGGTCTTTGATAATGTCTATTTTCTGCGGGCATTTTTTCATGCAGGCGCCGCACTTCGAGCACATATCAGCTTTAATTTTTAGATTCTTATACCTGTTTTTTGAAAATTCTATCGTACCGTAAACTTTGGCATTATTCACCAGGGTAAAGATACCCGGAATTCCTATCTTTTCTTTGCAGGGCATGCAGTAGTTACAACTGCTGCAAACCGCCTCCGGAATAGTTTTTGCCAGCACTTTAAAGCCTTCGGTAATTTCGGCCATATCATTGGTATTTGTAATATCACTGTAAAGGCCGGCGGCAAAGACGCCCTCTTCTACTTCTTGAACAGTTTTAAAACCGACGATCGCCGTTGCAATATTTTGATTTCCGACAATGAACCGGAGCGCGCCCTGTGCGTTTGTTTTTGCTTTGCCTCTCTTTAAAAAAGACAGCTCTTTGCTCTCCGAACCAAGAAAACCGCCATTTAAAGGGCCCATTGCAATAACTCCAATCCCAAGTTTCTTTGCAAGCGCGGCAACTTTTGTGAAGGATTGGCGGTAAGCATTATAATAAATTGTAACACATTCAAAAAGTCCTGTTTCGATCATTTTTTCGGCGTCTTCCGGGGAAGCATGGGTGGTCAATCCCACGTGTTTGATGACTCCCTCTTTCATCAGTTGTTTTATTGCCCCATATTTGTTCCCGGGGGCCGTAATCTTATGGAACATATCCATTGAATCTGTCCCCCACATCTGATAAAAATCAAAGAAATCAGTTTGCAGGCGTTTTAATTGTTCTTCAACACTTTTTTTTACTTCATCACCGGTCATTGGTTTGTTGTAACCATTTTTTGTTGAAAGGTAGATATCTTTTCTTTTTCTTCCAAGTGACTTTCCTAACTTTATTTCACTGTCTCCATAGTAATATGCCGTCTCAAAGTAGTTAATTCCCAAATCAAGCGCCTTATTGACTACATTATAGGCCTCTTTTTCGCTAATATCTGGGATACGCATACCACCGAATGAAATAACGGAAACCTTTATTCCTGAACTAGTAAGCTGTCTATATTCCATGAAATATATTATTCTCCAGTAAATATTATATATTAAGCCCTATTTAGTATAAAATATATCAAAAATAAATAGCGCTATCCCATTTATTGTGATTTAATATTAAAATTATCAGAAAGGGAATAAATAAAACTAAAGAAGTGGTATAGATTATTCAAATAATTATAAATAGTATTTGCAACTAGCATCGTATCCCCAAATTAATAGCCAAATAATGACAAATATGACAATACCTGCCCATATTTATTGATTCTTTTCAATATTTTGAATAAGCTCAAATATTCTATTTAAATCTTCCATGCTATAAAATTCAATAACTATCTTCCCTTTCTTTTTTCCAATTATTCTTACTTTACTGCCAAGGAGATATTGCATCTGTTTTTCCGCGTCTGCAATATGGACATCCTTATCCTGCGCCTTTTTTATTTCCTTAATTTTGCCCTTTTTAAGATCTGAGGCCATTCTTTCAACCTGCCGGACAGACATACCTTTCTTGATAACCGCTTCACATAGTTTTTCCTGGGCATCAAACTCATCAACACCAAGCAAGACCCTTGCATGTCCAACTGAGATTGTTCCACGTGAAACATATTCCTGTATTTTAAACGGTAAATTTAAAAGTCGCAGCATATTGGTAATCGTACTTCTTTCTTTGCCAACTTTCTTTGAAACCTCTTCATGGGTTAATCCAAACTCATCCTGCAAGCGTTTATAGGCAGACGCTTCTTCAATAGGATTCAGGTTATCCCTTTGGATATTCTCAATCAGAGCCAATTCCAGCATATCTTCGTCTTTTACATCTCTAATAATTGCCGGAATTGTATCTTTATTAAGCTCCTTAGAAGCTCTAAGGCGTCTTTCTCCTGATATTAGCTCATATTCATCAGGGCCCACTTTTCTTACGGAAACAGGCTGAATAATGCCTTTTTCCTGTATTGACGCCATAAGATTTGACAATTCAATAGGATCAAATTCTTTTCTAGGCTGATATTTATTTGGCCTTATTTTACTAATAGCTATTTCCATACCAAAACTTTTATCAACCGTGCTTCCAATAGCCGGACTTATTGTATTACTGCCCGGAATTAGTGCTCCCAATCCCTTGCCTAGACCTTTCGGCATTTTCAACCACCTCTCTTGCAAGATTTATATAGGCCTCAGCGCCAGAACTCCGGATATCATAGAGAATTATCGGCTTTCCGTAAGACGGGGCCTCGCTCAAACGAATATTCCTTGGAATAAATGTCTTATATACTTTTTCTTTAAAATGCTTGAATATTTCATCTCTAACCTGCTGAGCAAGCGTAGTTCTTCCATCATACATTGTCAGTGCCACTCCCTCAATGGAAAGTTCGGCATTTAGACTCTTTTTGACCAATTCTATTGTATTTAAGAGTTTGCTTACGCCTTCTAACGCATAGTATTCACATTGAATAGGAATTAGAATGCTGTCCGCAGCAGTCAAAGTATTTAGAGTCAACAGACCTAATGATGGGGGACAATCAACAAATATATAGTCATACGTGTCTTTAATTGGGGCAATGGCATTTTTTAGACGATTTTCACGTGCCATTAATGGGACAAGCTCTATTTCCGCGCCTGTCAAATCAATATTGGACGGAACAATGTCCATAAAATTAATAGCTGTTTTTAATAATACTTCTTTCATTTCTTTATTATTTATCAAGCAATCATATACGCTAGATTGGACACTATAGGGATTCACTCCAAATCCGCTTGTAGCATTACCCTGGGGATCCATGTCTATCAGAAGGGTCTTTTTTTCCATTGCGCCAATGGAAGCAGCCAGATTTACAGCCGTAGTAGTTTTTCCTACACCACCTTTTTGATTTGCTATTGCTATTACTTTGCCCATTTTTATCCTGAACATTTGTTTAGGTTGTAAGATTTTACATGAATGAAAAAAATATGTCAAGAAATATTATTTTATGTTCCACGTGAAACATATTACTATATTTGGTGTTTTTGCTGCTAGCAGGATTTGTCAGATTTTTATAGGTCTTTTTTGAGGCAGCCCGTTTCTTCTGGGATATTTTTCCGGTGTATTATTTATTTTTGAAATAATAATTATATTCTTTTCTTCGCTAAAGAATTGATATTTTACTTTTTCTATTCTTTCAATCTTGCCGCCAAGAATTCCAATAACAGGTTCAGCTTCTTTTATTTCTTCGCTTTCTTTTCCCTTTGAAGCAATAAAAGTTCCGCCAATTCTTACGAAAGGTATGCATAGTTCAGCAATTGTGCTTAAAGATGAAACAGCCCGGCAGCAGGCAAAATCATATTTCTCTCTATACAAAGGATCTCTGCCAAGTTCTTCTGCCCTGGTCCACAGCACTTCAACGTCTTTAAACTTTAAAAGATCGCATATGTGTTTAAGAAAAACACATTTTTTTGAAGAAGAATCTACAAGTGTGGCCTTAGTGTCCCTATAAAATAGCTTAAGCGCCAAGCCGGGAAAACCGCCCCCGGTCCCTATATCAATAAGCTTTTTTCCGTCTTTAATATAAGGCAGGAGAGTAAACGCATCAATAAACAAATTTACTAAAATATTTTCATCGCCCTTTATTGAGGTGAGATCCGCTTTTTTACTCCAGGCATTGATCTCTCTTATATAAATATCTATGTCGGATATTTTTTCCGGAGAAAGCTCTATTTTTATTTCTTTCGCATATTTTTTTATATAATTCGTTAATGCCATGCGGGTATTGTAGCAAAATACCTTTATGTTTACAATATATTCTGTCTGCTTTAAAACTTTTCAGACACAAACCCGGGCAGTTTAGTCCGGCGCGGAGGGAAAATATTTAAAGGTCTCTTGAATTATTTTTTGAAGAGTAGGATTTTCTAAGATATATCATGACCGCACTGACATCTGTCGGCGCTATACCCGCTATACGCTGAGCCTGACCCAGGGATTCCGGTTTTATTTTTGTAAATTTTTCCACAGCTTCAGCCGAAAGGCCGTGGATTTTTTTATAATCTGTTTCCGCGGGTATCCTGACATCTTCATTTTTTACAGCTTTTTCAATTTGCTTTAACTGCCGGGTAATATAGCCCTCGTATTTTATCTGGATCTCGGCCTGTTCTACGGCTTCCCGGTAGGTTCTGTACAGCTTTTCCTCTTTATCCTTCAATATATCTTCGAAATCAACGTATTTTATTTCCGGCCGTTTTAATATTTCTGCAAGAGCTATTTTTTCTTTAACATTTGAAGATCTTTTTTCTTTGTAAAATTTTGCTCCTTCCGCATCCGGATATATGTAGGTCTTTTTTAGTTCCATAAGTTTTTCGGAAATAATTTTCTTCTTTTCAATAAATTTTTCATACCGTTCATCCGCAATAAGCCCAAGTTCCCGCGCTTTTTCTGTCAGGCGGAGATCGGCATTGTCCTGCCGCAGGAGAAGGCGGTATTCGGCCCTGGAGGTGAACATCCTGTAGGGTTCAGCAGTTCCCTTGGTTACCAGGTCATCTATCAGTACCCCGATATACGCGTCAAAACGCGTTAAAATAAATTCCGGCCGGCCTTTTACTTTAAGCGCCGCATTTATTCCGGCAATAAGCCCCTGCGCGGCTGCTTCTTCATAACCTGAAGTCCCGTTGATCTGCCCCGCGAAAAATAAATTTTCTATTTTTTTGGTTTCCAGGGTGTGTTTAAGCTGGTAAGGAGGACAATAATCATATTCTATGGCATAGGCCGGCCTCATTATCTCCACATTCTTCATTGCCGGGATAGTGCGAAGGAATTGCAGTTGTACATCCTCAGGCAGGCTTGAAGAAAGCCCGTTCAAATACATCTCAAGCGTGTTCAAGCCCTCCGGCTCAATAAATATCTGATGCCTTGTTTTTTCCGGAAAGCGCATTACTTTATCTTCTATGGAAGGACAATATCTGGGGCCCACACCTTTTATCTTTCCCGCAAAAAGCGGAGACCTGTGAATATTTTTTCTGATTGTTTCGTTGGTGTCTTCATTCGTATAAACCATAAAGCAGGGTACTTGCGGCATTTTCAATTCCTCTGTATCCGCAGAGAAGGGAATAAGTATTTTGTCGCCGGTAACAGGTTTCGATCTCGAAAAATCTATGGTGTTTCTATTTACCCGGGGATTTGTGCCTGTTTTTAGCCTGCCCATCTCGAATCCGAGCTCTTTAAGGCAATATGAGAGTTTTTCAGCCGAAAGCTCGCCATTTCTTCCTCCGGGAAATGAGGTTTCACCTATATGAATAAGTCCATTAAGAAATGTCCCGGGAGTAAGGATAACAGACTTGCCAAAATAAGCCATACCCATGTGTGTTGCAACGCCATAGACCCTGTTATTTTTAACAAGGATCTTTTCTATTATTCCCTGTTTCACATCAAGCCCGGGTTGCTCCTCAAGGACTTTTTTCATTTCATTTTGGTAGATTTTCTTATCACATTGCGCGCGGAGGGAATGGACAGCGGGGCCTTTTTTGGTGTTTAACATTCTGAATTGAATACCGGATTTATCAGTGATCCTACCCATTTCTCCGCCAAGCGCATCTATTTCTTTTACAAGATGTCCTTTGGCCAGTCCACCAATGGCAGGATTACATGACATTTGGGCAATGTTATCAAGATTTATCGTAAAAAGGAGTGCTTTTAGTCCTAAACGCGCCACAACTAGGGCTGCTTCTGCCCCAGCATGACCTGCTCCAACCACTATTACATCATACTTTTTTTCGTATTCCAGTTTGTATCCGCTTTTCATTTGTTTATCCACAAGTTATCCACAGTTAATTATAAGTCAAAATTCATTGTTATTAACTATGTTGATATATATTTCATGTTAATAGTAATCCTTATTTTTAAATGCTTATTTATATTTTCTCATAGTTGACATCTGCTATTTATTGCAACTATATACACATCAGAAACATATCATTATCTACATTTTATCCACTTTCTAAAATAAAAAGCTAATTGTACCCTTTTATTGGCTAAGTATTTCACGGTTATTGGTATTTTTCATTAACTGGCATGTTGATAACTTTAATAAGAGCTTGTTTTACCAGAAACAGCAGAGCTTGTAAAGAGAAAACCATTCAAGATAAAATTTTCTGCGCGGACTCAAGCATGCTCAATTCTTTAACAGTTAACATAACCTTGTTGTATTTTCCTTCCCGGGAGCTCAACTAAAATGGATTACCGGTAAACACCTTCAGCGTCCACTCTTCCCATTCTTTTTCCAAAACATCTAATTTTTTTCCGGTCACTTTTTCCAGCGCAATTTTTCCGCTTCTGTCTTTTTCGTAAGTTTTTTTATATTCATTGTAAAATTCCCCAAGAAGTTCCTTCTGGTAAAGATACAAGCCCAGGTACCGTACGGAGGAATAAAATACATCCAGATCTATCCCCTCTGTCCAGCCATCGTTGCCCGAAATCAGTTTGTCGAAACCCACATGCTTACCAGCCCGTATCCGCGCGCATAAAGTTTCCAGCCGGCCGCTTTTATAATCCACCTCCGGCCTTTCCTTTACCACGTTCCATTTAAGGGCCTCAAAGGTGGTCGCCAGCATTTCTGTCAGCCAGCGCGGGTGTTTTTGCAGATACAGGTTTTGATCCCCGGAATGAAGCGCGTGCATATATTCATGAACAAAAGTCCCATAGCCGGTCAGCCGGTCAGAAACAAAAATACCGAAAGCATTTAAATAGACACCTTCAAAGCCTCCGCTGGTTCCCATAAGGGTGCCAATAAGGCCCTGGTTCACTTCTCTGCTCGCCGACATTATCCAGAGGATGGGGAACTCGCTGGGCGTGATCTTAAGAGTCTCCTTAGCAAAGGTGGCGCTCGTAACCATGGCTTCTTTCAGCACCTTAATGACCGCGTTATCCTTTATGTCGGTAAAAAGCACTACATTTGTTTCAGGGATCTTTATTTCAAAGTAACTCGCAAGCTCTTTCTTTGCTTTGGCCAGCAGCGCTTCGCGGCCTTTTTTCACCAGCTCCCTTTTCCTTTTGATCAGTCCGTTAAGAAGGCCTTTCTTTGCCATCTCAGAAAATGCTTTTTCACAGACAACCGAAGACATGTCACAGTACCCCTGGTTAAACGCTTCCTCAATAAACGCCAGAGCTTTTTCCTCTTCTTTGAGATCTGCGAATATTATTGCCTTTAACATAAGAAGCTGGGCATCGTTTTTATTTGTTAACAAGGCCTTATCCGCCAGGACAAGGGCCTCTTTATACTTTTTTTTATCAAGAAGCGCATATATTTCGCTGTCTTTGGCAGAAAACAGAGAATGCAGAACTTTAGGCGGAACATCAAAAGAAATTGAGGAGATAAGCGTAGCCAGAAGTTTTTCTATTTCCTGCGGTGCCTTTACGTAATTATATAACGTTACAATATTAATAATGCCGCCGGTCTTAACAAAGATCATATACCTTTTCTTCGGGTCCTCGTTTTCTTTTGGCTTTTTTTTGCTGTTTTTATCATCACCAATCCCCTCTTTTTCTTTTTTAAAGGTGAAAGATATTTTTATCAATTTTTGTTCTTTTATAAAAAGCTCTTTTTTTCCGGAAAGTTCAAAGCCCTCAAAGCGCTTTCCCAAATATTCCAGGTACGTATCAAAAGCTTCTTCTACGGGAACATCCCTGAAATACTTATCCAGCATAATGAAATCCTGCGTTTCTTTGCCGGAATTTGAAAGAAAGATGGGCGGATATTGTTTTTCAAGATATTCCCAGCCGGCAGGTATTTTAAAAGAGAGCCCCGTTATTGCATCGGTAAACTTTGTATTCCCCGAAGATGCGGGAAAAATGGAAGAAACCCCGAGAAACATGCTTATAAACAGGTAAAGACAGATTCTCAAATGCCGCATAACACCATTCTATATAGCGCAGATTGCCGGGTCAAGCAAAATAAAATAACCCGCTTTACGGCTCCGTAAGGGCCGGACATTTTCGCAAGCTGACAAAACGGGCGGAGCCGGCTCTAACCGGTCATTTCCCTATACAAAAGTCCGAAAATATTTTATTCAGGATATCTTCGGTCGAGACCTGTCCGGTTATTTTTCCTATATGGTCCAGGGCTTCTCGCACATCTATGGCAGGGAATTCTTCAGACATGCCTTTGTCTATTGAGGCAATGGCTCTTTCGACGGCCGCGCCGGTTTTTTGAAGGCAATCTTTGTGACGGGTATTGGTGATGATGATATTTTCTTTTCCTTCGGCTCCCTTCTCCACAACAGCTTTTATCATTCTTTTCCTAAGTTCTTCCATTCCTGCTTTTTTTATAATAGATATCTTTACCGGACTTTTTTCTTTGGATAGTTCTTTTATATCAATTTTCTGTTTAAGGTCGGTTTTGTTTATGACAAATATACATTTTTTGTCTTTTGTCATCTTAATAATTTCGAGGTCTTCTTTAGAAAGTTCGTTAGAGCCGTCAAACATAACGAGCAGCAGATCAGCTTCTTCAAGTGACCTTAGGGACCGTTCGATGCCCTTTTTTTCCACAAAATCTTTTGAGGCCCGGATACCCGCAGTGTCGGTAAGTACAAAAGCAATTCCGTCAATAATAATAGTTTCCTCTATGATATCCCTTGTTGTTCCCGGAATATGCGTGACTATCGCGCGTTCCTCCTCAAGAAGTTCGTTTAAAAGCGACGATTTCCCGACATTGGGCCGTCCCACTATGGCCGCCTTAACGCCTTCGCGGAGAAGTTTTCCGGATCCTGCTGTGGCGATCAATTTATTAATTTCTTTAAGTATCCTTAGCAGTTCCTTTTTTACTCCCTTAAGATCGGTTGTTTCTATTTCCTCTTCGGGAAATTCAATATTGGCTTCGATACTGACACAGGCTTCCGTGAGCCCGGCCGCAATTTCCTTAATTTTTGCTGAAAGGCCCCCTTTGAGCTGGTTTACTGCCGCTTTCAGGCCCTCTTCTGTCCTCGCTTTTATAACATCCATAACGGCTTCGGCCTGCGCCAGGTCTATTCTGCCGTTTAAAAAAGCTCTTTTGGTGAACTCCCCGGGTTCGGCCAGCCGCGCCCCGTAGCTCAGGAGCAGTTCCAGGGTCCGCCTTACCGGCACCGGACCGCCGTGGCAATTAAGCTCCACTACATCTTCTCTGGTATAAGTAGCGGGCGCTCTCATGACTCCCGCAATAACTTCATCTATGATCTCTTTGCTTTTGGGGTCTACAATATGGCCAAAATGAGAGGAAAAGGAGGGTACTTTTTCCAGATCTTTTTCTTTCCGGGAACTAAATATTTTTTTTGCGATCTTTACCGCGTCTTTTCCGGAAAGCCGGACAATAGAAATACCGCTTTCACCCGGAGGCGTTGATATGGCGGCAATTGTGTCTTCTTTAATAGTTTTCATAAGAGGCTACTTTTTGACCCTGATCTTAAGTTCATTGGAAATAACCGGATATTCTATCCAGCCTTTTTCGTACCCGTTAAGGGCCGGTGCCGGAGCATAGGAAACAGCCAGCATAAGCTCGGTTTCCTCCCTGTTTTCAGCCGCAGAAAGGGCGGCTATTTCAGACTCAAAACCGCTTCCGGCATCTATAATAAACAAGCCGGCTTCCAGAGCCTCCGTTTCAGATATTTTTGAAAGGTCGTTCTTCAGCCGCTTTAGCATAATACCGTCTTTTAAAATGATAAGATCAAAACCCAGATTCCCGTCCCGGTCATTAACTCCGTTTGCGGATTCTGTTCCGGTATTTTTTAATAACAGTTTCACCTTGATTTTTTGGCCGATTTTGTATTCCTTCCTGTCCGCGGTTATCTCCAGCTTTAGGTTTTCAGGAACTTCCGGTTCAAGGCCGGTTAACGTATCCGCAAGCTGCTCTCCGTAATTTTCTTCACAGGCAATTATCTTTTTTTTAATATCATCCCGGGTCAACTCTGAATTGTCTTCGGCCAGCGTTAAAAGTTCTTTATAGGCTTTAGCCGCTTTATAATAAGCTTTTAATTCAAAAAAGGCCCCGGCGGTATAATATACGGTCCTGAATGTTTTTTTCTTCTGCGCGGCCTCCTTTATATTAAGCAGGTCTAAAAATTGAAGATTAAAAAGATATACCCGCAGATCCATTGCAAAAGAAATTTCCCGGGCCCTTTTAAAGTTACCGGTTCCGGCCAGGCAGCCGGAAAAGAATTCAAAATAGGCTTCTTCGCCGGTTGAGTTTTCCGGTTTTTGGCTTTTTTCATAGAGCGAAAGATATTCGAGCGCGCTTTGGTAATCATTCAATCCGAAGCAGAATATCTTTGCCGCGTCTTTATAGGCCTCAGGGTCTCTTTTAAAAAGAAGTTTCTTTTTTATCAGGGCGTAGTATTTATTAAGGTCTTCCGCACCGGCTTTCGGGCCCTTAACCTCCGGTATTTCGACGTCAGTCTTTTGCTCCAGCCCGGCCTTGAGTGTATTGAACAAAACTCCGGCCTTCCCGCTGCCGGCCGGTTCGCTTAAAAGCAGATCAAGCGCGTACCCGGCTGAAAAAGCACCGGCAGAACGCGCGGCCATATTCTCAAGTGAAACCTCTTTATAAGCATTTTCAATAAGCGGCAGGGCTCTTTCGTCTTTCAGCGCAGCCAGGGCAAAAAGCAAATACCCGAATATTTTATTATTAACCAGTGTTTTTTTTCCCCGGACTTCCCCCGCAGCATTAAGTTCCTGCCAGAGCTCTTCTTTTATTTCGCCGCTTTCCGGCTCCCTGGAAATACGACAGAGTTCTTTTACCGCCTGCTCGCAAAAATAATCCTGCCTGGCCGCCGCTTTTTCTTTGATGCTCCGTATCCATTTGCTTGCGCGTTTGCCGGGCTCAAGCAAGGCGGCTTCCTCGCGAAGTTTGATCAGTTCTATTGCTTCCCTGGCAGCCAGGCGCACAGGATACACATCCTTTCTTAAAGTATAGGGATCGTAAAGCAGGGAGTTAAGACGGGGTATGGCCTTTGAATTTCCGCGCTCGCCCAGAATTCTTGCGGTCAATAGCCTGACTTGCGAACTTTTATCTTTTATCAGGGGCAAAAGATTTTCTGCGGCAAACTCATCAGGATCCGGGGCTCCCGCAATTTCCCTGATTATTCTTTCTTTGATGTAACCGCTTTTTGCCGTTTTAAGCAGGCCGTAGATATATTTATTTACGTTTCCGCCCAGCCCCAGAAGTTTTTCCAGATTTCCGTTTTTTATGTTTACCGAGAAACCCGCCTCGGGCATTTCCCCGGTATCCGCATCTTTTTCAAGTATTTTTAAGGCCAATTTTTCACAATACTTTTTTTCTTTTTCTTCCTGCTTTTGAGCCGCCGCTTCTTCTGCCGGGAGCAAGGTTTCGGAGGTTATCTCTTCAGCTTCCGGCACGGGAACATCAGGTTTATCTTTCTGTACAGGCAAATTTTCGGCCCGCGGGAACTGCTTTTTCTCCGCAAAAAACATAACCGGGAAGACTATGGCTATTATCAGAACATATGTAATAGTCTTCATATTCATGCTTTTTTTAGGCCGGGGTTGTTCTCTTATTTACAATCAATTGCTGAGCGATAGAGAGAATATTTTGCACGACCCAGTAGAGAATAACGCCCGCGGGAAGCGACCAGAAAAAAATAGCGAACATAATAGGCATCATCCACATCATCATTTTCGCCTGTTGCGCGTCTGCCGAGGGGGTCATCTTTTGCTGTATTATCATGGTGATTATCATTATTGCGATAAGAATAAAATACGGATCTTTTATTGACAGGTCCTTCCAGATAAGAAAAGACGCATTTTTTAATTCTATTGCGTTGGCCAAAACAGCGTAAAGCGCCACAAAAATAGGGATTTGAAGCAGCATGGGCAGGCAGCCGCCTAAAGGATTAACCTTTTTATCTTTGTAAAGCTTCATGGTCTCTTCCGTCTGTTTCTGCGGATTATCTTTATAACGCTCGCGAAGCGCGTTTATTTCCGGTTGAACTTCCTGCATTTTTTTCATGGCAATGTAACTTTTTTGAGTGGGCCACCAGGTGATTATTTTGACCAATATCGTAAGAAGAATTATAGCCAGGCCCCAATTTTTGCAGATCCCAAATAGCCATTTTAAGATTACCAGCATCCAGATGGCAAGCCAGGAGAACCAGGTCCAGCCCATCTCCATGGCGCGATGCAGCCCGGAGCCGAACATTTTTAGATTTTCATAAACCAGCGGACCGGCATAGAGTGTTACGTCCTGCGCCGTTCCTTTTTCCGCGTCAAATTCCGGGAGTAGAAGAGCAACCAGGGGCATGATGTAAGGAACTTTATAGGCTTTTTTCCCTTTTGCTTCATTCGCTGTCGAGAGCTTGACCTCGGGAGTATACAGGACTGCATGTTCATAGCCCCTGTAACCGTTTTCCGGTTTTACGAGAAAGGCCGACAAATAGTATTTGTCTTTCATGCCTATCCAGGAAAGCGCGCCTTTATCGGTTTCTTTTGGCCCGGTTTTCAGGAACATTTCAAAGGAACCGTCTGCATTTGTTCTTTTATCATAGGCAAAAGAATTTTTTATGAGTTTTTCATCCAGGTAATACATGTGCGAAAAAGGTACGACCTTGTCCTTTATTTCGGATAAAGCTTCTTCCGGTATCCGTGTTTCTCCGGGAAGATAAATGAAATGATTATTCACTCCAACCCCGAGGAACAGCTTCGCGTCCGGAACTCTCCGTACATCTTTATTTAAGGATTTGATAAAGAGTGAAATATCACAGGCAAAATTATCTTTTCTGAAAGTGTAAACTTTTTTTATTTCCGCAATATTTTTTACCGTAACCGTAAACTCCATAACTGTCCCGGTCTGTTTCGCGGTATAAAGCACCCGGTCGTAAAATTTAAGGGAAGGTATCTCCAGCGTTCCGGGAAACGTATTGAGTTCGCTGTTCCATATAATATTAACATTTTTCCCGTTCTCCATATATTCTTTCAAGACCCAGCTTTTAATACGCCCGCCGGCAGTATCGAATTTAACAAACGCATAGGGTGTTTCAACCAGGATTTCCTCGCCTTTAAGGGTTTCTTTGGGCAGGATTTCTTTTCTTTCTTCCGGTTTTTGCAAAACCGGCGCTGCCGGCCTGGCTTCCGGAGTAACTTCCGCTTTTATCGCGGAAACAGCCGCTGGAACCGTTTGTTTTTGGGATCTGGCAGTAAGCATCTGAAAGCTGATCAGCACGACAAAAGAGAGCGCCGCCGCCAGTATTAATCTTTTTCCTTCTTTACCCATTGTAATTCTCCTCAAAAAGTTTTTGGTTTGCAATTTTATGGTTACAATCCCAATATCCAATACATTATATAGTAACACCGTTAAATATTACAGCGTTCTATGATACTCTAAATGGCTTGTGAATACAAGCCCGTTCATAAAGTTTGTATAGTTTATAACGTTTTTAGAGTAAAACAGGAATGTTCTAGTCTTTGAAAGGCTGCCTTATCTAAGTCGACAACATCTGTGTCATCTATTTTAAAATCCGTGAAATCAGGGCGCATGCCCCTTATTCAAACCTGAGAGCTTCTATGGGGTTTAGTTTTGCGGCTTTTCTCGCCGGAAAGAGCCCAAAAATAAGGCCGATTGACGCAGAAAATAAAGTGGAAAGAATTATTGACCAGGTGGTGATAACTATATTCCAGCCGGAAAATGTTGAAATCCCGAAAGCAATAATTACGCCAAAAATTATTCCGATAACACCGCCGCCAAAGGTCATAACTATGGCTTCTATCAAAAATTGCATCATAATATCCTTTTCCTGGGCGCCTATGGCTTTTCTAAGGCCGATCTCTTTCGTCCGCTCGGTAACCGATACCAGCATGATGTTCATAATACCGATGCCCCCGACCAATAGAGAGATAGCTGCAATGCTTCCAAGCAGCATGCTCATAGTATTGGTCATGCTTTTCATGGTATTTTGTATATCTTCCATATTCCTTATCTGAAAAGAATCTATATTTTTCGCAGTAAGGTCATGCTTCGCGATTATGATCTGGCTTATCTGTTTTGAAGCATCCGCCATAACATCCAGGCTGTCCGCTTCAACATCTATGGAATCAACATATACTCTTCCGAGCAAACGGTACATTGCCGTGGTCACGGGCACAACAATTACATCATCCTGGTCCTGAAAACCGGTAGAGCCCTTCTGGGGAAGGACGCCGATAATGTTGAAATTTTTCCTGTTGACCTTTATAGTTTTTCCCACGGGATCCGAATTGCCGAAAAGCTGGCTGACAACCGTTGTTCCCACCACCGCGACCATGGCGCGAGTTTTTACCTCTTCCTCTGTGAAGAACCTGCCGAACTCCGGTTTTGCCGCGCGGATCTCAGAGTAAAGCACCCCTACACCCTGCGCCCTTGAATTCCAGTTCTTACTTTCATACACCAGCTGAACCCGGCCGCTTACCGTAGGCGATACTGCTTTAATATTCCCCCCCGCTTTACTTAACGCATCGAAATCACCGAGGGTAAAACGCGTGACGGCACCGGCTCCGAGTGAAACTCCTCCGACATTGCTGCTCCCGGGCAGGACCATCAGCAAATTTGAACCAAGGGAGGCCAGGCGCGCTTCCATTGATTGCTGTGCTCCTTTCCCCAGGGCCATCATGGCTATAACAGCGCCCACGCCGATCAAAATACCCAGCATGGAAAGCATCGAACGCATTTTATGGGAAAAAATTGATTTGAGCGCCTGGGGAAGGTGGTCCATAAAAAGTTCCGCCCAAATACTTGTTTCTTTTCTGGCAAAAAGTTCGGCGGCGCTCATTTTCCTTTCACCTTCGGGAAGTTTCACGTCTTTTATTCTTTTTATATCAGAAATAATATTTCCGTCAAAAACCGTTATTATTCTTTTTGCCCTTTCCGCCATTTCTTTTTCGTGGGTAACCATTACTATTGTTTTACCCTTTTTATTAAGCTCTTCCAAAATAGTCATTATTTCTTCTTTGCTTTTTGAGTCCAGGTTTCCGGTAGGTTCATCCGCAAAGATAACCAGTGGATCATTGACCAGCGCCCTGGCGATAGCAACCCTCTGCTGCTGCCCGCCTGAAAGTTCATTAGGTGTGTGATTTTCCCTGGCGGAAAGTTCCACCTGCTCCAGTTTTTCATGCGCCTTTGCTTTTAAGTCTTTTTTTCCCGCATAAATAAGAGGAAGTTCCACATTTTCAATCGCAGAGGTTCTGGGCAACAGAAAAAATTGCTGAAAAACAAAGCCCGCAACATTGCTCCTAAGTATCGCAAGTTTATCATCTTTTAATTTTGCCACATCCTCACCAAAGACGGTATAGGAGCCGGAATCCGGCCGGTCTAAAAAGCCCAGGATATGCATAAGTGTTGACTTCCCTGAACCTGAAGCCCCGATTATGGCAACAAACTCCCCCTGTTCTATTTTAAGCGAAACATCTTTGAGCGCCTGAACAGTAATGTCGCCCATCTGGTATGTTTTACTGACATTTTTTAGTTCTATCACCAGTTTTATCCTTTAACTTTGCCTTGTTTCCTTATATATGTCTTTTTTTGACGAGATCTCGTTATTTGGGAACAACTATCTAGCACCCAAAACTACCTTCCTGCAGGCCTTGTAGCGCCGCCACCGCCGCCCGTTCCCGGCGCCGGTCTTGCAGGCATAAACGGGCTGTTTCCCGGCGCGCCGGCCGTCAAAGAGAATTTCTTTGATTCAATAATAATTTTATCCTCCGGGCCGACACCATCAATAATTTCAATATTTGCTGCATCCGCAATTCCTGTTTTTACTATTACTTTAACAGGTTCCGCGACACCTTCTTTTTGAACCATTACATAATTGTCGCTGCCGCCGGAATTATTTGTTGTCCTGGCTTCGCGTTGGCCGGAACTGCCGCCTGAGCCGGTCCTGTTTCCCCGGCTGCTCTTACTGTCATTTCTTATCGCGGCAAGAGGAAGGACCAAAATATCTTTTTTTCTGTTTTGTATAATGTCTATATTGGCGCTCATACCGGAACGGAACACCGAGGGTATCTTATTGGGTTTAATTTCTACATCATAAGTGGTCACATTGTTGACCAGTGTGGACTCGTAGGAAATGTGATTCACCACTCCCTTTTCTTTTACATCCGGGTAGGCATCCAGGGAAATATTTGCTTCCATTCCCACTTCTACCTTGCCTATATCGGTCTCATCCACTTTGGCATCTACAATCAGCCTGTCAGAAAGCACCAGAACCGCAGTTGCCTGGGTTATGGACTGGCCTGGCTCGACATTTCTTACTATAACTTCCCCGTCTATCTGGGCAATTATTGGAGTTTGTTTATAGACTTCTTCCCAATGCTTTATTACCTTGGGCCCTTGATTTCTTGCTGCATCAAGGACAATAGTCCTTTCTGTCGAGCTCAGCAAGGCAAGTACCTGGCCTTTTTTTACTTTAGCTCCCTCTTCCACCAGAATACTATCGATACGCCCGTCCACGGTCGGCTTCATTGCCACTCTGTTTTTTGGCTGCACATTCCCGGTAGTTGAAATAAGGACCTCGATCTTGCCAAGTACCGGTGAAACTATCTTTATCTCGCTTTTCGTTGTTGCGGTTTTTTTCATCAAAAAATAATACGCCGCCCCGCCGCCAAGCAAAAGAACAACCAATGTGATTATTATAATTTTCTTCATTAAATCCTCCATTCATTTATAAATTAATTTTGCTATGCCAATGCAGCACAATATCCTTTCACTTGATAAAGCTATGCTTACTTTAAGGCGGCACCTTTGGCGTTAAGCCAGGAATTTTCCGCGTTTAAATAATTTATTTGCGCGTTTAAAAGAGCTTTCTTCGCATTTACAAGATCATCCTCTATTATGGTAAAGTTATCAAAATTTATTAAACCATTGGAATATTGTACTTCTGCTATTTCTGCTCTTTCTTTGGTGGCCTCCAGGAATTTTTTCCTTACACCAATCTGATCAAACGCGTTCTGAAAACTTATCCAGGAGTTAAGCAGACTGACTTCCAGATCATATGCAGCGATAAATAGAGTTATATCCGCTTGTAAACTTAAGGAGGTTGCCTTATCTACCTGCGCGGCGCGCAGCCCTCCGTCAACAAGCGGCAGGGAAAGGCTTATTCCCGCAGACAAATCCGGAGTCGTCCAGGAAAAGTTGGAGACACTTTTTCCCGCGCTGCCGTTTAAAGAGATTTGAGGGGAAAATGCTGTCCGCGCGGATTGAAGATTAAGATCAGCAGCGGCTTTTTGGGCCTGATTCTGCCTATAAGAAGGATTTGCTTGCACAAGTTTTTTCATATCAGGTATTTCTTTCAAATCATACTTTAACTCAAACCCTGAGGTTACTTTGGCCGGATTCTCAATTTTTCTGCCCAATTGCCTCATTAGTTTTGCAGAAGAAAGTTTGAGGTTTCTTTTGGCCGCTGTCACCTCGTAATCGGACTGAAGATAATTAGCTTCCGCAAGAAGCACGGAACCTTTGTGTTCCATCCCGGCATCATAGCTTAATTTTACCATGTCATAGTTTTCTTTTCTGCTATTCTTTATATCCTCGGTGATACTTATTAGTTCCTGCGCGTTGAAAAGATCTATAAAGGCCGCTCTTAAATTATTTCTGACTGACGCAGAGACCATTTCATAAGCAAATTTTGCCGCATTAACCTTTTCTTTGGCCGCAGCTACATCAAAATAATATTGATTTCCGTCATAAAGCCGGTACGTACCCGACAAACTGTACCCGCTGGAAGCACTATAAGTTCCCGTGGTCAAAGGAAAAGAATTATTTTCATTTAAGCCTGCGCTTACCTGCAGCGCTCCTCCGCTTTGCGTTACCAGCAGGTCTTGTTCCGCTTGAAATATTTTTTCCCTGGCAGATTTCAGATCGGAGTTACCGGCAAAAGCTTCCTTTACGCAGTCCTCCCACGATAAAACCGTGTTCTCCGCAAACAGTATTGCCGGAACAATAAGAGCCGTTATTATTTTATTCAGCAGCATAATTACTTCCTTTTTTTTTCTTTAGGTACGCTTTTTTCAAAGATATTTAAAGCCCGCGAAGTATGTTCAAGCATTTTATTAAGTTCTTCCACCGGCATAAAAGTAACTGTTTTTCTTTCTTCGCTTGCCATGACCATCAACTTTTCATTGGGCTTTATCTCAAGTTTTTCCCGAAGTTCCGCCGGTATCACTACCTGTCCTCTTGCGCCGACTTTCGCGGATCCGTATATTTTATTGCGAAATAACATAGACATGAGCTTTCCTCCGCTGTGTCAAAGTATGATTTTTCATACTTTTCATACTTATTATCATACTTTATTCCCTGTTTTCTGTCAATGGCGGTCTTTATTGGGGCAAGAAGAAACAGCCTCCGCCGGTTTCCCGGCGAAGGCCTATCCCGGATAGTTATTTACTCTTGCAGTTTTCCTCGCAAGTTTTCAATTTATCGCGCAGCTCTCTTACCGCCTTAAATATTTTTTCTCTTTCAACATATGCCTTGTACATTTCAGGATTTTCTATTTTCATTTTTTCCAGCTGTTCCGGTGTAAGGTTCATCGGGCCTCTCGGGCCTTTTTGCCTGGCATTGTCTTTGTTGTCCGGATTTCCGCCTTCTTTTCCCCCGGCATTTTCTCTTTTGGCAGCCGCATCCTTCATTTTAGCTTCCATCTCTTTTCTATTGGAGTCTCTCTTGGCCATAAGTTCATCATATTTCTTGGGATCCGTCTTTTTCAATTCTTCAAGTTTTGCCTGTTCTTCCTCGCGGAGTTTTTTCATTTCCTCCACCTTGGCCTTGATCTCATCCACGATACTCTGGCAATCGGGGCAATTCGTCTTTATCTCCATATTTCTCTGCCCGCCCGGCCGGTCCCCCTGTCTCTGCCCTCCCTCGGGTTTCTGGCCGTCTTCAGCCAGCAGTACTCCGGAAAATATCAAACTGAAACATACCACTCCTCCAGTCAAAATCTTCTGCATTTTCATAGTATTCCTCCCTTTTCCAGCTATTTTTATCCTTTTTGACGGACCGTACAAAAAAACGGTTTATGTCTCTTTTTCTTTAACTATTAGACCACCCGGCCTGCAGATTCGTTCCATTTAACTTCGTTACTTTGTATTCATACAGTATTGAATAATTTTACTATCCATTTCACTGGAAATAACCGTATTCTCGCCTGAGCCGGAAATTGTTTCGGACAGCACGTAATCAAAACTGCTTTTTAACGAAGGCTTTTGATTAATTTGATAAAACAAGCCCGCACCGGCTATGACCGCTATTGAAGCTGCGGCGGAATATATCAGGCGGAGCTTTTTAAGCCTGGACGCTTGTTTGTTCAACACTTTACGGGCTATTTCACTGCTCCATATTTTACTGCCGGCCCTTTCCTTGATCATTTCTTCAAATCTGGTCATTACCTCCCACCCCCTTTTTATTCATTAAGGCGTAGATCATTTTTCTTCCCCGGTGCAATCTTGATTTTACGGTCCCCGGGGGAATTAATAATCTAGCCGCTATTTCGACTTCGTTTATTCCGTCATAATGCATCATGATAATAGTTCTGTACTTTACCGGCAGCCGGCCGATCTTTTTCATTATTTCATAAAAATCATATTTTTCATTTTCTTCGCCTGCGGGTACGGCCGGCTCATTTCTTAAGAATAACGTAAAACCTTCTCTTTTTTGTTCTTCTCTTTTTAATTTTCCGTTCATTCTTATGGCTTCATTTTTGGCGATAACATAGAGCCAGGTCCCGAGCTTAGATCTATTCCGGAATTTTTCATTAACCAAACTTTTATAGGCCCGCAGGTAGGTTTCCTGAACAACATCGTCAACCGCATGCGCGTAATGATCAAACAGGTGCGTTTTAACCGCCGACAATACGATCCCTTTTGTTTCTTCAACTATGCGGGCAAATTGTTCTTCGCTTATCTGCATTATTTGCGGGGCCCCGGGCCTTCTCCGCGGGGAGCTCCGTCCTTGCGGTCCCGCCTGAACCCGGGCCGCAGCTCTTTCAGTATCTCTGTAAGCTTTATTCTTTGCGCCGGTGTCAATATCGCGTGAAACTTTGCCAGTTCGCTTATCATAAACTTCCGCATTTCTTCCCTTCTGGAAACCTGCGCATCCATTAATTTATTAAGCTCCGCTTCATTAAATTTTTCCCCTTCGATCTGTTTTTTAAAAGCTTCTTCGAGTTCTTTCATCTCGGCAGGTCCAAGAATTTTTTTATCTTCATTTCTTTTCAATATTTCTTTTTTAATCACCGCGGTAACCTCTTTCTGTTTTTCCGTAAGATCAAGCGATGCGGATATTTTATCTATCATTTGCCCGAGTTTTTCCTCAAATCTTTCCGGCTTTTTCCTGGTACAGCCAAAAATACCCGCCCAAGATATTGCAACTGCTAAGACCAAGCAAACTACTCCGGTTTTTTTACCCATATCTTCTCCTTGATAAAATTATTCTTCTGCCTGCCCTGACTACCTGTTAGACCCTTTCTGCCGTTTAAAAGTTCCATTTCCCCGGATTTTTTACCTTTACGGGCCTTTATGGATTTTCAGGGGAACCGGATCCGCTCCGCCTTTATGGAACGGATGGCATTTACATATCCTTTTTACCGCCAGCCAGCCCCCTCTGAAAACGCCAAAACGGTTCAGCGCTTCCACGGCATATTCGGAACAGGACGGGGTAAACCGGCAGGACGGAGGCAAATATATAGAGATGCCCTTTTTATAGCAACGAATTAAAAAGATCAGAAAGGTTTTCATTTTTTTATAAAAGGCCGTTTTCTTTTAAGATCCGCCCGACAATGAGCTTTACTTCTTCCCCGGTTTTTAAAAGTATTTTTTTTGAAGTGATGAGCGCGCAGGTTTTTTTTACCGGTAACTGCTGGCGGAAGGACCGCACTGCTGTTCTTACTTTTCTTCTTATTGCGTTTCTTTGGTGGGCTTTTTTGGCTCCTGCGGGAATAACGGCGAACCTGAAAGGGCCGCCGTCACTCTCTCCTATTATCAAAGAAAACTCTGCTCCTCTTATTCTCCTGCCTGTATCAAATAACACCTTTACTTCGATAGTCTTTAGCGAATCTATCATTTATTAATTAAGGCTTTTCTACCTTTTGCTCTGCGCCTGGAAAGTAATTTTCTCCCGCCAACTCTTCTCATTTTCTTTAAAAAACCGTGTGTTCTTTTTCTCTTTCTGTTGTGCGGCTGCAATGTCCGTTTAACCATTTAAAGTGACCTCCATGTAATATTTTCTTTCCTCGTTTTCTAAATATATCACAGCCCTGCCTCTTTGTCAAACCTTATGCAGGGCGGGAATTTTTTCGGCAACAAATTTATAAATTCCAATTAAGATATCTCTTGACATTTTTCTAAGACTGGTATATGATTTACTTCTCTTGCAACTTATTTTTTTCTGTGTTCAAAACATATTTTTTAAGAGAAATATAAAAGACAGGCCTCGAGCCTGTCTTTGTATTTAGGGGAAAGTCCACCACAATAGGTTGTGGATAACTTTTACAAATAATACCACTAATTGTACCTGTGGATAACTTTTTAAATGCTTTGATAATAACACGTTTTAATGATATTAACATTGTGGATAAATATGTTGATAATTCTAAAATAACTGCAATACCTACGTATTTATAAGTAAAATATGATAAATGTATTATTATATAAGGGGAAATAGAACGTGATAAATGTTTCATTATGGAACACAGTGCTTGAAATCATTAAAACAAAGACAACTAAACAGGCTTATGATACGTGGTTTAGCATAATTAAGCCGTTAACTTATGACTCAAGTACCTCCGTTTTAACCATTGAAGTACCTAATAAGTTTTCAAAAGATTGGATAGAAAAGTCGCACAAAGCATTAATATTGGAAAGTATCAAAATGATCGAAAATAAAGACGTGGCTATTAATATAGTTGTTTCTGAAACAAAACAGGAACCCGTCCTTCTTGAAACAGGAAATACTCTTCCCGCGCGGGAAAAAAAATTTACCGCCAGCACCATAAACGGTTTGCCGCTGGATCCAAAACTTATTTTTGATAACTTTATAGTAGGGGATTCTAACAGATTTGCGCACGGGGCCTGTGTTGCTGTTTCTGAAGCACCGGCAAAATCCTATAATCCGGTCTTTATCTACGGAGGGGTGGGGCTGGGGAAAACCCACCTGCTTCATGCCATAGGCAATGCGATAAGAAATTCCGATCCTTCTCTTAAGATCGCCTACCTTACCTCCGAACAATTTTTAAATGAAATGGTTGCGGCAATAACCAGCGGGAAAATAAATGACTTCCGGAATAAATTCCGTTATGTAGATCTTCTCATGATAGATGATATCCAGTTTTTGCAGGGAAAAGAGGCGATGCAGGAAGAATTTTTCCATACCTTCAACGTCCTTTATTCGGCCAACAGGCAAATACTTGCAACTTCAGATTCAAAACCTCAGGAATTAAAAATAGAGGAAAGATTAAAATCAAGATTTGAGATGGGGCTTATTGCCGATATCGGATCACCGAGCATAGAGCTTCGCGTTGCTATTTTAAAAAAGAAGGCGGAGATAGAAAAAGTTTATCTCTCCGATGAAATCTGCCTGTATATTTCAAATATGGAGCAGCATGACATTAGAAAACTCGGCGGTTATTTTACTAAAGTTATAGCTTTTTCTTCCATCACAAAAGCAAAAATAACTTTGGACCTGGTTAAAGAATGCTTAAAAGATGTGACACCTGCCGCTCTGGAAAGAAAGATAACTATCGAAGATATAAAAGAAGCCGTAGTAAAATATTATAAATTGAAACCTTCGGACATGGTCACTAAAAAACGCACCCAGCCGGCGGCCTTCGCGAGACAGGTGGCAATGTATCTGACACGCGAACTTACGGACATGTCGCTTCCTGAGATCGGCCAGAATTTCGGCGGGCGTGATCATTCTACGGTTATTCACGCCTATGACACTATTGCCGCGAAGATCCAGACCGATCTCGTTTTAAGCCAGGAATTAAAAGAAATACAGGAACTCGCAAAACAAATATGAACTGAACCCTGCTTTACGTTTTTGTTCGGGCCAATCTTCCTTCATTCTCCTGAGCTTAAATATATTTATTTACAGCCGGAAAAGAATAAACATTTACCCACATTCTGTTCATATTATTGGTTGATAACTTATCCACAGATGAATTACGCGGAGTTATCCACATGATCCACACTCGTCCACATTTTAATTAACATAATTACCAACAGGTGTTTTACTGTTTTAATAACAACTTTAAGACCTATTCACATATCCACTGCCTCTACTACTACTGCTACTATCTTTATAAGGTATAACTAAATATATATAGTGAAACATTTCTGTGTCTATTTATTTATATTTTCAACTATATTTTGTAATACTTTCAAAAATATTTACTATTAAAAGAAGCAGTTAATCTTAATATTGTAATATGAATTGTATTTATGTATAATTAAACCATCTTAGATAATAGAAAAAGAAATGGGGGGATTGAAGAATGAAAATATCATGCAAAAAAAATGAGCTGCTTGATAATTTGCAGAAAATTGAAGGCGCTGTCGGTGTTAAAACAACTCTTCCTGTCTTAAATAACTTTCTTATTGAAACCATAGAAAATAAACTTCATTTAACAGCTACCGATCTTGAATTAACAATAAAGTGTTCTGTTTCAGAAAATATAAATATTATTGACGGCGGAGCTATAACCATACCGGCAAAGAAATTTATTGATATCGTGCGAGAGCTGCCGGATTCGGATATTACAATAGATGTGAATGAAAAAAATAATATTACCGTTAAATGCGAAAAGATCATTTATAAAATAATGGGTCTACCTAAATCTGAATATCCGCCGCTGCTTGAGCAAAAAAAGGAAACAGTGAATTTCAAAGTTAATAAAGCTTTACTTAAAGAAATGATCAAGAAAACTATTTTTGCGGTATCCCTGGATGATACCAGAAAAATTCTTACCGGCGTTCTTTTGGTCGTGGAAAATAACGAAATGAAAATGGTGGGAACCGACGGGCACCGCCTGGCTTTTATTAAAAGCGCGGTAGGTAAAACAGAAAATACTAAAATAATTATTCCTACAAAAGTTTTAAATGAACTGCAAAAATTTCTGAAAGAAGATGAAGATAACGTCGAAGTGCTTGTTTATGAAAATCAGATAACTTTCAAGTTTGACAATCTGGTAATTACCTCGCGGCTTATTGACGGCCAGTATCCGAGCTATGAACAGATAATTAACCGGATCTTTGATAAAAAAGTTAAAGTTAATACGGAAATTCTTACCAAGGCCGTGAAGAGGGTTTCGCTTTTGGCCATCGATAAAGCCAGCGCCATAAAGATCAAGGCCTCGGAAGGAAAACTTCTGATAAATGCCACCACCGCGGATGTGGGCGAAGCGGAAGAAGAAGTAGCGGCGGATTATAAAGGCGAAGAGATGACCATCGCGTTCAACGCGAAGTATGTCGCCGATGTTTTGAAAGTTGTCGGTACCGAAGAGGTGGAGATCCAGCTTAGAGACACAATGTCTGCAGGCCTGGTAAGGGCTCCGGGCGCGGAAAACTACCTTTATATAATAATGCCTGTCCGGATCTGATACCTCTCCATGGAGATCCGGTCAATAAGCGTCAAGAACTTCAGGAACATCAAAGACGCGGAAATTAACGGGTTAAAAAGGGTTAACCTTATAACCGGCGGAAATGCCCAGGGCAAGACCAACTTTCTCGAAGGTATATTCTACTTATCCACACTTTCCTCAAACCGCATGAAAACCTTGAACGATCTTATCGCGATAGATGAGGAATATTTTTCTCTTAGATGCAGGATTGAAAAAAACGGCCTCTTCAAAACACTCGAAGCCTTTTACGGCCTGGGAAAAGATACCCTGGTGCGGGTGAATGAAAATCCGGTCTCTAAGAAGAATGAGTATATCGGAGAATTGCAGATAGTTAAATTTTCTCCCGAGGATATAGATCTAATAAAAAGATCACCCGTGGAAAGAAGACGGAATCTCAATATCCTTATTTCCCAGATAAGCCGGCCATATTTAAGCGACCTGTCAAGATATCATCAGGTTTTATCTCAGAAAAACAAACTTCTTTTTCAGATCAATGAAGGCAGGGCCGACAAAAAAATGCTGCCGGTTTGGAACACCCAGCTTGTAGAGACAGGCACCCGGATAGTAAAGGCAAGACTGGAAGCGCTCGAGGACCTGAAAGGGCGCCTAAAAGGCCTGCAGGCAAAAATATCCGGCGGCAGGGAAAATGTGGAAATTTCCTATAAATGTTCTTTTGAAACGGCCGGAGATGCGGCAAAAAATTTTGAAGAAAAAATAAACGTTATGCAGGAAAAAGAAATAATACGCAGGGCTTCCCTGGTCGGGCCCCACCGGGACGATGTCATCTTTATGCTGAATGGCCGGGATGCAAAATATTTTTCCTCGGAAGGCCAGCAGAGATCCATAATAATTAATCTGAAGCTTGCGGAATATATGCTTATGAAAGAAAGGACGGGGGAAGAACCCGTGGTCCTTATTGATGATATATTTTTCGACCTGGATGAAAATAGAAGGACGGCGATCCTTTCTGTTTTTAACGGTATGGCGCAGGTTTTTTTGGCCGGCACCGAAGATAAGAACTTCACAAAATATTTTTCAGATTATGTTTTGCTCAAAATTGAGGAAGGAAAGGTGATAGTGGATGGCAAGAATTAAAAAACCCTTAACCGGCATAGGACAGATACTCCAGAAAGCGCTGAAACATATTGCCGTGACCAGCGCGCAGAACGAGAGCACGCTCTATGCAAAGAAAAGCACGGCTTTTGACAAGGTTAAAGAATATTCCATCTATCTGCTCTGGCCCGAAATAGTCGGAGCCAACATCGCCAAACACGCCTCGCCAAAGTATTTCAATCAGGGCGTCTTAACTATCGAAGCAGACTCCTCCACCTGGATGACTGAATTAAAATTCATGAAAAAAGAACTCATAAAGAAACTTAACGAAAAACTTGGAGTAAAGAAGGTAAAAGATATAGCGTTCAAGATCAGGTAATAAGCGTTCTTTCAGTACGCTTTTGCATGGCAATGAGGGATCCCGGATGCACCCCGCCATCAAAAAGAGGATTTAAATGTTCAAAAATGACAGGCCAAAAATTAAAATACCTTACTCCCGCAAACACCTGTTCATCGATATTTTTACTTTTCTGGGTATTCTATCTATGGCAACCGCCGTCTTTGTTGCTTCAAAATATGTTCCGGAAAAGGTTCCCATGCATTTTGATCTTGCAGGAAATCCTGATGGCTTTGGTTCTCCGGGAGAATTCTTAATTCTTTCGTTGCTGCTGCCGGGAACGCTTTTCTTAATCTGGAACATCCTTTTGGCAGCAAGGTTTTTTCCGCGAATTATTAATTATCCGGTAGAGATCAATGAGGCAAATGCCGCAATTCAATATAAACTCGCGGGAGAGCTTTTATATAACCTTAAGATTTCTCTTGTCTTGCTTTTTATGTGTATTGAAACATTAATAATTCAGTCCGCCTTTTCCGGGAGGATGAACGGAACAATACTGATTATTACAGCTCTTATTCCCACGATCTATTCCGTTGTGATCTTTACAATAAGATCTATCCGCAATAAATAGCCGGAATATACAGCCATATTTTTCTGTTTTCCTTTTGTTTTCAGCAGTTTTCAACGAAAATCAAGTGACAAAAGGGGTACTTTTATGTTAAAATACACTATTATTCAGAAAAAGCAGCCAGACAAACAACGCTTTTATCTGTGACAGTTAGCTTCAAATCTATGTCGTAAACGCAAAGATTTTTAGCGGAGGAAACATAAGTGGCAAAAGCAAAAGAAGAGAAAAAGAAAAACCCCGGAAAAGGGGACTATAGCGCAGATAATATAACCATACTGGAAGGCCTTGAAGCGGTCAGAAGACGGCCCGCTATGTATATCGGAGGCACAAGTATTGACGGCCTGCACCACCTGGTCTACGAAGTTGTCGATAACTCAATAGACGAAGCGCTGGCCGGGCATTGCAAGAGCATCTCGGTGGCCATTCATAAGGATAATTCTGTGACTGTTATAGACGACGGCCGCGGTATTCCGGTTGACATGCAAAAAGACAGGAAAAAAAGCGCCCTGGAAGTTGTCATGACGGTTCTTCACGCCGGCGGCAAGTTCGATAAAGATTCTTATAAGGTTTCCGGCGGCCTTCACGGTGTCGGAGTTTCCGTGGTAAACGCGCTATCGGAATGGCTTGAAGTGGAAGTTTACAGGGACGGGGAAGTTTTTATGCAGGAATATAAACGCGGAAAACCCGTAAAGGATGTGGCCAAGACCGGCAAGACCGGCAAGCGCGGCACCAAAATAACCTTCCTGGCCGATAAAGAGATCTTTGAAACCTTAAATTATTCCTATGATACCCTGTCCAACCGGCTGCGCGAACTGGCTTTCTTAAATAAAGGAATTAATATTAAGATCAAGGATGAAAGAAGCGGCAAGGACCACGAGTTTGAATATGCCGGCGGTATTGTTGAATTTGTGAAAACGATGAATAAAAATAAAGAACCTCTGCATGTGAACCCGATATATATCCATAAAGAAAAAGAAGGGATGGAAATAGAGATCGCGCTGCAATGGAATGAAGGCTATAATGAGAATATTTTAACTTATGTGAATAACATCAATACCCATGAAGGCGGAACACATCTTATCGGGCTTAAAACAGGCTTAACCCGGGTCGGTAATGATTATGCCAGAAAAAAAGGCCTTTTAAAAAGTGACAGCGAAACGCTCCTGGGTGACGACATGCGCGAGGGCCTCACCGCGGTCATCTCCGTAAAAATAGCTGATCCCCAGTTTGAAGGGCAGACCAAAATGAAACTCGGGAACTCTGAAGTGAAGGGTATCGTCGAGTCCATACTTAACGAAGATCTTTCCGCTTTTTTTGAAGAAAATCCCGGAGCCGGAAAAAGAATACTGGAAAAAGCCTGCATCGCCTCGCAGGCCAGAGAAGCGGCGAGGAAAGCCCGGGAGCTTACAAGGCGCAAAGGCGCTTTGGACGGCTGGTCTTTACCCGGAAAACTTGCCGACTGTTCCGAGCGTGACGCGGCAAAATGTGAATTGTATATAGTCGAGGGCGATTCCGCGGGTGGTTCCGCCAAACAGGGCCGGAGCCGGCAGTTCCAGGCGATACTTCCCTTGCGCGGGAAAATATTAAACGTTCAAAAAGCAAGGATGGACAAGATCTTTGGTAATGAAGAGATCAGAAATATCATTACTGCCGTAGGCACCGGCGTGGGCGCGCAGGATTTCGATCTTACCAAGCTCCGGTATCATAAAATAGTTATTATGACCGATGCCGACGAAGATGGTTCGCATATAAGGACGCTTCTTTTGACCTTTTTTTACAGGCAGATGAAGGCGCTTATTGAGAACGGGAATATCTTCATCGCGCAGCCGCCGCTTTACAAGATAAAAAAAGGAAAATTAGAAAAATATTTTGTAACTGAAATAGAAATGGAAAAATTCCTTATTGACGAAGCCTGCAGGAACACCCGGCTTTGTAAGCTGAAAAACGGCAAGGAAGATATACTTTTTAACGAACCGCGCTATAGAGAGATCCTTACGGCGCTGTTAGAAATAGAGATCCTGATAAAGGAAATAGAGAAAAAAGATATCACGGTGAACGAATTGCTTTCTTTTATAGACAAAAAGAAACTTCCGATGTTCAAAGTCCAGGTTTTCGGGGAAGTGAAATACGCCGATTCGGAAAGCGAAAAGAATACGATCTTAAAAGCCCTCCGCAAAAAACAGAAAGAAGAAGGCAAGAACAAAGGTAAGACCATAGAAAAGGGAGAAGAAGAAATTATTGTTAATATCGCGGAGATCGAGGAAATTCAGGCCCTCATGGAAAAGATCAAGAACCTGGGAAAAAAGGATGTTTTGCTGGATGAAGAAGAATTTGATAAAAAGAAAAAAGAAATGAAGCCCCTCTATTTGATAACAGAAGGTGAAAATGAAAATATGGTCTACAGCGCGCTCGATATTTTAAAGAGCGTAAGAATGATCGCGAAACGCGGCCTGGAAATACAAAGATATAAAGGTCTGGGTGAAATGAATCCCGAGCAGCTCTGGAATACGACCATGAATCCGGAGACCCGCACGATCCTTCAGGTAAAACTGGAAGACGATGTTGAGGCGGAGGAAACTTTTACCACGCTCATGGGCGACCAGGTTGAGCCGCGCCGGCAGTTTATTCTTGAATACGCGCTTGAAGCGAAGAATATAGATATATGAGCCAAAATACCAGGGTGGATAAACATCTTAAAGCTGTCACGGAGATCAGCAAGGCGATCTCCTCAAGCCTTTATCTCGAAGATATTCTCCGCCTGATCGTCACGGTAACCGCTGAAGTAATGAATTCTAAAATATGTTCGCTGCTGCTTTTAGACAATGAAAAAAAAGAACTCGTGATCCGCGCTACGCAATCCATTTCGCAGGCTTACAATCAGAAGCCCAATATAAAACTAGGGGAAGGCGTTGCCGGGCGGGTGGCCTTGGAAAAAAAGCCGATAGTTGTCCGGGATGTGCGGGAACATGATAACTACCTTAACCGCGATGTGGCAAAAAAAGAGGGCCTGGTTTCCCTGCTTGCGGTTCCCATGCTGGTAAAAGGCCGGGTGATCGGTGTTTTTAATCTTTACACAGATAAACCGCATGATTTTTCTAAAAAAGAAATAGACACCCTGACCGGTGTAGCCAGCCAGGCTGCTATAGCGATAGAAAACGCTGAGCTGATGGTCCGGACAAAAGTTATAGAAGAAGAACTTGTAGAAAGAAAATTGGTGGAAAAAGCAAAGGCGCTTTTAATAAAAAAATTTCATCTGGCTGAAGAGGATGCTTATAAAAAAATCCAAAAAAGAAGCATGGACTCGCGTAAATCCATGCGCGAGGTCGCAGAAGCCATAATATTAGCGTCCGATTTCTAATGAGATACGCGGAAAATACCGCGGTTTAATACCAGATCAAGGCCCCTAAGGGCAGGGAGGTGAAAAAAATGTTACTAGTGATCAGAATAATATTCATATTTATAGGCGGTCTTGTAGGTTTTTTAGTTACTGACAGCATGGGCCTGCATACAAAGTGGGGCATAATTACCGGTATGGCGTCCGGCCTGGCTGTAGTACTGCTTGATATTTTTTCAGGAAAAATATCTATTAAGGATTTATTATCCATACTTATTGGATTGATCCTCGGCCTGGTGGTAGCGTCCCTCTTAGCCTATGGCCTTTCTCAGGTTCCTTCTCTTCAGAAAAATCAAAATATAATACTGATAATTTACATAATATGTATCTATCTCGGTATTGTAATGGCCTTAAAAAAGAAGGATGAGCTTCTGGGCGTGCGGTCTTTTATCGGAGGCAAGGAAAAATCGGCCTATTCAAAGATACTTGATACGAGCGTGATAATTGACGGCAGGGTGGCGGATATTATTGAACTTGGCTTTATGGACGGTGACATTGTTATTCCAAAGTTTGTAGTTCATGAACTTCAAATGATCGCCGATTCACCCGACACGTTAAAGCGTAACCGCGGGCGGCGCGGGCTTGATATTGTTAACCGGATCCAGAAAGCCAATCCTTTTGTAAGGATTTCAGAGGAGGATTTTCCTGAGCTGCGGAATGTTGATGAAAAACTCTTAAAGCTGGCGAAAAAGAGCGGCGGGAAAGTTGTAACAAATGATTTTAATCTGAATAAAGTGGCGGTGGTGGAAAAGATCACGGTTTTAAATATCAATGATCTTTCTAACGGGCTGAAGCCCCAGGTCATTCCCGGCGAGTATATGAGGGCCAAAATAATTAAAGAAGGCAAAGAAAACAGCCAGGGAATCGCCTATCTGGAAGACGGTACCATGATCGTGGTGGACGGTGCAAAGAACTCTATCAACAAGGAAATAGATATCATGATCACAAGCGCCATCCAAACTTCGGCGGGCAGGATGATCTTCGCCAAAAAAAGAGACGATTAACGCGGGCAGTTTTCAGCGTCCCGAGTGCGTGCAGTCTGGTTGTGAAAATTAAAGGTGCCGGGGTTTCAGTATGGAACTCCGGCGCCGTTAATACAAGGATGGGGTTTTTATGAGCAGTATTTCCGCGATAATCGTCGCTGCCGGCAGCAGCTCCCGTATGGGCGGGAAAGTCAATAAACCTTATCTTACTATTAAAGGAAAACCGGCCTTATATTATTCCCTTAAGATCTTCTCTTCTATAAAAGAAATTCGAGAGCTTGTAGTTGTTATCCGCGGAAAAGACGAAAAAATATTCAGAAAACTCCTTAATAAGTATAATTTTAAGAATGTCCGGTACACCTGCGGCGGCCCGCAAAGAAAAGACTCGGTATTAAACGGGTTTTTTTCCCTGGAGCGGAAAGAAGGCCTTGTGCTGATCCACGATGCGGCAAGGCCTTTTGTTTCTGCCGCGCTTATTAGAAGAGTAATAAAGGCCGCCTTAAAATATAAAGCCGCGGTCCCCGTGGTACCGGTTAAGGAAACGGTAAAATATTCAAAAAAAGGAAAGTTTGTTGAAAAGACCCTGGACCGCCGGGAACTATTTTTGGCGCAAACACCGCAGGCGCTGACCTGTGAACTTTTTCTTAAGGCGAACAGAATTGCCGAAAAAAAGAAGAGGAATATTACCGATGACGCTATGCTGGCCGAACTTCTCGGCGTAAAAGCCGCCCTTGTCCCCGGGGATCCAAAGAATATTAAGCTTACCGTTAAAGAGGACCTGCGCAAATGCCTTTAATTTTTAGGGCTTTTTTTCTTTTTTTGCTGCTGGCCCCGCTTATTTTCGCGAAAGAATATCTGTTCACAATAAATGAAAAAGGCGTGATCTATCAGAACATAGTGGAGCTAAAAGCGCTTGAAAACGGCTACTACATAAAAAGCATCGTGACAAAAGCGGAAGACAAGGATTCTCTTACCGAAGCCAAATTGAATATGGATTATGAAACCCTGGAATGGCGGTATAAAAATCAAAAGGGAGATATAGATGTCTTCGCCGTAAGGCAGGAAAACAAAATAATAATCACGGGAAAATTTGGAGGCAAGGAAAATAATAAAAAAGAAGTAGGAATAGACAACCGGCCCTGGCATCAGATATTTCAACTGGGAATGAGAAAGTTCGCGATAGCGGAAAAAGGGCCGGACAACGTGGAGTTCTGGGGTATCCGTCCGGATAATCCGGAAGCCGTGGGTGTCCTGGCCGCCCGGCGGGAAAAAATAGAAATGATAGAGTTAAACGGAAAAAAAGTAGAAGCCAGTAAACTTAAAATAGGCCTGGCCGGCTGGCTTTCCATTTTTTGGACCGGCGATTACTGGTTCCGCAGATCCGACGGCCTTTACCTGAAAGCTGTTCCCACCGGCGGGGTCACTGCCGAATTAGCGGAAGAGATTCCGGGTAAATAACTTCGTAAAAGAAGAGCAAAAGACCGCGCTCCCCCTCTAAAGGCGGAAAAAATCAAAAACAACGGAGAAAATGACATGAAAAAGTATTGTTTGGCTTTTTGTTTCGCCCTGTGTTCCCTGGCTTTTACGGCCGGGCCGGGGTATCATGTGATAAAAACAATACAGCTGGGCGGAGAGGGCGGGTGGGATTATTTGACCGTTGACAGCGGGACGCAGCTGCTGTATGTTTCTCACAGCAACCAGGTGGTTATAGTTGATCTTAATACCGGAAAAGTCATTGCCGGTATTCCGGATACTAAGGGTGTTCACGGGATCGCTCTTGTACCGGAATTTAACCGCGGGTTTATCAGCTGCGGAAAATCAAACCAAGCGGTTATTTTTGATCTGAAAACGCTTAAGATTATTGACCAGGCCGCCACAGGGAAAAATCCTGACGCAATTATATATGAACCGGTAAATAAAAATGTTTTCACCTTCAATGGCGCAAGTAAGGATGCAACGGTCATTAACGCTGCAACGGGGAAGGTTTCCGGCACCATACCTCTTGGCGGAAAACCGGAATACGCGGTTGCGGATGAAACAGGCAAGGTCTATGTGAACATAGAAGATACCGCCGAAGTTTGCGAGATTGACGGCAGGAGCCTTTTAGTAGCAAGAAGATTTTCTATTAAACCCGGGGAAGAACCTACCGGTATAAGTTTTGATCAGAAAAACAGAAGGATCTTTTCCGGTTGTCACAATAAGTTGATGACCGTCCTGGATGTTGAAACAGGGAAATTAATCGGCACGGTTCAGATCGGCGCGGGTGTTGACGGAAACGGTTTTGACCGGGGTTTTGCTTTTAGCGCTAACGGGGAAGGCACATTATCGGTTGTGAGCGAAACTTCTGCCGGAAAATTTGAAGTAATAGAAACTGTCGCCACGCTTAAAGGCGCCAGGACCATGGTGGTGGACCACAATACGCATAACATATATCTGCCTGCCGCGGAATTCGGCCTGGCGCCTGATCCCACAAAAGAAAATCCCCGGCCCCGCCCTATTCCTTTAAAAGATTCCTTCAAAATACTGGTGCTCGGGACGGAAAAATAGCCGGACTTTTTGTAGAGAATGTATGCCGCGAAAAGAAATAGTGCCTGTTTCCTTATTGGATTAACGGGAAAAACGCTTTTAAGACGCGGGACCCACGGAAAACAAATTCTTGAAAATACAGCGCTAGAGTGATATATTAGATAAAAGAAGTCTTTCTGCGGCAAATTTCAAAAATTATCGGATATAATATCCGTAGGGGATTTTTTGTTTCTGAGGGAATTCTTTCGTCCGGTTACGGAAAGGAAGGCGTTTGGAAGGTTTTGTGGTTGATTGGAAGCTCTCTTTTGATGCGCTTTCGATTTTCTTTGGTTTCATAATTCTACTGGTTTCAATACCGTCATGGATGTATTCGATCGGCTACATGCAGGGTTTATACTCAGGCGGAAGGATTCTTTTTGCCAAAATTCTCCTGCTTTTATTTATCCTGACAATGTTCTTGGTTGTTTTCTCCGCTAATGCCTTATTATTCCTGATTGCCTGGGAACTGATGTCTCTACTCTCTTATTTTCTGGTAACTCTTGACCCTCATGAAGAAAAAGCCTCCAGAGCCGGGCTGATCTATATTCTAATGGCCCATATCGGGACCGCCTTTATGACCGCCGCTTTCCTTATTATATATTCCTACTCCGGATCTTTTGACCTTTCTGCTTTCAAAGAAACTTGTTTGATCCTCCCTTTAAAAGTCAAAACGACCGTGTTTTTATGCTTTCTTGTCGGGTTTGGCACTAAGGCCGGCCTTATTCCTTTTCATATCTGGCTGCCTTTCGCGCATCCGGAAGCGCCCAGTCACATTTCCGCTATAATGTCCGGCGTTATGATAAAGATCGGGATTTACGGTTTTCTCCGTTTTGTCCTCTTTACTTTGGGCGTAGAGGAACTTTGGTGGGGAAATCTGGTTTTGGTCCTCGCGGCGCTCTCCGCTGCCGGAGGAATACTTTACGCTTTAATGGAAAAGGATCTTAAAAAAATGCTCGCGTACAGCAGTATTGAAAATATCGGCATAATAATGCTCGGAATAGGCGGCTATATGATTTTTGTCAAGATGAACCAGCCCCTGCTCGCCGTTTTTTCTCTGGCGGCGGCGCTCTATCATATTATCAATCATGCAATTTTTAAGACCCTGCTGTTTATGGGGGCGGGGTCAATTTTAAAGACCTGCGGGACAAAAAATATGGAAAAACTTGGCGGGCTTATCAAATTAATGCCGGTAACCGCTTTTTGTTTTCTTATAGGGGCCCTTGCTATTTCGGCCCTGCCGCCGTTAAACGGTTTTATCAGTGAATGGCTGCTTCTCCAGGCCTTATTTTACGGGGCCCTTGCCGGCGCAACTTTCGCGAAGATGAAAATATTTTTAGCGCTTCTTGCCGGGATCCTTGCTTTGACGGGAGGGCTGGCGGCTGCCTGCTTTGTAAAGGCCTTTGGTATTTCTTTCCTTGCGGTCCCCAGATCCAAAAAGACTGAGACCGCCAGTGACTCAGGCTGGTCCATAAAAGCTCCCATGATATTTTTGACGGCGCTTATCTTTATCTTCGGCCTTTTTGCCGGCCCGGTTTTTAAAATTCTCACCGGCGTGGCCGCATCTGTTTCCGGCTTAAATAACGGGGCCGCTGCTTTTACTTTTAACGTGCTCTCTTTGGCCCCGCAGGAAGGGTCCGGGGTGCATTTAAATAACCTGCTTTTATCCGGCGCGCTGGTGCTGATAGGAATATTTGTATTTAGCATTTTCAAAGTAATTTCCCGGGAAAAAAGTATTACTTATGGCAAAACCTGGACTTGCGGCTATTATTCGGTGAACGGAAGAAATCAATATACGGCGACGGGTTTTTCCAAACCTTTCAGAGTGGCGTTTAGTTTTATTCTTATGCCTTACAGAAAGATGGAAAAGATAAGAGATTCTTATTACCATGTAAAGAGTTTCAAGTATGAAGTACATACCAAACAATTATTAAATGAGTATTTTTACAAACCTGTAATTAACCGGATTTTCCGGTTTGCGGAATGGTCAAGAAAGCTTCAGCAGGGCAGCGTGCATATTTACATCGGGTATATTTTTCTTGCCCTTGTTTTTCTTATAATATTTTTAAAGAGGTTTTAATGAAAATATTTTTAATGCTTTTTCAGGCCTTGCTGGGCATAGCGGCCGCCCCGTTTGCCGGCGGTCTTATTAAGAAGCTGAAGAATAACATAAGAATGCGAAAAGGCGCTCCGCTCCTGCAGCCGTATCATAATATTATTAAATTAATGCGAAAAAATGAAACAATTTCTAAAGATGCTTCTTATATCTTTACAGCTGCACCCTATATACACCTGACAACGGCTATTGCTGCCGTTTTTCTGGTGCCTTCTTTTTTCCCCCCGCTGCATGTCAATGGACTGGGGGATGTTTTTGTAATAATATTCTTATTGGCTCTTGGCCGGTTCTTTATGGCTCTGGCCGGGCTTGATACCGGCAGCACCTTTGGCGGCATGGGTTCTTCACGGGAAATGTTTTTATCCTCGCTTGCGGAGCCCGCGATGCTTGTTTCTGTTTTTGCGGCTTCTCTGGCTGCGGGCAGTACAGGAATAAATGCCCTGGTTGCAGCGGGAACGTTTAAGATCTCCCTTATCTGCAGCGGGCTGGCCTTTTATCTGGTCCTGCTTGCGGAGACCGCGAGAGTGCCGGTAGATAATCAGGAGACCCATCTTGAACTTACCATGATCCATGAAGCCATGCTCCTTGAATATTCCGGGAAATCCCTTGCGCTTATAGAACTTGCCGGGTATCTTAAGCAATTTATACTTATCTCCATGCTGGTTTATTTTTTTATTCCTTTTGGAACGGGCCCCGTCTTTTATATTGCCAAATTTCTGGCGGTGTGCGCGGGAACAGCTATTCTGGAAGTTACTATCGCAAAAATGAGATTGTTCCGTGCAGTGGATTATCTGATCTTTTCTTTTATGATTTCTCTGGCGGCTGTTGCCGCCTTTGTAATGGGAGTCTAAAGTGTATATTGAACTGATGCAATACAGTGTCCTGCTTATGGCCTTCTCGATGGTGGCTGCCAAAAGATTTTCTGCGCTGGTAACTTTATTCGCTCTTCAGTCTTTCCTCCTTTTTCTCCTGACTTTTAGTGAAGCCGCAAAAAATGGAAGTACCCGGCTCTATATTGTCGCCGGCCTTATTCTTGCAATTAAGGTAATAGCGATACCTGCCTTTCTTTCAAGAATAACAAAAAAAATTAAAGTGCCAGATGGCATGGGCCTTTATGTTAATACCACTCTTTCTATTTTTATAGCGGCTCTAATTACCCTGCTTTCCTATTATTTTATAAGAAACTTTCTTCCCGCCATGGACAAAGAGGCGGGAGCGGCTTTGATTATTTCGCTTTCTGTCACGCTTATCGGGCTTTTCATTATGATATTTCGTATTAAAGCGCTGGCCCAGGTCGTCGGGCTCTTGATAATGGAAAACGGGATCTTTCTTGCCGGCGCTTCGATCACGGACGGAATTCCGTTCTTTGTCGAAATTGCGGTTTCCTTTGACGTTTTTGTTGCGGTTATGATACTGGGTGTTTTTGTTTACAGGATAAACAGCCTGTTCACTCATATAGACGTGGATAAGTTGAACGAGCTGAAAGGGTGATATGGAGATAATATTATTGCTCATAACCCTGCTTTTTGCGGGGGGCCTCTCCTTCTTTATAAAAAAAGGGAGCTCTGCGGGCATGGTGACCCTGTCCGGGCAGATCATTGCGGCGGTATTTTCTTTCCTGCTTTGCGTAAGGGCCGCGGGCGGTGTTCCGCTTGAAGTGCTTAACTTCTTTTATATAGACGGCCTAAGCGCATTTTTCCTTTTACTTATAGCAGTTTCATCTATGGCCACAGCTTTTTATTCGCTCTGGTATTTTAAAAACGATGAAAATACGGGTTTTTATTATTTTCTCTTTAATATTTTCGTATTTTCCATGTATTTTGTGGTTACCGTTAATAATCTTGGCATGATGTGGATGGCCGTTGAGATAACAACTCTTGCTTCGGCTTTTCTGGTGGGGTACAGGAATAACAAAACTGCCGTGGAAGCCGCCTGGAAATACGTGATCATCTGTTCCGTCGGGATAACTCTGGCGCTTTTTGGGATCATACTTTTTTACTATACTGCGTCCTCTCAGACGGGCCTTAGAAATTTAAATTGGACCGAATTAAATGCGGCGGGGAAATTTCTTGATCCTATGGTCGTAAAAGCTGCGCTGATCTTTATAATCATTGGTTTTGGGACCAAAGCCGGTTTGGCCCCGATGCATAACTGGCTGCCGGATGCCCACAGCCAGGCCCCGACGCCGATAAGCGCTCTTTTGTCGGGAGTTCTTTTGAAGGCGTCTTTCTACGCGATAATCAGGTTTGTTATCATTGCTTCAAAGAGCGTGGGTTTTTCTTTTTGCGGGAATATACTCGGGCTTTTTGGAATTATTTCTCTCGCGGTAGCCGCTTTTTTTATGCTTGTGCAAAAAGATATTAAGCGCCTGCTGGCCTATTCAAGCGTCGAACATATGGGTATTGTTTCCCTGGGCTTTTACTTTGGCGGTAAAGCGGGAATTTTTGGAGCGTTATTTCACGCGTTCAATCATGCTCTTGCAAAGTCGCTGATGTTTTTTTCCTCCGGAGTGATCATAAAAAAATACGGCACTAACAATATGCACCAGATCAAAGGCGCTCTGGAAGTCCTGCCTTTTGCGGCTTCGGCAGCTTTCCTTGGTATGTTCGCTATTGCCGGCCTGCCGCCCTTTTCAATATTTATGAGCGAATTTACCGTGCTTTATGCGGGTTTTAAAAATGGTTTTTATTACAGTTCCTCGGCGCTCCTAATTTTTCTGGCGATAATTTTTGGGGCCCTGCTATTTCATTTTAGCAGTATGCTTTACGGGAAAAAACCTGCAAATATGTCTGCCTCCAAAGAGTCAGCCGGAATAACGGCCTTATTCGGCGTTATGCTGCTTTTTCTTTTGGCTCTGGGCTTTCATATCCCGGATTTCCTGAGAACACTTATTGGCGCTGCCTCAAATGTAATTTTTGGAGTGGAATGAGATGCAATATCCGGAATTTTTAAAGCTACTTTTTGAAAAAACAGGAATTCAAGAAAGAGCCATCAGAGAAAACGGCAACGAAATATATATTGCCGCGACCGCAGGTAATTTCCGCGAGCTTTGCCTGCTGCTCCATACCGGTTTTTCTTCCCCCGTGATGCTGTATTTTGCGGAAGACAATATAGAGCTCCGGGGTGCGTATACTCTTTACTGCGGTTTTCTCGGGAAGAAAATTAAAAAATGGATATTTGCGGTACTTGATATCCCGAAAGAAAGTTCAAGTTTTCCCGGTATTTCAAAAGATGTGGTCTCCGCCCAGTTGTTCGAGCGGGAAATAAAAGAAATGTTCGGCTTGACGCCGGCAGGGAGTCCCGACACAAGGCGGCTCCGCCTGCATGATGAAATCTGGCCGGAAGGGTTTTATCCTTTAAGAAAGGAATTTATAGGCCCGGTGGCGAGACAGAGCACGGGTAAAGAATATATTTTTGATAGAATTGAAGGAGAGGGAGTTTTTGAGGTGCCGGTCGGGCCGGTGCATGCCGGAATAATAGGCCCCGGCCATTTCAGGTTTTCAGTTGCGGGAGAGCCGATAATTAATCTTGAGCTGCGGCTTGGCTTTGCTCATAGGGGAGCGGAAAAGCTTTTTGAAGGGAAGCCGGCAGCTGACGCTCTGCGGCTTGCCGAATGTGTTGCCGGTGATGCGGCATTTGCGCATAGCCTGGCTTTTTCTCTTGCTGTTGAGAAAGCGGCAGGTTTAGAGGTAAATGAAGAAACAGGAATAAACCGGGCGCTCTGTCTTGAATTAGAGCGGCTATATAATCATGCCGGCAGTATCGGAGGCATGGCGGTTGATGTAGCATTTTCTTATCCTTCTGCTCTGGCGGCCATTATTAAGGAAAATATTTTAAGGTTGAACGAAAGACTGTGTAAGCATAGATATTTGAAAGGAGTTAATGGTATAGGCTGTTGCGAGCTGATAAAGGACAAAGAAGCCGGCCGCTATTTCCGGGAAAATCTTGGAAAAATAGAAGAAGATATTAAGTTGATGAAGAAAATCCTTTACTCCAGTGTTTCTTTTATGGACCGCGTTGACACTACAGGAATTGTCCACAAAAAGACCGCGGAGGACTTTGGTGTTACGGGGCTGGCGGCCAGAGCCGCGGGAATAGACCTGGATCTTCGCAGTATATTTCCCGGAGTGTATAAAAATACTTCTTTCGAAATGATAAAATCTGAAAAAGGTGACGCGCTTTCAAGATTGAACGTGCGTTTTGGAGAAGCCGAAGTTTCCCTGCGTGTCCTGGGAGAACTCATAAATAAAATAGCTCTAAACGGGCAGATTTGCGGGCCGGTTACGGTAAAAAAAGCAGGGTCCGGACTGGGGTTTGCCGAAGGGTGGAGAGGCCCGGTTATTTATTGGGTTAACCTTAACAAAAACGGGGTAATAGAAAGATGCAAGATCGTAGACGCGTCTTTTAATAACTGGCAGGCGCTTGCTTTGTGTGCGCCCGGCAATATTATCCCCGATTTTCCCGTCTGCAATAAAAGTTTTGATCTTTCCTATGCCGGAGGGGATCTGTGAACAATATTTTAAATATCGCGAGCTCCAGGATACTAAAAGGCATCGCCACCGAAGAACTTGACCTTTATGGAGCAGAGCTTAAAACAGAGATACAAAAGAAATTCAGCAGATCGCTTTTCATAAGGGAAGTGGATACCGGGTCCTGCGGCGCCTGCGAATCTGAGATAATTTCCGCGGGCAATCCGGTTTATGATATCCAGAGATTTGGAGTGGATTTTGTTGCCTCGCCGCGGCATGCGGATGCGCTTTTAGTTACCGGCCCGGTCTCGCTTAATATGGCCACCGCGCTAAAGCGGACTTATGAAGCCATGCCTTCTCCTAAATTTGTAATTACCGCCGGTGATTGCGCCCTGGATGGCGGCCCGTTTAAGGGTTCTTATTATGTTGAAGGCGGAGCCGGCAGGATAATTCCCGTGGATCTTCACATCCCGGGCTGCCCGCCAAAACCTTTGGACCTGATGCTTGCCATTTTAAGTGCGGTAAAAAATCTCAATAATAAAAAGGCATAAAATTGTTATTTGTTTTTGCTGCTATTCACTCCCGCGATATTTATTGGAAAGGCCCCCATGCCATAATAAGAGATGCGAAAAAGCCGGTAAAAACCTTGAATAATCTTGACCAATATGTTTTTAAGTAGTAGTATTCTATATATGTAGAAAACAATGATTATTTCCTGCGAAGTTTTAGATGTTTTTTCAGGGGCCTTGCAGGGGTAAAACTTCCTTTTCAAATATTTTCTGAAATTACCATGCGAGCTGTCAGTACAGGTTACATTAAAAGCTTCAATTGCGGTTAACAGAAAAGTCATATAGGGATAATAGGTGCGGGCAGATAGCTAAATAGCATATTGGGGACTATAAGAAAATACCGTATAGTGCAATAGAAATTCCCGCCTGAAAAAGCGGTCTTTTTTACAGTAATACCGGGAAAACTTATAGTTTTAGCAATATCTATTAAACAGAGTATACCCGGAAATAAAAAAAATACCCGGTTAAAGGAGTGATCATGGCCAACAAAACAATTTCTGAAAGAGCATTTGAACAGGGCGAGGGGATCTTAAGATTAGCTCCAAACTGGGTACCAAGATCTTTTTGCATCCCGGGAAGGCGGATCAAGCTTTATCCTTCGGATTATTACGCTTTTGGCGGCGAAAGAGGAGGTATTGACGAGAGATGGTTTTCTTCAACCACGCCTGCGGATAACGGCCCCTTAACCTCCGAAAATGAGGGACTTAGCTTTGTTGTATTTGAAGATAAAAAAACCATACAAAAAGTCCTTTTACTTGACGTGGTGAGCGAACTTAAAGGGGGGCTTATCGGGGAACGGCTTTGGGAAAAATACAGGGGCTGGCCGATGTATTCAAAATTCTTTGATAATCAGGAACCTTTGCCGCATCATATTCATCATAGAGACGAGCATGCGGCGCTTGTTAATAAAATGGGCAAACCGGAAGCATATTTTTTCCCGCCGCAGGTAAATAATCATGGCGGGGATTTTCCATTCACCTTCTTTGGTTTTAATCCCGGCACGGCCAGGGAAGCTGTTCTGCAATGCCTGGTAAATTTTACAAAAGGAGATAACAGGATAACCGCGCTCTCTAAAGCGCACCGGCTGGAAGTCGGGACCGGCTGGAATGTTCCGGCAGGAGTGCTGCACGCACCGGGAAGCCTGTGTACCTACGAACCCCAGAAGGCTTCCGATGTTTTTGCGATGTACCAGTCCGTGATACAGGAAAGAAGGGTGGTGACGGAAGAATTATTATGGAAGGATACTCCCGCGGATAAAAAAGGCGATTTTAACCATCTGCTGGAAGTTATGGATTGGGAAAAGAATATAGACCCCTTATTTTACGAAAATAATTTTATGGCTCCTGTTCCCGTAAAACCGGTAAAAGAAATGAAAGGAGACGGTTATTTAGAGAACTGGATCTGTTATAAGGCCGAAGATTTTAGCGCGAAGGAACTTACAGTTTTACCCGGCAGAAGCGTTCTTATTAAGGACCGCGGGGCCTATGGAATGATCATGATGCAGGGCTTTGGAAAAATGGGGGTTTGGAATATAGAAACCCCGGCGCTTATCCGGTTTGGCCAGCTTACCAATGATGAATATTTTGTAAGCGAAAGCGCGGCAAAGAACGGGGTGAGGATCACCAACCTTTCAAAGACCGATCCTATAGTAATGCTTAAGCACTTTGGCCCTCAAAACCCGGACCTGAAATTATCCGTAAAACGGGCAAGAGGCCTTCCAAGTAAACAAATATAAAGGGTTGTGTCCCCGGGGCTTGACAAAACAAAAAATTATGCTAGAATCAATTTTAGAAAAAAAAGGAATAATTAAGGGCTATCTCAAACCTTTAAAGGTCGCTTTCATTCCATCCTTTTCAGGATGTTGAACGAAGCTTTAGATAGCCCTATTTTTTTGTCTAAGCAAAAAAATAGGGCAATTGAAAAATGGAAAATCTAACAATATATAAAGCTTGAAAATTGCGGTCTAATTTCTATTGTCTGTTCTCAAAAATAAGTATTTCGGTCTTTGTAATATTTATCTATCAATTTATTTAAAAAGGAAAAAATATGACAATAAAAAAAGCACTCTATAAAAATAGTTCCAAACCCGTTCACGAACGTGTTGAAGACCTGCTTTCCAGGATGACCCTGGAAGAAAAGGTCGGGCAGATGGTGCAGGCCGACGGAAGAAGAGAACCAAAAAAAACTATCCGCAAGGTCCGTCCCGGAAGCATGCTTCAGGTACTGGGCAGGGACGCCGACAAAGTTCAGAAGCTTTCTTTGAAAACAAGATTGAAAATACCGCTTATTCTCGGTATTGACGCTATTCACGGCCATTCCTTCAAAGCCGGAGCTACCATTTTCCCAACACAGCTGGGCCTTTCGTCCATGTGGAACACAACACTTCTTAAAAAAATGGGGCAGATCACAGCCCTTGAAATGAGCTATACCGGCGTGCACTGGACTTTTTCGCCGCTGCTTTGTATCGCCCGTGACGCGCGCTGGGGAAGAGTGGGTGAAACCTTCGGCGAGGATCCCTATTTGCTCGGAGAATTCGCAAGCGCTTTGATAAAAGGTTATCAGGGAAAAGATCTTACGGACAGGCGGTCCATACTTGCCTGCGCGAAGCATTTTGCCGGCTACTCGGAAACCCAGGGCGGGCAGGACGCCTCGGAAGCGGACCTGTCGCTTAGAAAAATGAAAGCCTTCTTTTTACCGGCCTTCGAACGGGCGGCAAAGGAAGGCTGTGCTTCTTTTATGACGGCGTACCAGGCGATAGACGGTGTTCCCTGCTCAATAAATAAATATTTACTAACGGACCTTTTAAAAGAAGAGTGGGGTTTCAAGGGGATAATTGTCACCGACTGGAACTGTGTCGGGCGGCTGGAGTATGAACAAAAGATCTATAAAACTCTTGAGGAGGCATCAGCGGCCGCCGTAATTGCCGGAAATGACCTTATAATGTCCACGCCGGCTTTTTATCAAGCCGCTATCAATGCCGTCAAAGCGGGGCAGCTTGAGGAAAGCCTCATTGACGAGGCCTGCAAGCGGGTACTTGCGCTTAAATTTGAGCTGGGATTATTTGAAGACCCGCGTTTTTCCGATGAAAAAAGAGGGAAGAAGATCATAGGGCGCGCGGCACACCGCAAGGTAGCGCTTTCTTGCGCGCGTGAATCTATCGTACTGCTGAAAAATGATAAAGCAGTTCTTCCTTTAAATAAAGCAAAATTGAAAACTATCGCTGTGATCGGACCTAATGCCGATGACGTGCTTGCAATACTCGGTGACTGGACGCTCGGGACCGGACAGGCCTCTTCAGGGGAGCATCCCCGTAAAACTATCGTAACGGTGCTTGACGGTATAAAAAGTAAAGTGAAAAAGGGCTGCAAGGTCCTTTACGCGAAAGGCTGCAATATTATAGATACTTCCACAGAAATGATAGAGGAAGCGGTAACGGCCGCGGAAAAAGCAGATGTAATTGTTATGGTCCTGGGTGACCAGCTCCCTTACTATGGTGAGGTTAAGAGCACGGCCACGCTTGAATTAATGGGAGCGCAAAAGCAGCTCTTTGAAGAGGTCATAAAAACCGGAAAACCGGTCATTCTTGTTCTGATAAACAGCAAGCCCCTTATTCTTACGGGGATCCTTGACAGGTGTGCCGCAGTTATCGAGGCCTGGAACCCGGCAATGCTTGGAGGCACCGCGATCGCAGAAGTTCTTTTTGGAGAGGTTAACCCTTCAGGCAAGCTTACAATATCTTTCCCGAGGCACGCGGGGCAGATACCTGTATATTATAACAGGGTCCCCGGACAGCATAACAAAAATTATGCCGACCTGACCCAGGAACCGCTCTTCCCGTTCGGCTTCGGGCTTTCCTATACCGCCTTTAGTTATGGAAAACTTCTTATTGCCAAAAAGAAAATCAAAGAAGGGGACACGGTAAAAGCAAGCATTGAAGTGAAAAATACAGGAAAGAAAAAAGGTATTGAGATTGTGCAGCTTTACCTGAATGATAAAGCCACCACCGCGACCTGGCCCAGGAAAATACTCAAGGCCTACGCGCGGGTAATATTAAAACCCGGACAGAAAAAAACGGTTGAATTTGAGCTCCCCTATGAACAGCTCGCGTTCGTTAATGCTGCTGCCGAATGGGTTGTGGAACCGGGCGACTTCGAACTCCTCGCCGGCCCGAGTTCAAAAGATGCTGACCTGAAGAAAGCAGGTTTTACTCTGGTAAACTGATGAAAAAAAAGATAACCGTTTCGGATAAGATGCAAAAGAATTATACTTATTATCTTACCGAGCCGGAGGGAAAGAATTTTCACACGGGCTTCAAACCGGAACTTGCTCCAAAAAAGATGCTTCGCCTTGGTATTTTTGGCGGCAAATATATGACGGATTGCCTGAATGAATTCCCTGCTTCCTGGTTTAAAAAAGCTAAATTTTCTCCAAAATTCCATGATCCGGAACTGAATTTTTTTAAAGTGAACGCCTCGAAACCGCTTTCCTATTGGAAAGAAAAAGGCTGGCTCTACAAGGAAGACCCGCGCGGCTGGTTTCAGTGGTACTGCAGGTATTACAGGGGCAGAAGATGTGTTGATGACGACCGGCAGATAAAAAGATGGAGGGCCTTTACCAGGCATATCTCCCAATTAGTAAAACACTGCGCCCGCCGCGATTTCACCTGCCGCCCTGTCCAGCGGCAAGCCCTCCTCCATTGGTCCTACGACAGCAGAAAAAGGTAATTCTTTTACGTTATAGACCTTTACGAACTTTTATAGACTTTTATGGACAGCTTTAGCGTCGAGGCCAATGTTATAACTTCACAATTTGTCCCGGCACAATTCTCTTGAGCTCTCCTTCCAGCCTGAACCAGACCTCAACACCGGACCTGTTTTCCAGGCAGTTCATTTCCACCGAGCAGGACAGACTGCGCCAGGCAGTTACATAATTGTATATCTGCATATTAGTCGCGTACCAGATCTCCTTTCTTTTACCTGTAAGTTTTCCGAATTCTTCCATACGTTCCCAGTTGTTGTCACGCGGAAATTCATAACTATGGCCCCAGAGATAAAAAAGCTTCTCCTGGTTGGGGCTTTTCAGGAATTTCTCCCAGAGAGAAACGAAATCACCGCTCTGATGGCAGGTAACAGGCCAGTACATAAAGTCAGCCGGTAATTCAAAATTCTCATTTTTTGCCACGGGACGGCAATAAAGGATACCGGCAGCTTTCAGGACTTTTTTCACGCGTTCATCATCAGGCCCGCCGTAGGGAAGAGCCATACCGAGAATGGGGTAACCGGCTAAACTTTCAAGTACTCTCCTATCTTCAACTACCTCAGAAAATATCATGCTGTCCGGTGAGCGCCAGAGGAAAGGGTGCGTGGCTGTATGGACCGCAACCTCGTGTCCCTTAAATAACCGTGCAACTTCTTTTGCCGAAACATAATTATACCTGACGGTCTTTTTGGCCCTGTTGATCAAGACCCCGCTATTTATATTAAAGGTCCCCTTTATTCCGTGCCTGTTAAAAATAGCTATAAGCCGGCGGTCATGAATGGTCCCGTCATCCCAGCTGGTAGTAAGCGCCCCTACTTTCCCATTCGGCCAGGAAAAAACAAGTCTATTCATAAAACCACCCCTTAAAGAGTGACAGTCACTCTTTTAATCTCGGTAGTTAAAAATTGCTCAACGCAACACGCATAAGCACTTTAAAATATGAGATTGCTTCGTCGAAAGCTCCACCACAAAGCGTTGGTGGATTAACGACCTGCCTATCGGCAGACTCCTCGCAATGACAGCTTTTTACTCTTTTACCTTATAAACCTTACAAACTTTATGGACCTTATAGACTGCGCAACTCTGCGCCTACCACATTACACTAAGGTCTTCCGAGGTGTTCTCGATAACCATGGCTTTCTTTTTTTCGTCTATTATGAATTTAACCGGTTTATTGGAAAGCGTGGTCACTTTAAGCGCTTTCTTGTCGAAAAGTTCCGGGTTGCATAAAACGGTAACAGTTGCGTTCTTTAAACCGGAAATATCCAGCTTCCTGTGAAGGTGTGCCGGCCTGGGCGGGCGCTGCTTAACAAGGATTATAGATCTTTCTTTCTGCTTCACGAACACCCTGCATTCATAATGGAACGATTTATCAAAATAGTACTTGGCCGAGTTATTTTCCACGATAATTTCCCTTTCGGTGGAAACAGGCGCCCCGTCAGGGAAGGAAATATTGGTCAGGACCGTAGAGTTGGGTTTATGCCCGTTTAAAAAATAAGCCCCCTTACTTTTTGAAATGAAGAGGACCACAGGGGCGCTTAAAGGCATTTGAACTTTCTGGTTGGAAACAAAAGCCAGGGTCGGGTCCTTCAAGGCCTCCAGCTGGCCGACATTTATTCTTTCCTGCCCGATAACAAAACCGAACTCTGCAAGCATGTGCCGGAGCCACTCTCCGGTATTGTGGACCTTGAACTGGTCGTCTCCTATCGTGTTGACCTGGTCCGCCTTGCTCTGGAACGGGAGAGTGCCTCTTATCCAGCCGGCCATGCCGCCTTTCCATCCCGGCATTTTCCGGGTCAGCGCGTAGATCCTTTTTTTGCCGTTTTGCGTGACCGTTACTTTTATTTTAGTGCTTTTATCTTTTTTCTTTAAGACTTCGTGAACTCCGCCTGCACTGAGAAGCCCCCTGTGTATAATTACTCTTTTAGGGCTGCCGCCTTCAAAAACATCCTGTCTCAAACAAATTTCAGGTTTAAGCTCTCCTTCGAGCGGTTCCGCTGTTCCCAAATTCAGGAAACCCCTTAACTTTTCGGAAGCGTATTTTGTATTGCCATAGAAAATAACCTTGCCGCCTTTTTTGATATAGGCGATCACCTTATCGCCATATTTCCAGTCAGGAAGGGCGACAGGAACGATAAGCACATTGCTGCCGAATACTTTGAGCGGATCTTTAAGCTTCATAAAATTTGTGGTTGATATTACCGTGTTAAGCGGCAGTCCTTGTGAAACCGCCTCGTTAATATACACATCATAAAGATTAAGCAGCGGCGTAAGTTCCGGATGTTTTTCTATCATGTCGTTATACTCGTGATAAGGATAGACCCAAACAGCTATCCCGGGCTCATCCGGGAAGTCTTCCATCGCCCTTCTCATACTCGGAATTATTTCATTGGCATACTGTTCGGAGATATTGCCTCGTTCTGAACTGATCGTCAGAAGCTCTATATCGGTAGGATTCTTGAGCTCGCCTTTTGAGTTTACCCTTGCCGCGGACAGGGCGCTGTAGATATCATAAGGTTCCCTGTTGTAGTAATAGATCCAGGGCCTGGAGACAAACCAGGGGTCTTCCACATAAAACCGGTAAGGGTAACTGTTCCCGGGAATTTCCGCTATCCTGCTTAAGAAGATAGCAACTTCCTGGCCCAGGTTCCTTGAACCCCAGGGCGGATTGGGAGCGCAGATCTTAACTTTGCCTATTTTATAAATATCCCTGATAGGCACGGCATCTTTCGCAATATCCAGGCCGATATTAAAATCGGTCCCTCTTATCTCAATGGGAAGAGAGGGGCATTCTTTTCTAAATTCACGCCAGAAATCCAGTATCTCTTTTGCGGTTTGTTTGACTTCCCCGGGATAGTATTTTTCACCGTCGAACACCTTTCCGACCGTATACCAGGAGTTGGGAGTGAACCCGAACCCGTTGGAGAACCAGATATAATCAAAGCCCAGCGCTTTGGCCGTTATCTTCGTCTGCCTTCCGAGGAATTCACCGAAAGGAGTACCTTCGGGAATGCCCTTCGGGTAACCGGAATATTTTAAATTATCCGCGTGCAGTTTCCTGGTAAAATCGACGAAAGCCATGGTCCTTTTATATTTTGATCTTGGCCCGTTGGTTATTATTTCGGGATGAAGTTTAAATCTCCAGTCATCAAAAACGAATTCCGGCCCGGCGTCAAAGGTAAGGCCCGCGGTGAGTTTTTTGTTGAACATTTCTTTTGAAACCCGTTTAAAGGTGCTCACCATGTTCTTCAGGTCTTTATATTTTATGACCGGGGGATCTTTTCTGTACAGGAAGGCCCTGTTATTCGGGTAATGTGAAACATCGACAGGATACCCGTCATTATCCAGGTTGCAGAATCCGACATATTTTCCCCAGTTAATTTCTTTGTTCATATTGCCGTCGAACTGCACGATCTCATCACCGTCCCCGGTCCAAAAAAGCACGGATATCTCATCCGCCTGGTCGATCAATTTTTCCCAGCAGGAAAGCGCGTGCCGGCAAACTCTTTCAATTTCCCCGCTTGTCATATTATCAAACGGCCGAAGTCCGATCTCCAGAACTGCCCTTTTAAGTCCGCCCATTAATATCTCCTTTATTAAAAAATAGGTTCTAGGTCCTGGGTCCTAGGCGCTAGGAAAGAAAAAAAAGGTTTTACCTAAAACCTAACGCCCAGCACCTAGAACCTGCTTTATCTTATCCTATCACAGCAGGATATAACTTTCAATGAAAGCAGTATTAAGGTATAATGTGAAATATCATTACCCGGGTATTTTCGGATGTAAAAGCGCCTGCATTCGCCGGTACGGCCTAAATCAGGCAACTACAAAATATCATTGTAGTTGCTCGATTTATCGAGCGTCTTTCGCGTTTTGTAAATATTAAAACAACACCTAAAGGAAACGATACTTGTGGAAATAACAAATAGCGGCATTATATTAGACACTCTCAAAAAATACTGGGGTTATGGCAGTTTTCTTTCGTTCCAGGAAAAGGCCATCCAGTCAATACTTGATGATAATGATACCCTAACGGTGCTTCCGACGGGCGGCGGAAAATCTATCTGTTTTCAGGTCCCGGCGGTTATTTTGCCCGGAACCGCGGTCGTGATTTCACCCTTAATATCCCTTATGAAAGATCAGGTGGACGCCCTAAAAGAAGTGGGGATAGAGTCAGAATGCATCAACTCCTCTCAGGACAGAGAAACTAATGCGGCGGTAGCCGGCCGGCTTAGAAGCGGGGCGCTCAAACTTCTATATATATCACCTGAAATGCTCATGACCGATTACATGCAGGGCATGCTTAAAGCTATCAAGGTTTCCTTTTTTGCCATTGATGAGGCACATTGCATCAGCCACTGGGGGCATGATTTCCGGGCGGAATATAGGAAACTTTATTTGATTAAAGAAATATTTCCCGGCATGAAGATACATGCCTTTACGGCGACCGCCACCAAAGAAGTCCAAAACGATATCATAAGAGAACTTAAACTTAAAGATCCCCATGTTTATTTAGGCAATGTTGACAGGCCGAATCTTATTTACAGGATGAACAGGAAGCAGGGGGACGGGTTTGACCAGATAGTCGAAATACTTGGCGCTCATAAAAAACAGGCGGGGATAATTTACTGTTTGAAACGGGCGGATGTGGACAGCATCTCGGCAAACTTAAATAAGGCCGGGTTTAAAAGCCTTCCTTATCATGCCGGGCTTACCGATGAAGAAAGAAAGGAAAATCAGAATAAGTTTTCTACGGAGAAGACCGATATAATCGTGGCAACTATCGCTTTTGGTATGGGCATTGACCGTTCCAATGTCCGCTTTATTATTCATGCCGCCATGCCAAAGTCCATTGAACATTACCAGCAGGAGACAGGAAGGGCCGGCAGGGACGGGCTGCCCGCCTACTGTTATTTGTATTACTCGAACCGCGATATGATAATCTGGGAATTCATCTTTGGAAAATCCGGCGCCAGTGAAATGATGTATGAAAAACTTAAAGAGATGTACGCCTTCTGTTCCATCCCGCAGTGCCGCCACGCATTTTTAACAACTTACTTCGGACAAAAGTTCGAAGTCCCGGGCTGCAAGGCCTGTGATTTTTGCCTGCAAGAAATAGACAGCATAGACAACGCGGGCGACCTGGCAAGAAAGATACTTAAAGGAATAATAGATGTGCGCGAAAGGTTCGGCGCGGAACATGTTGCCAATATCCTTGCCGGCAAAGTTACGGATAATATCACGAAATGGAGGCATGAAAACCTGCCGTCTTTTGCTTCCCTGGCTTCGGAAACAAAATTCGCAGTCCGTTCAATGATAGACCAGCTGCTGGCCCAGCGTTATCTCGTCCGGAACGGGGAATACTTTACCATCTCCCTTACGGAAGAAGGCAGAAAGCTTTTGGAAGGAGCGGCCGACCCTTTGCTTACCCGCCCGGTGGAAGGGAAAAAGAAAAAGCAGCTTGAGAAAAAGAGATCCAAAGCCATGGAAAAAGAATGGGGTGATATTGATACCGCTCTCTTTGAAGCTTTACGCGCTCTTAGATTAAGCCTTGCAGACAAAAAGCATATCCCGTCCTATCTGGTCTTCACCGACAAGACCCTGATAGATCTGTCCAAAAAGAAGCCCAAAACCCTCGAAGAGATGAAAGACATCTTCGGCATAGGCGAAACAAAACTCCGCCAATATGGTAAAATATTCCTGGAAGCGATAAAGGAAAACGGGAAGTAGGGGGTTTGATATGAAAATTGACCGGAAAGTTCTTTTTAAAGATACTCTAAAGTTTCTGTGCGGGGCGTTTTTTGTAACAGCAGGAGTAAACTGGTGGATGTACTTCAATAATATGTCCGCTCCTTTTCCTTTTATACCCGGTGCAACCGTCTCCCCGGAGTTTCTTGGCATCCGCGGATGTATCCATTTCGTGCTCTTTTTGGTCACCCTCTACTTTGGCTTTATTAAGAAATAAATATGTAATTAGCTGTCATTGCGAGGAATGAGACGTTAGTCGCGGTTTATGACGAAGCAATCTTAGCAATTGGAAATTGCTCCAATACAAACAAGTTTGCTTCGTCATATGCCTGACCTATCGGTCAATTCCTCGCAATGACAACGCAAAATACAATGAACTTATTTGGCTTTTTTGCTGCTAATGTACCGTAACAAAACTCAAGACCCGGGGAGCTATTATGAAAAATAATGAAGTGAAAAACATCTGGAACACAAACGCGGAATTTTGGGATAAAAGGATGGGGGAAGGTAATGAATTTCATAAAACCCTGATAGAACCTGTTCAATTAAGACTGCTTAATATAAAAGCCGGGGACAAAATATTGGATATCGGCTGCGGGAACGGGCAATTTGCCAGAAAGATGGCCGGGCTGGGAGCGGAAGTCACTGCAACAGATTTTGCGGAAAAATTCATCCGGATCGCCAAGGCAAAAGGGCCAAAAAGCATAAAATACCGGGTTGTTGATGCCACGAAAACAGCAGATCTAAAAAAACTTTCAGGAATAACTTATGATTCAATTGTATGCACAATGGCCATTATGGATATGGAAAAGATAGCGCCGTTAATAGAATATTTGCCAAAACTGCTGAAAAAAGACGGGAAATTTATATTTTCAATATGTCATCCATGCTTTAATTCCGGAGAAAATATATTGGCGCATGAACGGGATGACCTGGAAGGAGAAGTAAAAGATAAATATTATATTAAAACACGGAACTATACGGTAGAGAAAAGTTATCTCGGTATCGGCATGATGGGCCAGCCAAGATCACAATATTATTTTCACAGAACGGTTTCGACTATTCTACGGAGTTTTTTCAAAAATGGTTTTGTACTGGATGCCTATGAAGAACCTTCGTTCGCGGATATAGAAGACAGCCTGAAAATATTTAACAACGTTTACAAAAATATCCCGCCGGCATTAATTTGCAGGTTGAAAATAAAATAAGTAAATAGGATAGTTACATATGAAAATTAATATTCTGCTGTCATTGCGAGGAGCTCGCCGATAGGCGAAGCTTGCGACGCGGCAATCTCAGCAAGTAAGAATTGTTCAACAAGAAGAATGAGATTGCTTCGTCATAAACCTGACCTATCGGTCAATTCCTCGCAATGACAGAATAGGAGCGCGGATTGATAGAAATAAAAGAGTTGGACAGAAATAATGCGCAGTACCTCAATAAATGTGATGAAGAATTTACCATTTCATCTTTTTATGATATTTCTTTTATCGGTGGGAAGTTTGAATTAACAGAAAAAGCCGTCACTCCTTATAAGAAAAAATATGAAAGCACAAAAATTAATGTTGAGGAATATTTAAAAGCTCCTGCAAAAACTGTTTTGTTCGCATTTGCTGACGGAAAATTAGCAGGGGAAGTAATTCTTGAAAAGAACTGGAACAATTATGCCCGGCTGGAGATAGCTGTAATTGAAGAATACCGGAGAAAAGGCATCGGAAAGAAACTGATGGAACATTCTATAAATTGGACGAGGTTGAAGGGATTGCCGGGAATAATGGCAGAAACCCAGAACACCAATGTTCCTGCCTGTAAATTTTACAAGGCCTCCGGTTTTAGTATAGGCGGGATAGATACTGAGCTATACAAAGGTGTCGACAAAAATAGCAAAGAAATCGCAATATTCTGGTATTATGAATTTTAAAAAAGTGCATTAATAAATAATAAGATTGCTTCCTCATAAGCCGCGACTATTGTCGCATTCGTCGCAATGACAACCGTGACTAGATCAACCCGTGCAGTTTCTGCAGCTTTTCCGCTATTTCGGGTTCTTTGAAGCAGAATTTGAGCTCAAGGAATTTTGCTCTTAGAAGCTTTACTTCCTCTTTTACATTCTTACCGTCCAGACAGTCTTTTATCAGCTGAGCTGCTTGTTTGAAATCTTCTTCTTTCATGCCGAACCGGGTCATTTCTGAAGACCCGAGGCGGAGAGCTCCGGAAGCAGTGAAGCCCTCTTCTTCGGGTGTTGCCTGGTAATTGACGATAATATTGTTCTCTTCAAGGCGTTTTGCGACTTCCGGGCCTTTAGCATAACCCACATTGACTATGACCTGATGGGTTTCGGTATAAGAAACAGCCGGGTCGCCTGCCACATCGGCTCCAAGATCTTTTAGGGCTTTAGCGAGGACCTTTGCATTGGTAATGACTTTACCCTGATACTCATCTTTAAAGTGATTCATCTCATAAACCGACATCAATAGCCCGAGAAGGGTGCCGAGGTGATGATTGGAAACGGAACCCGGGAACACGCGGTTTTCGACGGCTTCCCAGAGCTTATAATTGTCTTCCTCCGGCACAAAGTTTGAAGAGATAATACCTCTTTGCGGTCCGAAGAAAGTTTTGTGTGTGGAGCCCGTTACAATATCGGCGCCGTCTTTGAACGGCTCCTGGAAGTACGGGCCGATGAGTCCGAGCACATGCGCCATATCATACATTACAAGGGACCTTATCCCCTGTGCCTGAATATAGTCTTTTATTTCTTCAACCGGCTCGGGATGAAGCACCATGGATTTACCGAATATTATAAGTTCCGGCCTGTATTCTGCCAGCAGTTTTTTTGCCGCGTTTACGTCAATTTTGTACTGGTTTTCCGGAAGCACGGGGAAATTGATAACTGAAGCTTTTTCGGTCCGGGGATTGATCCTGACAAAGTTATTCAGGGCGCCCATCGGCTGGGCGGAAAGATGCCCGCCCCGCATTATATGATTGTTCATAACACAATCCATCCGCCGCGGCTCTGCTTTTCTGTTGTCCCGGTTGAGAAAATCAAGCATTCCGGCAAAGACCGCGGTATTGGCCATTTGTCCGGAGAGCACCCGGCTTTCCACATTTATACAACCCAGATATTTTTTGAACTCAGAACCTATCAGATTTTCCACTTCCTGAATAAAATCGGTGCCCTGGTAATAAAATATTTCCGCGCCGTAGAAGGAACCTGCCTTTTTATGTTCCGCGTAACGGAAGGCCGGGTCCATAATTGAAAGCAGACGTACTGCCGGAGACTGTGTTTGTTCCGAAGGGATCAGGTTAAGGCATTCCTTTTGACGCCAGGCCGTGTTCAGAAAAGCTTTTTCCAGGAGGGCTTTAGCTTTTTGCGGATAGGGAACAGAAAGAATATTGTTTGGCTCCGGTTTAGCCCGGTTCATTTCCGCGATGATAGGCCTGGCGAACGGCGCTGAATCGCTCTTCAGATGCCACTTGACTATTACCGCGTCGGCTTTCATACCGCGTATATCTATTTGTATCTTATCGCCTTCTTTAAGGTCAGAATCCAGCAGTGCCAGGCCGATGGCGCGCATGGAATGTTCGTCCGAGATCTTAGTGTAGAGACCTTCTCCGGTTGTCTTATAAAAGGGTATCATTGTTCCGCTGGTCACATAACCGGCCTGCTTGTCCCCTCTTAGCACAATAAAACCCTGGCGCGCTATTCCCCTGCCTATTACGGCAAAAGGCATAACTCTTTTGGGCAGGGCTCCCGGCTCCGAATAGTCCTGTTTAACTATTTTTTTATATGCTTCGAACTGCTTTACGAGGGCGTCTTTTCCAAGGAAATTTGCTTTAAGAGGGGAAAAACTTACGGCGTATTTTGCCAGCGGTACGGCGAATATGGGAATTTCTTTTCCTTCTTTATCCACGCCCAGTTCATGGCCGTAAAGAGGAAGGCCGCTTTCTATGCGTAAAGTATCTCTGGCCCCGAGGCCGGCCGGTACCGCGCCTTTTTCAACGAGCGCGTCCCAGAGAGAAAGAGCGTCTTCCCGGGCGACAAAAAATTCAAAACCCAGCGGCTCGCCGGTATATCCGGTGCGGGCCACAAGTACCTTGCTGCCTTTTATTGTTACAGAACCCATCGCATTCTTGACCGGTTCCGGTATTTTTCCGCTTTCCACGAGAGCAGCCAGGATCTCTTTAGATCTCGGCCCCTGCAGAGAAAGCATTGCGATCTCTATGGATCTATCCTCGATCTCTACCCCGCCGATATATCTTTTTGCAATATGAGATAAATGCTCCCAGTCGCGAAGCTGATTGCCGGCGTTGGCCACAAGTATATACTCATTTGCGGAAAATTTATAAAGATAGGCGTCGTCCAGCGCGCCTCCGGATTCATTCTGGATCATGGTGTATTGCGATTGGTTTACCTCAAGAGCGGCGGCATTATTGGTCAGTATGTATTGCAGGAAAAGCAGGGAATTTTTACCGCGAACTATAAAACGGCCCATATGGGAAACATCAAAAAGGCCGGCAGATCTTCTGGTTATTAAATGCTCTTCAATAATACCCCGGGGATAATTAAGAGGCATGTTCCACCCGCCAAAACCGGTCATAGTTGCGGAAAGGGCTGCATGCCTGTCGTAAAAAATTGTTTTTAAAAGTTCCACCATAGGCCTTCTCCAAAAGGGCGTGCTTTCTATTATACTATACAAAAATACGCTCAAAAGCAAATGAAAAGCAAGGTGGAAGACTAATGAACTGCTGCCGGAAATTCTCCTCAGGTCAACAACTCTTCAAAAGAAATTTTGGCCAACCTGTTACTGCTTGCCGGTAAAAAACGAAATGAGAGATAGCCTAAATAAATATCTTAGATGCTATAAATGTCCGCCTTCAGCCAGGGCTCACCAACAGACATGACAAAGCATCTTTTTGCTTTTACCTGTGCTTGCCGAAAGAGAGCGGAAGATATGCCTTTCTTAATTGTCGTCGACAGGGTTACATTTCTGGACTTGTTTTACGTCATTTTTTAATGTAAAATACTAGCAATATCTTAAGTGCCGGAAAATTGGAGAAAAAGTGTGCAATTAGCAAAGAGAATGAGTAGATTAGGCACCGAAAACGCTTATGAAGTGGCGGCACAAGTTGCGAAACTTCGCCTTACCGGCAAAGATATTATTACTTTCGGGTTGGGCGAACCGGATTTTGATACCCCTGAAAATATTAAGGCTGCATGTATCAAGGCCTTAAATGAGAATCAAACCCATTATGCCGCCTCCGCTGGATTGTTGTCTTTAAGAAAAGCCGTCGCGAAAGAGGCAGGTAAACTTCGGGGGATGGATATAGATCCCGATGAAGTAGTAGTCGGCCCTGGAGTCAAACCTATTATTTTTGGCTCTATTATGGCGCTTGTGGATGAAGGTGATGAAGTAATCTATCCCAACCCGGGTTATCCCACTTATGAGTCGGTCTCCAACTTTGTCGGCGCTAAGACAATTTCTCTGCCGCTCTGGGAGAAAAAGGGCTTCGCTTTCGAAGCAGAGACATTAAAAAAAATGGTGACAAAAAAAACAAAGATGATCTTTATTAATTCACCCCAAAATCCCACAGGCGGTGTACTTTCCAAAAAAGACCTGGAAGAAATAGCCACCCTGGCAAGGAAATTTAACTTCTGGGTCGTGGCCGACGAGATCTACGGAAGGATCCTCTATGACGATGAATTTATTTCTATAGCCTCCCTGCCGGGGATGAAAGAAAGGACTATTATCGTTGACGGTTTTTCAAAGATTTATTCCATGACCGGCTGGCGCCTGGGTTATGGTATTATGCCCGGGGAATTAGCAGCCCAGATGGTAAAACTACAGATCAACGCTAACTCCTGCACCAACACCTTTGTCCAGATCGCCGGGGTTGAAGCAATTTCAGGGGACCAGTCCGAACCGGAAAAAATGGTTGCAGAATTTAGAAAACGGCGCGACCTTATGGTCAAGCTTCTTAACGAAATAAAAGGGTTTTCCTGCCATATACCCAAGGGCGCATTTTACGCGTTCCCGAATGTGACTGAAGCCTGCAAGGCCCTGGGGCTTAAATCGGCGATAGAATTGCAAGCATACATATTGGATAAAGCTGATGTTGCGGTTGTTGCCCGCACTTATTTTGGCCCCAAGAATGAAGGTGAAACCGACGAATATATCCGGCTTTCTTATGCGACCAGTCAGGAAAACATTAAAGAAGGACTGGCCCGTATAAAAAAAGTAATAGAAAAGTAATAACAACAGGTATTAGGTGTTAGGTCCTGGGTGTTAGGAAAAAAAACAGGACCCGGGTACCGGGAAAAAAAAGAGTTTTTCCAAGCACCCAGGACCTAAAACCTAGAACCTATAGTTACCAAGGAGAAATAATTGAAGATCCAAAATCTAATGTCACGGTCTGTTATCACCGCCCCTGCGAATATGAATATTTCCGGGATCTGTGCTTTGATGGAAAAACACAGAATAGGTTCCATTGTTATACTTAAAGACAAATTCCCGCTGGGTATTATTACCGAAAGGGATATTGTTAGTTTCATAGGGCAAAACGGCTGCAATCCTCTGTCCTATAAAAACGCCGGAGACCTTATGCATTCTCCTGTTTTTACAATGTCGCCAAAGCATGAAACCAGGGAAGCGCTCCAATTTATGGCGTCAAAAAGGATAAGAAGATTACCCATTACAGATAATAAGCGCCTGGTCGGGATCATTACCTACGGGGATATAATCCGCGAGATCCAAAAAGATCTGGCGGAAGCCCAGATAAAGACCCAGCAATTAAAGTCGGAAGTGGAAAAAGCCCAGCAGAAAACCCGGGAGCTTAAGACGGAAGTCGCAAGGGACGGGCTTACTAAAGTTTTCTCCCAGAAACATTTTAAAACCCTTTTAGAACGGGAGGTCGAAAGAGTAAAAAGATACGGCGGGCTGCTTTGCCTGCTCATGATAGATATTGACCATTTCAAAAAAATTAACGATACCTACGGGCACGATGCGGGGGACTACATTCTTGTGAAGGTTACAGAGCTTATTCGAAAACACACCAGGAAGATCAACACCATCGGACGGTACGGCGGCGATGAGTTTTCTATTATTGCTCCCATCTCGGATGTAGAAAGCGCCCGGCGGCTGGGAGAACGGCTCAGGCAATTTGTCAGCCAGACAAAGTTCAATTACCACGGAAAGATAATCCGGGCCACCCTGAGCGTCGGGGTCGGTTCCTGGGATAAAACTATCATTGACGGCCGGGGACTTATTGTAAAGGCCGATAAAGCGCTTTATAAATCAAAACATGCCGGCAGGAATGCTGTCAGCGTAGTATGAGAAGAAGGCCTTGAAAGAAGAAAAAGACTGGAGTTTTAAAAAAGAATTGATCAGGAAGTCCATACACCTTTTCTCGGTTATTTTTCTTGTTTCCTATGTGCTGGTTTCCAATTCTGTTAATCACAAAGTAGCGCTTCTTTTTCTTTCCTTTATGCTGATAATACTCTTTGAGCTTGAATATGTGCGGCTGGAGATAGGAGAGAAAATTCCCCTGATCCGGAAACTCTGGGAATTCAGGCGCGAAAAAGAAAAAAACCGGATGGGCGGGGAAATATACTTTCTTCTGGGAGCTATAATATCCCTGGCTATCTTTGACCTGAGGATAGCCGCTACGGGTATTTTAATGGTCACTTTCGGGGACCTGGCGGCGGCGGTAATAGGCAGCAAATACGGCAGGCACCCTTTGCCTTTTATTAAAGAAAAGGCCTGGGAAGGTTTTTTGGCCGAACTATTCGTTAATCTTTTTATAGGCTTTCTCCTGCTCCGCCTGCCGGAAGGAGGCAGAATGTGGTGGGACCACTCCTTTGTCCCCGCGGGCGATCCCATGTGGATCATTATTATTGTAATGGCGGTAACTGCCACGGTCGTAGAAACAGCGGTAACAAAACTGGATGATAATTTATTGATCCCGGTCATTGCCGGGTTTAACGGGGAGATAGTATATCTTCTTATAAGAGGAAGTTTTTAAAAAAAAGTTTACGGTTTAATATTTACAAAAATGCACAGCCGTAAATTGTTTGCCCGGAGGCAGTATGGCTAAAAATCTTGTCGGCCTGGGGATAGATATTCACAGGCTTAAACGCGGCCGTAATCTTATTTTAGGCGGGCTGCATGTTCCCTTTTATCTCGGTCTCGACGGGCATTCTGACGCGGATATCCTGAGCCATTCAATTATTGACGCCCTTCTCGGTGCGGCCAAT
>CAITEH010000079.1 GCA_903891415.1 Candidatus Firestoneibacteriota bacterium
CCTGAAAATATTTCCTGTTTTTCTGATAATTATTCAAAGCCCACGATCGGGATTGAACCGATGACCTCATCCTTACCAAGGATGTGCTCTAGCCAACTGAGCTACATGGGCAAAATATTTTTTTAAAGCCGGCTTCACTTGCAATAAAGCCCATGGGTTTTGTAAAAATATTTAGCCAAAATAATAAAATAAAAAAAGAAATATTAATAGCCGTAAAGTGTATTTACAGAAGGGATATTGTATCATTTTTGCTTTTGCATGTCAATAATATTACATATTCAAAAGCCTTGAAGAAGAATGCTTTTGCAACAAAAATATGCCAAATACGGAGAAACTCTTATAAAATATAGATTTTACTGATTAAAAGCATTTTTTGCCGTTTCAATAACAATTTTCAAAGGAATATTCTTTTTGATAGAAATATTCCTGCAATCTTCATATTCCGGGGATACGCTCATTATTTTGCCGCAGGACCTGCCGGTCTTTACTCTTATTTTACCCCATTTTGTAGAAACGGTGCTGAGCTCTTTCTCCAGTTTGAGCCTGCTGACAGGATGCACCCTGAGCCCAAAAGTTGTAGTTTCAGAAAATATAACGGCGGAAATTTTCTCAAGAATTTTATTCTCACAAATTACTTCCAGTTTTACCGCAGGCCTGTTTTTTTTCATTTGGATCTGGGTCAGAAATACATCCAAAGCGCCGGCCGCAAATAATTTATGCATTAGAGTTTCATAAGCAAGAGGCAGAGTATCATCAATGTTTGTTTCCAGTACCACAACATCTTCTTTCCTGGAATTTTCCGGGACCGTACCGGTTATTACGCGTAAAACATTTGCCTTGCCCGGTATATCACGGTCGCCTGCACCGTAACCTATCGCTTTGATGTTCATTCCGGCGGGATAAAACTCACCTTTATTGCAGCCGTTAATATTTTTTTTATCAAGAACTCCGGAAAGAATGGCGGCTCCGGTCGGAGTGACTATTTCATAAGGTATCCCGGAAAAATAAACCAGCACCGGAGCACCTTTTATTATTTCAGCCGTAGCCGGCGCCGGATTAGAAAGAAGGCCGTGTGAAGTCTTGATCGCGGCATTTCCCCCGAGATTTACCGGGGAAGAATAATAATTATTTATTCCAAGCTCTTTAAAACAAACCAGGGCGCCGACCACATCAATTATCGTGTCAATATTTCCGAGTTCATGAAAATGGATATTTTTAAGGCTTTCCCCGTGGATCTTTGATTCCGCTCTTGCTATGTTAAGGAAGATCTCTCTGGCTTTTTCTTTTAGCCTGCTGTCTATCCCCGCTTTTTTTATAAAAATATCTATCTCGGTATATTTGCTGTGAGCATGATGGTGGTGATGCTCCACCTGCACGCTGACTTTTGAAGCACTGATACCCGCCTTAAGCACCTTTGAATAATGCATTTTATAACCGTGTAATTTCAATTTTTTTATTTCTGCGGCCAGGAATTTGAACGGCACACCCGCGTCAACGCAGGCACCCAGGATCATATCACCGGAAATTCCGGAAGAACAGTCAAAGTAAAGAATTTCAGACATTTTGTCTCCCTGTTAAAAATATATCTATGGCCTCTTTTAGTTTGGACACGCTCGCGCGGGTATTCAAACAAGGGCCTTCGGGCCTTTCATTAATAAGCCCCACAACTTCACAGCCGGGGACATCAAATATCCCGCTCACCAGTTCTCTTTCACAGGCTACGGCAATGACCGCTTTAGGCCGGAGTTTATTAACAAGCGCTCTTGCCTGGCTTCCTCCGGTTACCACTGCGATATTTACCCCTTTTACTTTCACTTCCTCGCGAATCGCCTTCACATCGCACTTGCCGCAGGAAATACAATTATCCAGATTGTTAACTATATTATACCTGCAATCTCCGTTTTGAATACACCTGGGCAAAAGCACAAGTATCTCGCCGGGTTCCAGCAAAATGTTCTTTAACCTTACCAGAGAGGCATTAAAAGCGATGAAAGAAGCTGTAAAACGTTCTCTCAGCCCGGCAAGGCCGGCAAGGAAAGCTGAAACTTTGTAAAGCACACCGGATAGCGGCCTGTTAATTCTTACAGGAAAAGCAAGGTTTTTTTTAACCAGCAGCGACAGCAGGTTCAAAAGCAGGTTTATGGCTGCCAGCGAAAAAAAAATAAGAACAAGTAACAGGCTGCCGGCCAGGACCGTATTATTTCCGGAAAAATAAACTGCAGCTGCCACGCCCGAGATCAAGAGGACGGCTGACAGCATAAATAAGAATATAGAAAATTGTTCGGGTCTATTTTTAGAAGTCGAATCTGACACCCAGCCCCCAGTAGAGCCCCAATCCCATTGCGGGTGTTATAGCGAACGCCGGAGCCAATTCCAGATAAATGTCAAACGGATGTGAAATATACTCGGCCCCGACCGGTAAACGCGCGCCCAGGCCGAAAGGACTCGTGCTCC
>CAITEH010000080.1 GCA_903891415.1 Candidatus Firestoneibacteriota bacterium
AGTCAGTCATAATTTTTACTCCTTTTTCCTAGTTTACTCATAAATCCGCTCTTTAAGCAACCCTTTATATTTGATATACTCAAATAGGTCAAAATAGTTAATTCCCTCTCAAAAAGAGGACACTATCGCTGAAAAATTGTGCATGGATACTGAGCTGGATCTTATACTAAGAAGACTCGGCATATCCAAGATCGTGGTGTGCGGGATACAATATCCAAACTGCATACGGGCCACTGTCTTTGACGGTGTTTCGCTTGGTTACGAAGTTACGCTCGTAACGGATGCTACAGGCGCTAAAACAGAAGCGGTGGCAAAGGCGAACATCCGCGATATACATAACATTGGCGTAACCTGCATTACCGCCGGCCGTCTGCTGAGATCAGGTAATTTAAAGCGTAGTAGAGGAATGTCCCCCGGAAGATAAGGAGAGCTCATGAAAGAGATGCGGAGAAAAGACAGAGAAATTACGGACAGGAAAGAGATAGATGAGATAATTAATAAAGCGGATATTCTGCATCTTGCTATGGCAGACGGCAATGTCCCTTACGTTGTTCCCCTTTCATTCGGATATGACGGAAAAAATCTATATTTCCACTGCGCAAATGAAGGGCTAAAGCTTGATTTTATTAAAAAGAATCCAAATGTGTGTTTTGACCTGGTCGGTAAAGTAAAATACGATAATATCATGACCTCTTGTGATGCCGGAACTGTTTTTCAGAGCGTGATCGGCCGCGGAAAATGTGAGCTCCTTTCGGATCCTGAAGAAAAAAGAAAGGGCCTTGACATACTTGTGTTCCAGTACACAAAAAGTAAGCTGGAATTTCCTGAAAAGGCGGTACAAAATACAACGATCGTAAAGATCACGATAACTGAACTAAAAGGAAAAAAAAGGCCCGGTAAAAGCGCTTAAATTTAAAAGCAGTCCAAAGCTTTGGTCTGCTTTACGGTTCCGGAAATAGTAAATAAGTGTAACGTGATTTTTGGGAGAATTTGTGAGCAATATAAAAATAGGAATTGAAAAAGTAATAATCAGCAACTGCACGGAAAAAAAGGGTAAAACAGTCCATGATGATCTTTATGGCGGGATATTGTATACCTGCAGCGGGAAAGAGGAAACGGTCCTGATAACTCTTGATGCCTGCGGTTTCATTTTTGACGCAATTGAAGAACTAAAGAAAGCTGTCAGTAAAAGCACCGGGATAAAAAAAGAAAATATTTTTACCCAGAGCAGCCATACCCATTCGGGCGCGGATTTTATTTTCAAAAAACTTGCGCAGGCACTTAGTAAGGCCGTCAAAGCGGCAAGAAAGAAAGCTAGGCCGGCGGTCATGGGTTTTTCCCGGTCCGCTGCCGCTAAAAAGTACTGTGTTAACAGGAGAGTAAAAATTAAGGGTGTCGGCGCGCTTACCAGCATTTATAACACCCGGACAAAGCCGGATGTCAGGACCGGCAAAGTGGAAGTTTCCGGACAGGTTTATGATTTTATCAGATATGGTATCAGTATTTATTCTCCGAAATACAAGCTTGCCGGGGCCTTTGCGGATGCCATGTCAACTGAAACTTCAAAGAAACAAGATAATCTGCTAAAAAACCTTCCTAAGAAAATATATCTTGCAAAACTGCTTGATCCCTACCTGGACCTGCTATTTTTTAAAAGCCGGGACGGAAAACCTTTGGGAGCGCTGGTAAGAGCTGCCTGTCATCCAGTTATTTTTCACAAATACGGGAACACGCAGATCTCTGCGGATTATCCTGGAGTTCTTACAAGAGAGCTTTCAAAGCTGTTCAAAGCGCCGGTTATATTCGTAAACGGCCCCTGCGGGGATGTAAAACCGGTTTTTACCGGATCAGGCCCGGAAGAAACGGAAAGATTCGGAAAAGACCTGGCCCGGGAAACAAAAAAACTGTTTAATAAAATGAAATTTAAACCGCTTGAAAGTGTTACACTGCTGCGCGAGGCCCATAAATACCGCCCCTGGCCGGAATTTAAGAAAATTAAAACAAATACCGTAAATAATGCATTTGAAGCCGCGCATAAGGCAATTGAGAAGCCTTTTGATCCTGCAAAGGTAAGACAGCTCATTGATAAAGGCATGCGGCTTTGGGGCGGGGATGCTTTTACCAATAAAGCAAGGAATTTTCACCTGCCTATCTACCTTCTGGGCTTCAATGATATTGCCTTTATAAGCCTGCCCGGGGAAATTTTGACAAAAATACCGCTTTCTATATATAGTGCTTTTAAAGGAAAAAGGATCATTATTGGCGCGCTTGGGGACGGTGTCGATACGGCAATGTATGTCCCCACAAAGGACGAGTTCAAATACGGCGGGTATGAGGCCTCAACCTGCGGCCTGGTAAAAGGTTCAGGCGAAAAGATGGTAGAGCTCTCCAAAAAAATCCTAAAACAATTCTTTCAAAATTTAGAAAAATAAAAAGCTTGTAACGTTGTTTTGGTATTCCACAGGCGCTCTTTTTATGTTATAAAGAGTAACGGAATAAGCCATATTTTATCCATGGCCAGTTAAGGAGTAAAGTTTGCAGGAATTTAATCCAAACCACCCGGAATTAAGGAAAAAGTTCGAAGCTTATATCGGCGCCTCGTTAAATGTCCCGGTCAGTCTTTTAATAGCCCTGCCCTTAAAAAGCCGGGGCAGGAGCAGTTCCTGGAAAATAGAATTTATTTCCGGCGAAAAGAGATCCTCGGTGGTTTTTAAGACCGTAAAAGCTTCTACTACCGGAGAAATAAACTCCAAACAGCTGAAAGAACTCTCCCGCCAGTACCTTCTTTTAAAGCAGCTGGAAAAAACAAAATTGAAGGTCCCGAAAGCTTTCGGTTTTGATGAAGCAGGCGCGGCTGTCGGAGTCCCCTGTTTTCTGGAAGAAGGCCTTAGAGGCCAGGTCCTTTATAATTTCCTGAAGAAAAAAGAAAAGTGGGCGGATGAGCTTTTCCTTAAAAGTATTATTGAGATACAGGAAGTAAAAAAAGAGGAACTTGGAGAATTTAGTACGGAACTAAATATAGAAAGAACGGCAAAAAGTATTTTAGCGGAGCTTGTGGAAGGTTTTGCGGACTTTCCCAAAGGCCCTATGCTCACGCGCTTGCTGGAAAAACTTCCGGAGGGCCTGCCTGTAGCTCCGGTTCCCTGCTTTTCCAGCGGGGATCTCAGCCCGAAGAACTTTCTGGTAAAAGAAAAAAACTTGAACGGAATACTTGATTTTGAACTTGCCGGTTTTATAGACCCGGTCTTTGAATTTTTGGTGCCGCTTTTTTGGTATCCTTTGCTTTTAAAGAGAGGGCTTGAAGAAAGCTACTTCCGGCGCAAGGGCCTGGATTTGAAAATGCTTGACTGGTACCGGGCTCTGGTGCTTGCCGCTGTTCTTCTTGAAGCCATGAGGGAAGAAAAAGAAAAGAACAGCCCGCCGGAAGGGAGAAACATCAAGGAAGAATGTATCCTGGCTCTCGGTATCTGGGTAAAAAAAGGGTCGCTTTAAATGAAGTTGGAGGTTGAGCTCAATCCGGAATTTCTAAAAGCTCTGGAGCTGATGGAAAATACCGGAGAAAATGTTTTTGTTACCGGAAAAGCCGGCACGGGTAAATCCACCCTGCTTCAATATTTCCGGGAAAAAACAAAAAAGCAGGTGGCGGTGCTGGCGCCTACCGGTGTTGCCGCATTGAATGTAAAAGGCGAGACCGTCCATTCTTTCTTTCATTTTAAACCGGATATAACCCCCGAGAAGGCAGCTCTTCTTAAACCAAAAAAGACGGAAATCTATAAAAAAATTGACGCTATTATCATTGATGAGATCTCTATGGTAAGAGCCGATCTTTTGGACTGTATAAACGCTTTTTTGAAAAAACACGGGAAGAAAAAGAAAGCGCTTTTTGGGGGCATACAGCTTATTTTTATCGGGGATCTTTACCAGCTCCCGCCGGTGGTAACCTATAAAGAAAAGGAGATCTTTAAAGAATATTATAAAAGCCCGTATTTTTTTGACGCGAAGTGTTTTGAAAAGATGAGTTTTACCCTTCTGGAACTGGAAAAGGTCTACAGACAAAAAGACAGCGCCTTTATAGAACTTTTAAATGCCATCAGAAATAATTCGGTAGATGAAAAAAATATCCGGGATCTAAATTCCAGGGTAGGCACAAAATTTGAACAGAAAATAAAAGGTTATGAAATATACCTTACTACCACAAATGACGCGGCATTTGGCATAAACAGCGCCAAAATGGCCGAATTACCCGGCGAGGAGAAGGTCTTTAATGCAAAAATAACAGGAGAACTGCAAAGAAATCAATTCCCTTCCGAAGAGCAGTTAACTCTAAAAAAAGGCGCTCGGGTGATGTTTTTAAATAATGATACCTACGGTTACTGGGTCAACGGCACGCTCGGGGAAGTGGAAGACATTATTTACGATACGGAAGAGGGCGGCTACGCAGTCTGGGTCAAACTCCAGGACGGGAGTATCGCCGAGGTTTATCCCAATGAATGGGATGTATTTCATTTTTCTTACGACAAGGTGGCAAAAAAACTCGTCTCGGAAACTGCCGGGAGCTTTATTCAGTATCCCCTCCGTCCGGCCTGGGCCGTGACCATCCATAAAAGCCAGGGCAAAACCTTTAACAAAGTAATAGTTGATATAGGAAAAGGGGCTTTTGCGCACGGGCAGGTTTATGTGGCTCTTTCCCGCTGTACCTCTTTTGAAGGGCTCTCTCTGGTCAAAAGAATTGAAAAAAAACATATATTTGCCGACTGGCGCATAGTTAATTTTATGGCAAAATATAAATACGCCATTTCTGAAAAAGAGATGCCGCTTGCCGATAAATTTGCCTTCATCACCGGGGCTATCCGCAAAAAAAGCACGCTTAAGATGATCTACCTGAAAAGTAACGATATAAAATCTGTAAGAAGGATAAGGCCGCTAAAGATCGCCGAAATGGAGTTCATGGGCAGGACCTTTACCGGTCTTCGCGCTTTCTGTTTCGAAAGAAACGAGGAAAGGACCTTTCGCATTGACAGAATACTGAAAATTGAAGAAATTGAAAAATAGCAGGAAAAGCCGCAGGGCCGCACCGGAGGAGCAAAAGTTTTTTAATGAAAGCGGGATGAGCTCAATAATAATAAGCACGGGTGCGCTATGAAAAAAATGTTCATAATAATAGGAGCAGTATTCCTGACCGCGGCAGTTTTTGCTAATGATAAATATTTCTGTATTAAAGCCGTTGAACCGGTAAAAATAGACGGCAAGCTGGAGGAAGCATCCTGGAAAAGTGCGCCGTATGTCCCGTATTTTAAAGATATGTTCACCGGCGGGGATACATTTCTGTCAACAAAAGCAAAAATGTTATGGGATGACAAATACCTTTATATTGCATACGAGTTTGATGACCCTAATATCTGGTTTAAGGAAACAATAAGGGATATTCCTATGTGTTACGCGAATATCGGCTATATAAGCGGGGTAAAGACCGGGCTCAAAGAAAGCGGCTGGAACGGGTATGACGAAAATTTTTCAAAATTATATATTGATCCGGACAAAGACGGGAAAAATTATATAGAAATGCATGTCAATCCGGTAAATAAGATCTGTGACAAATGGCAGGGCGCGCCCTGGAGCAAGTCGGCGCGGGCCGCTTCCGGTATTTTAGCCGGCGCCTTACCGGAGCCGCATGTCGAGTGGAACTGTCCCGGGCTTGAAACCGCGGTTACCGTGAACGGAACCCTGAATGATCCTTTTGATATTGACAAAGGCTGGACCATAGAAATAGCCATACCGCTTTCGTCGATAAAAGAAGCCTGCGGAAACAGGGTTTCTTACCCGCCCCGTGAAGGGGATTCCTGGAGGATACTTTTAGGCAGAAGGCATAGTTCCCTCCCGAAGACAGCTGAAGCCAGCTACTGGACGTGGCCTGTCCTTTTTGAGAAGGACTGCCATAATCCTCACAAATGGGGGGAGGTAATTTTTAAGGAAAAAAAAGATCCTGCCGTACCGCTGGAACCGGTTTCCGGCAACAAAACGACCTTAATATATAAACCGCCTGAAACTTCCGGTGCCGCCGGGCTTCCAAAAGCAAAATTTGATTGGAAAGCGCTTTGCGTCTGGCTCCCTAAGGATATCAAACCGGAAGCAATAAAACAAACGGTGCAATTTTCCAAAGAGACCGGTTTTAATGTGATAATACCGGGTGCGGCCGGAAAGACTTTGCAGGATATTATTAGCGAGGCAAAGAAAGCTGATATAAAGGTGCTGGCTTGGCTTACCTATTGTTATGATCCCAAAGGAAAAATGGGCGGCCAGGACCTGCAACAGGTGATTCGGCCGTACGAGAGCGGGCAAATAGGCAAACCAAGGAATGCTCCCGACAGGGATAATATTTACGGGAAAAACTGGCTCTGTCCTGACAGGGGCCTTTCCCGGTATGAAATAAAAATGACCGAAGACACCGTAAAGAATTATGAGGTGGACGGCATATTGATAGATTTTCTGGGCTATAAGAATTACTATGCGTGTTTCTGCGCTTACTCGAACAAAGAACGGGAAGAGTTTGCGGGAAAGAACCCGCAATTGACCGAGAAAGAGGTGTTAACGCAATTCTCCGAGAATTCCCTGATAAATTACATAAAACAAATAAGAAAGATAGTGAACGGAATAAAACCCGGGCTTAAACTGGCGATACATATTTATCCGGATTTTGACCTTGATCCGGTGTATGGCGCCAAACTGGACGTGGATTATTGCGCGCAGACGGTGGCCTGGTTCTATGAACCTTTCTGGTCTTATGGAAAGATCAAACAGAAGCTCCGGTTGTATAGCTCTGAAGAAGGCAAATATATAAAAAATAATACTTTTGTCCCTTTTCTGGGCGTGAAACAGGGAAATGACCTTAAAACCCCCGAAAGGCTCAGAGACGAGATACGGCTTATAGGCGCCTCCGGCAGTAAAAATATCATGCTGGCTTTTTACCACTCCCTGGTAGAGGTGCCCGGATTCGCGGAGGTCGTTAAAGAAGAATTAAGGTAAAATTAATATTTATCTGTAGTTAAAAGCTTCCTCTATCATGGTCAGGTAATTTTCTGCAGGTACATATTGGGCAACGGAATTTCCCGTGCCAAAAGCGTAGCCGCCGCCGGGAGCACATTTATCAATAATGGATCTTGTATGTTTTCTGATCTCTTCCGGGGAGAAACGGCATATTTTGTCCATATCAAAGCCGCCGAGACAGGCGATCTCTTTGCCGTACTGCTTCTTAAATTCCCAGACCGGAAGTATCCCGTCTTCAAAAGAGTGTTTTGCGTCCCAGCCGCAAGCGAGAATATCTTGATAGATTTCCGTTAAGTTACCGCAGGAATGGATAAGCGCGGGCTTTCCGTAAGAATGCACGGCGTCCACTATCTTTTTATGCCAGGGGAAAAAGTACTCTCTCATCATATCCGGGGAAATCATCGTGGAGGTTTTAAAGCCCATGTCTTCTCCGAGGAGAACGGCGCCGACGGCTTCATGAGAAGCATAAGTTTTGAGCAAGCTCAACTGCCGCGCACCTATGGCATCAACAACTTTTTTTATTAAACCGGGATTTTCAACAAGCGCGAAACTAAATTGGGTAAACCCCATTATCCAGGTTGTGTTCTCAAATACGCCCCCGGGGCTTCTCGGGATAATTTTCATGCCTTCAGGAAGGAGGTTTTTCATGATATCGAGGCGGGAGTAATCAACCTTGTTCATATCCTGCCACGGATACTTTTCAAACTCTTCATCATTTTTAATAAGGGAATCTTCCGACTGGATATAATCCCGGTTACCTTCTGTTGTCAAACCGCCGTGTCTCCCGGGTCTTTCAAAATAGAACGGGGAGCGGAGCCAGCAGTAATCATAGCCCAGCCGGTAATTATGTTTCACGGTCAGCTTTATCGCATACTCCAGGTCATTTTTGCACTCGCTTTTCTTAACCTTACCGCCAACCACGGCTTCTTCAATATTGCTATAGATCTCAAAAAAAGGCACCCTGTCTGGCATTTCTTTTCTTTTGAAGGCCTTTAAAAGCCGTGAAAAATCCGGTTTTGGCTTTATTTCAATATTGTCTATATTAATACCCAACTACTCCTCCTGTAATTATCTTCCGCAAATCCTTAATACTTCTTCCGCCTCTTTTTCTGTATCAATGGGACCCACCTGCAGATATACGCCTTTGGTTCCTATGGCATCGAGCAAAGGGCGTACTTCTTTTTTATCAACCGCAACGGCCTGAAGGGATTTTCCGGCTTTAAGAATTTTTTTGTACAAGTCATACCATCTTTTATCGCCGCCGCCCGGAAGGCCGGCCTGCGGAGTCCACTCTATAGCGTCAAGGCCTTTTATAGAAAGCAGGCTGTCCAGATGACAGATACACTGCGTGCCGTCCAGGTGGTACATGGAATAATCGAGCCGGCTGCACTGTTCCGTTAATGCGGGAAGAACAAATTCCTCAAACATCGCTGGAGAGAACATTGCCGAGGCGTCACACTGGACCTTAGCGACCGTTCCCGGGGCCCAGAGCGCGAAAGGCCCGAAGCAGGAACTGCCGTCTTCAAGTTTTATCATATCGTAAATTATCCGGTAAGATTCAAAAAAAGCCCTGTTTATCTCCGCAATCTTTTCTTTTACCCAGTCCGGCCGGTCGCAAAGGTCGGTCATCATCGGCTGGGGGTCGCGCATTGCGGAAAGGATGTCTATATTTTCAATAATATCGGGACAACCCACGAAATAATTACCTTCACTTAAGGCCTTTATCTGCTTTATTATCTCCATCTGGCATTTCCACCATTTATTTTCCGGGTCAAATTTTAAAGGAGCTGTTTTTTCCGGTTCAAAAATATTGGGTTTGTACCATACGGTGTCTTCCGCAAAGCCCGGTTCGGCACCGAGATAAAGGGCAAGAGAGCCCGGACCGATATTAGTGCTTGCCAGGGGAAGATTATCCGCAATAAAATCCTGACGGGAAAGGTCGTATCTCCATTTTTTTGCCAGCCACTCTGGATTAACATAACTGTCTTTTATTGAGGGCGCGTTTCCGGGATCAGGAAAAACAACATGCGGAAGGGTTCTCCGGTTAATTTTCCCGCCCAAATACAAGACCAGGCCGGTATGGTTCCACCAGCCGGTAAAATGCTGCCTGGTTTCTTCCCAGTTATCTTTCCATAGTTTTCCCATTCCTTAATAATACAAGACACGTATTTATTTTACAAGAGAAATGTCGGCAATGCATGTCGGCAATGCATGAGAATGCAGAAATTCCCCAAGAAAGGAAAAGAGCATAATTCGTCTTGTAGTTGCACAATTTAGGCCGTTCCGGCGAAGGTGAGCGTTTTTAAAGCGCCCGATAAATCTGGCAACTACAAAATCACGAAAAGACCGTCTTGAGTAATTTCTAACGGCAATGTTTAATGTCGCAATCCAGCAAGATGCTTCTATTAAATTGAAAATACAGGTATTAAAAGATATAATACATTATGAAAATAAATTCGTCACTTTTGAATGCCCGATGGCCGGCGCAGTGGATATCCTGTCCCGGTACCCTGCTTACCGAGTTCGGGGTCTTTCATTTCAGAAAAACTTTTTTTCTAAGGAAAAAACCCGCGAAAGTTATCGTCCATGTTTCCGCCGATAACCGGTACCGGTTATTTGTTAACGGAAAATCAGTTTGCTTTGGCCCGGCGAGGGGAGATATTGATAACTGGCGATTTGAGACCGTCGATATTTCAAGCTTTCTAAAAAAAGGCAGGAACTGTATCGCTTCCGTTGTTTGGAATTTCGGCCGCTATAAACCTGCGGCGCAGTTTTCCAGATTTACCGCGTTTCTGTTCCAGACGGACGATAGGAAATATTCCTTTTTAAACACGGATGCGTCCTGGAAGGTGTTTAAAAACAGTGCCTATTTCCCTTTTGATACTCGAAAAAGAAGCTATGTGAGCTATGTAGGCCCGGGAGAAGGGGTTCAAGGGATTAAGTATCCGTGGAACTGGGAACGGGTTGAATATAACGACAAATCCTGGGATTATGCGAAAATTGTGGACTCTGCAGAGAGCAGATCTAACAATATAAGCCATTGGGGCTGGAGTCTTTACCCGAGAAATATTCCCCTGATGGAAGAAACACCCGTACATTTTGGAGCAGTCAGGCGGTCCTCCGGGATTAAACCCGGCAACGATTTTGCAAAAGGGAAAATATCTCTAAAAATACCTTCCCGCTCAAAAGTATCATTTCTGCTTGATCAAACGGTATTAACCACGGCATATTTAAATATTACTTTGGGTGGCGGTAAGGGAAGCAGAATAACCCTGACCTATGCTGAAGCTTTCAAAGATAAAGACAGGCTAAAACACAACAGGAATGATGTGGAAGGAATGGAAATTGAAGGCTACAAAGATGTCTTTATTTCCGACGGCGGAAAGGATAGAACTTATCAAACGCTTTGGTGGAGAACCTACCGGTATGTCCAGGTTGAAATTGAAACTAAAGCCAAAGCATTGGAAATAAAAGATATTCACGGTATTTATACCGGTTACCCGTTTAAAGAGAATGGCTCTTTTACAAGCAATGACCCCGAACTTAAAAATGTCTGGAATACCGGCTGGCGTACCGCAAGGCTCTGCGCTCATGAAAATTATATTGACTGTCCTTACTATGAACAGCTTCAATATGTCGGTGATACCAGGATACAGGCGTTAATCTCCCTTTATGTTTCCGGTGATGACCGGCTTTTTAAGAACGCTATCGAGCAGATAGACGATTCAAGAAATAGCGAAGGCATAACCAGGAGCAGTTATCCAAGGGTCCAGAACAGCCAGATAATCCCGCCCTTTTCCTTATACTGGATCGCGATGGTGCATGATTACTTTATGCACCGTCCGGACCCGGCTTTTGTGGAAAAATATCTGTATGGCATCTACAGCGTTCTTAACTGGTATGAAAATAAGCTGGACGGCAAGACCGGCCTCCTGGGGGCGGTTCCGTACTGGAATTTTGTGGACTGGACGAATGAATGGCCCTGGAATTCAATTATCGGCGCGGGCGGCGAACCTGCCGGCGGAAATGAGGGAGGGTCTTCCATAATAACCCTGCATCTTGCTTATACTCTTGACATGGCCGCGGAAATATTTTCATTTTTCAAGGACAAGAGAGCGGCGCATTATTCTTCAGTAGCGGCAAAGCTGAAAAAAGCCGTGCTTAAGGCCTGCTGGGATAAAAAAAGAAAACTTCTCGCGGATACGCCCGCTAAAACTTCTTTCAGCCAGCATGCGAATATAAACGCGGTGCTTGCCGGCGCCTTTTCTAAAAAAGAAGCAAAAGAGATAATGCAAAGAGTGATCACCGACAAGTCGCTCATACAATGCAGTTTCTATTTCAGATTTTATCTTAACCGGGCGCTTAAGAAGGCGGGGCTGGCGGATAAATATATAGAGATGCTTGCCCCGTGGAAAGCTATGATAAAAAACGGCCTAACCACCTTTGCGGAAGTTACGGCTCTGGAATGGACCCGCTCGGATTGTCATGCCTGGAGTTCAAGTCCTAATTATGATCTTTTGGCAACTGTTATCGGGATTGAGCCGGCCTGCGAAGGATTTAAGAAGGTAAAGATAGAACCGCACCTGGGGAACTTAAAATACGCCTCCGGAATTTTCCCTCATCCCAAAGGAAAAATAAAAGCTGAGTTTCAAAATAGTGAAGGGAAAATAACAGGTAAAATAACGCTTCCAAAAGGGCTTACAGGGAAATTCATTTCCCGCAGCAAAACGGTAAAGCTTAAAAGCGGAATAACGATAATATAGCTGAACTAAAAATTCAGGAAAAAGTTCATTTTTATTATACATCAGCCAGTTGCGAAACTCGTCCAGTATGGGGCGCCAATTATCCCAAACCGCAGGTTGCGTAAAGCGATCTGCGGTTTTTTATTGAATAAAATGCTTATGCTGTTATAATTTTATAGACAAAAACACCTGTTTTTAGATCTATCTTATAGGTAAGGAGTTAGATGGCAAGCCATATTTCGTATGAGACATTTGATAAAGCAGTTGCTGGTATGCGGTCAAAATTATTACGGGTTGCACGCTCTATTTTAAAAGACGAACATGAAGCTGAAGACGTAGTCCATGATACTCTGTTAAATATTTGGCGTAATCGTGAAAGAAGCAATATAACTAATCTGCGGGCGTATATTAACAGGGCAGTTTGGGTAAATTCTTTAAAATACAGAGCGCAAAAGATATATTGGGTTCCATTTGAGCCTGACTTACTCGAAAAACAGGGAATGCAGGAAGCACTTAATGAAGAAGAGAGTGCATTTGATTTACCTCCGGCAGAACTGGAGAAAGCTCTTATGAGGCTTCCTTTAGCGCAACAAACTGCACTACGTTTGCGATATTATGGAAGTATGAGTTTTAAAGAAATAAGCAAAGCACTTAACATATCAATAAATACAGCAAGCAGTCGTTGTCGTTATGCTTTACAAACTTTACGGCAAACAATAAGAATTAATTATAAAAAGGAGGATAAAAATGTCAAATAATGGAGTGGTGAAATTTGCAGGCGGTACATTTAGAGTGTTGGGATTAATTGGAGGACTTATCTTCGCAATTGGCGTCCCTTTTGTTGTTCTTAAATACGGCCAAATTCTCGGGCAGGCATTTTCAATAACAATAGTGATTGGGGCTGTAATTATCGGAGGCATTGTTATTTTAACGACCATATTTTTTGGGCTGGTCATGCCAAGTAGTGTTGGCGGAAATTTTGTAGATAAAAAAGATAAATAGCCATGGCTGATGGGTTACATAAACAAGTATAGCTACCATTAAATTGATGTGAAACTGGTAATTAATAGTGGCTCTCATTTCTTTAAGACATAATTGAGATATTCTATTGATCTGCCCCAAAGCCTGTACCGCATCCGTGCCCCTGTGGGTACTACGGCGGCGGGAGAAAGGGGTGAAAGTGCAGCATGCATGAGATACAAAGGTATTTGAAAAAGATCTCCGGGCCGCTTCTGGATAGGATAGATATACATATAGAAGTGCCGGCGGTAAAATACCAGCAATTATCTGCGGAAGCCACAGGGGACAGTTTGGAGACCATTAAAAAAAGAGTCGACACTTCGAGAACCCTGCAAAGAGAAAGATTTAAAGGGCTTAAGGTCTTTTGCAACGCGCATATGACTTCCCGCCAGATAAGGAAATTCTGCATTTTAGACGAAGAAAGCCATAATCTCTTAAAGACCGCGATGTAAAGAGGGACAGCCACCCTTAGGTTGTAATATTCTTGCAATTGACAAGCCACTCTGATGTAAAGAGGGACAGCCACCCTTAGGTTGTAATATTCTTGCAATTGACAAGCCACTCTTGTACTTCGTCCCGTCCAATTCTATTTCTTCGGTGGTACACCCAAGTCCTTTTTTGCTTCATTTACGATTTCGGTTAAGGCTTTATCCAGAGCGGAAGATACCGGCTCGGGTTTGTGATTTTTTAGGATTTCTTCTTTTTTCTGTCTACAGCGATCTTTCATACTTAAAGCTTTATTATCTATCCAGGCTTGGTAATAACTCCGGTCGAGTAATTTTGGAAACCAGAGTTCTTTTCTAAAGTTTTCTGCAGTGAAATATGAACGATAGAATAGCCAAGCATACTGCTAGCTTGAGCACCACTTAGTTTCCCGCACTTACAAGCATTATAATTACTGAAATTTTATTAATTTCTTTTATAGTTGGGCAGACCTTTGCCATGGGTTTTCAACTCCTTCCGTAAAGTTACAACTATTGGGAACATTTAACCATTCAAATGCAACTTAATAGTATGTCATCCGTATTATCTATGACTGGAAATACATTTAAAATTTATCAAAAAATGATATAATGTTTAATGACGAAGGGTGAATTCGGAGGACTTTATACTTATGAACAATAATATTGTTCGCGAAAAAAATGCAAAATACGGCTTGAATCAGATAGCTATCTATACTTCTTGGGATGGCAAAGCCAATGTTGAAGTCAAACTTGAAAAAGATACAATCTGGCTGACTCAAGCGCAAATTGCGCAATTATTTGGTACTCAAAGACCTGCAATTACAAAACATATTAACAATATACTGAAAACTCATGAACTTGATGAAAAATCAGTAAGTTCCGTTTTGGAACATACTGCAACAGACGGAAAGAAGTATAATACAGCATTTTACAGCCTGGATATGATTATTTCTGTAGGCTATAGGGTTAACTCTCAGAAAGCTACAAGTTTTCGTATTTGGGCTACTAAAACCCTTAAAGATTATCTTGTAAATGGCTATATTTTGAATGTAAAAAATATTGGCACAAGGAAAATCCAGGAATTACAGAAGACTATCAAGTTTTTGAAAGCTAAATCAAAACAGTGTGAGTTGAAAGGCCAGGCGGAGGAGCTCCTCTCTCTTCTTGAAGAATATTCCGGGTCTTTAACTAAACTCTTTCAATATGATAACGGGCAGCTCCCTTCAGTTAAAGGTGAAAAACCTAAATATACAATTGCCTACGATGAATGCTTAAGTTTCATTGCCGGGATAAAGAGCAATTTGGCACAAAAAGGCGAGGCTACCAGTATATTTGGCAATGAAATCAGCAAAAAATTTGACAGTATTATTGGAAGTATTTACCAGACCTTTGACGGGACAGAACTCTACACTTCGGTGGAAGAAAAAGCTGCAAACTTGATGTATCTTATCATAAAAGATCATCCATTTTCAGACGGTAACAAACGGATAGCCTCGCTGCTTTTTCTGTATTTCCTTGAAAAGAACGAAGTGTTGAGCAAAGAAAATGGAGAGCGTAAAATCAATGATAACACTATCTTGACCCTTGCTCTTCTTATAGCCAATAGTGACCCTAAAGAAAAAGAAGTAATGGTAGGGATAATCACCAGCCTTTTAAAAGAATAACCGATTCGAAAGAGTTATTGGCAGAGCAAAAGAGTGATAGCCACCCTTAGTTTGTAATATACTTGCAATTGATAAACCACTCTTGTGCTTTGCCCCGTCCAATTCTATTTCTTCGATGCTAAACCCAATTCCTTCTTTGCTTCATTTACTATTGCGGTCAGGGTTTTATCCAGCGCAAAAGATACCGGTTCGGGTTTGTGATTTTTTAGGATTTCTTCTTTTTTCTGCCTGCAGCGGTCTTCCATGCTCAAAGCTTTATTATCCATCCAGGCTTGGTAATAATTCCGGTCGAATAATTTTGGGAACCAGAGTTCTTTTCTAAAGTTTTCTGCAGTAAAATCCGTATCAATAAAATTGCCGCCGGGGCCCCGGGCTGCAATCTCGTCCAGCGCAAGTGCCTTGTCGGAAAAATCTAGTTTTCTTAAGGTACTTTCCGTGTAAGAGATAATTTCGTTTTGCATAAGCAGGATGTCCAGCGAACTCCCCTGGTCGACCCCGCAGATTCCCATGTGCCCGAAAATATCGGCCCCGGCTGCCGCGCTGAAAGCAAGAGTGATCCCGGCTTCAATTCCCGCCTGGGCATCCGCTCTTTTTGAATCGGTGAGCCCGGTGTTAATATAAACAGGCAGGCCGTAGTGTTTTCCCATCTGCGTCATGGCTACTCCAAGGATCGCCTGTTCGGGGCCGCCAAAAATAAGCTGCGTGGAAGCCATATCGAACGCATGGCAGGTCCCGCCGTAACAGATAGGCATTCCAGGTTTTATAAGCTGGGTCATGCAGATACCCGCCAGTATTTCCGCGTTCTGCTGTGCCAGAGTTGCTGTTATGCTCATAGGCGCCGACATACCCATCTGGGCCATCGGGCCTATCGGGACCGGTAAATTTATCCTGGCAGTTTCAAATATCAGGTC
>CAITEH010000081.1 GCA_903891415.1 Candidatus Firestoneibacteriota bacterium
TGATGTTTTCTTTCCCGAGTATTTTTATTCTAAATCTCTCGGGTAGTACCGGCATCCTTGCTTTTTTCAGCCTGGTTCCTTTTTTGATCGTCTTAAAAAATAAAACAATAAAGCAGTCTTTTCTGCTTGGTTCTATTACAGGTTTTATTTACCTTGGCGGAGCGGTTTACTGGCTTAATAATATGAGAGAACTGGGAGTTCTGGCATTTCCCTGCTGGCTGCTTCTGGCTTTCTACCTGTCGCTGTTTATAGGTTTTTTTGCGGTAATAACCCGTAAAATAGGACTGGCTTTTGCGCCGTTCGTCTGGGTGGGCTTGGAATATTTACGGACACATCTTTTTGGCGGCTTTCCCTGGTGCCTCCTGGGTTATTCTCAATTTAATTGTCTTCAAATTATTCAAATCTCGGATATTACCGGGGTTTACGGTATTTCCTTTCTATTGGTTCTAATAAATACAGGTATTGCCTTCGTTTTCACGTCTGAAAGGCCGGAAAAAAATAAAAAATTCCTGCCTTTGGCAGCGGGCAGCATACTTCTTGCAATTTTTCTGATCTATGGTTTTCTAAGCCTGAAAAAACTGGGAACGGGAAGCGGGAAAAAATATAACTTCAGGGTTGTACAGGCTGCTATTGCCCAACCGGAAAAATGGGATCCTTATTACGCCGAAACAGCTTTTTCCAAATATGAAAAATTGAGCGAAAATATTAATAATGAATCGCAGGAAATTATAGTCTGGCCTGAAACCGCCACGGCTATGTATGTGAAATATAGGCCGGAATATTGGGCCCGTTTGGTGAAACTGGCAAAGAGCTCGCAAGCCGATCTTTTTATCGGCTCTCCTGAAGCCGTGCCTGATAAAGATCTTAATGTGGCAGAAGCGTATAATTCAGTTATCCACTTTTCAAAAGAAGGGAAAGTACTCGGAATATATGCTAAGATGCATCTGGTGCCGTTTGGAGAATTTGTTCCCTTTGAAAAGCAGTTGAAATTTCTGGAAAAATTTACTACAGGTTTTAATAAATGGAACAAAGGAAAAACTCCGGTAATATTCACCACTACAAATGGCCTGAAGGTTTCGTCTCCTGTTTGCTGGGAGGTTATTTTCCCTTCAGATTGCCGCCGGTTTGTGAAACTCGGAGCCAGATATCTTTTGACTGTTTCCAATGACGGCTGGTATGGTATATCCGCTGCACCATACCAGCATTTTATTGTTTTGCCGTTTCGGGCAGTGGAGAACAGGGTTTCTATCAGCAGGGCTGCTAATTCCGCGCTTAGCGGGTTCATTGACTATACGGGGAAGATTATCGGGACGCTCGGACAAAATGAAATAAATACCCTGTCTGCGAGTCTGAGTGATTCCGGCTGCGGGAATACTTTTTACACCGAGTATGGTGATCTATTTTCCTGGATCTGTATTTTTCTTGTATTTATAGGTATTATATATGAATTCAGGGCAGGCAAAGGAAAAAATGTCAGCAGATGAAAATATTAAAATACTTTTCGTGGCGTCGGAAGTTTTTCCTTTTGCCAAAACAGGCGGTCTCGCTGATGTGGCTTCGGCTCTGCCTAAAGCACTTTCAAAAATTAACTGCAATGTTAAAGTTATTTTACCGAAATACTCAACTATTGACGCAATTAAGTATGATCTAGAGTTTGTTTGCGAACTTCCAAACGGGGGCGCGGTAAAGAAGTGCAAGCTTAAAGGTTCAACCGTTGAATTCTTTTTTATAGAATATGAATATTATTTTGGCAGGAAGGCCCTTTACGGGGAAAACGGAGCTGATTACGCGGACAATGCCGAAAGATATATTTACTTTTGCAAAGCCGTGCTTGATTTTGCCCGGGTTACAGGCTTTAAGCCTGACGTTATTCATTGTAATGACTGGCAAGCGGCGCTGATCCCTGTTTATCTTGAAACGCTCAGAAAAGACCCTTTTTTTAAAAATACGGGGACGGTTATGACAATTCATAATCTGGCCTATCAGGGGATCTTTCATAAAGATACTATGTACGCGACCGGCCTCCCCTGGTCCTTTTTTACAAGAGATAGATTGGAGTATTGGGATCATCTGAATTTTATGAAAGGAGGCCTTGTTTTCGCTGATATTGTCAACACGGTCAGTGAGACCTATGCGAGGGAAATTCAATCAAGTTATGACTACGGGTGGGGGCTGGAAGGCATCTTGCAGGCGCGAAAGCACGATGTTTACGGAATACTGAACGGGATCGACAGCCGGGATTGGTCTCCCGCAACAGATAAGTATCTTACAAATAAATTCGATATTTTATCCCTAGGAAGAAAACTTGAAAATAAAAAGCTCCTCTCAGGCAAAGTTGGCGTGCCGTTCAAACCGGGAACGCCTCTTATCGGGATCGTTTCCCGTTTTGCCGATCAGAAGGGTTTTGATATTATCGGGCAGGCCCTGGAGCTGCTTTTGCAGAATGATATTCAGCTCGTGGCGCAAGGGGTGGGCGAACAGAGGTATTTTGAGATGTTCAGAAAATTCCGCTTAAAATATCCGGATAAAATAAGCGTGGTTGAAAGTTTCAATGAGAGGATCGCGCATTTGATCTATGCGGGCGCGGATATGTTCCTGATGCCGTCAAGATTTGAACCCTGCGGGCTTTCTCAGCTGATCAGTTATAGGTATGGAACAATTCCCATTGTCCGCGAGACCGGAGGTTTGGCAGATTCGGTAAAGAACTATGACCCAAAGACTGGACAGGGTACGGGTTTTGTGTTCAAAAATTATTCCCCCTGGTCTCTGCTGGATGCTGTTTCCCGGGCAGGGGAAGTTTACCGGACAAAAGAATTATGGGCAAGGCTTATTCTTAAAGATATGAAGCTGGATTTTTCCTGGGATATTTCCGCCGGCAAATATCTTGAACTCTATAAAAAGATCATCGTGAAACGCAAATGAAAAAGAATGAAAATATTCTTGCATATGCTTTTATTTTTCCGGCGGCTCTTGTGATTATTGTTTTCCATATTTTCCCCACGCTCTATTCCTGGTATATCAGTTTGTTTGACTGGGACCTTATTTCAAAGACAAAGGAATTTGTCGGCCTGGCGAATTATAGTAAACTATTTTCCGACCCTGATTTTTTAAAATCGCTGTTAAATACCGTATATTTTGCGGCCGGTACCATACCTTTGAGTATTGTAATAGCTTTTACTGTTGCGTATGGTTTGAGCCGGAAGATCAAAGGCCTTTCTTTTTTTAGAACCGTGTATTTCCTTCCCGTTGTGACCTCGGTAAATGCTGTCGCAATGATATGGCTTTGGATCTATCATCCTGATGCGGGTATTCTTAACTGGTTTCTTGGACTTTTTGGCGTTTCGCCTCATAAATGGCTCCTCGATCCCGTACTGGCTATGCCGGCGGTAATATTAATGTCTATCTGGAAAAGCCTGGGGTACAACATCATAATATTTCTCGTTGGTATTCTCAGCATTCCCGGGGAATACTATGAAGCCGCCCAAATTGACGGGGCTTCCGGTTTTCAGATATTCAGGCACATAACCCTGCCTCTTGTAATGCCTGCTATTTTTTTCGTATCTCTTGTCTCGCTTATCGGGTCATTTCAGACTTTTACCCAGATCTACATGTTGACTCCGGAAGGGGGCCCTTTAAAATCAACTATGGTCATAGTCTATTACCTTTATCAGAATGCGTTTGTGTTCTTTAAAGTCGGCTACGCTTCCGCTATCTCTTTTATAATATTTCTTATTATCTTCACGCTTACACTGCTTCAGAACAGATTTTGGGGGGAAAAGATAGATTATGAAAATTAAAAGAAATCTTCTTTATCTGTTCCTCCTCGCGGGTGCTTTTCTTATGGCCGTCCCGTTTATCTGGATGCTTCTTACTTCATTAAAGGCCCCGGACGAGGTTTTGACCATTCCGCCAAAACTGCTGCCTTCCGTTCTTAATTTTAAAAATTATTCGTACGCTTTTGCTGCTGCGCCTTTTGGCATTTATTTTCTGAACAGTTTCCTGGTCACGGCCGTAAGTACCTTTCTTCAAGTGGTGACTTCGGCACTGGCTGCTTATGCTTTTGCCAGGTTTGAGTTCAGGGGGAAAAAAATTCTTTTCCTTTTATTTCTCGGCACTATGATGATCCCTATAGAAGTGACGCTTGTTCCTAATTATATTATTCTTAAAAATCTCGGCTGGCTTGACACGTATATGGCCTTAATAATCCCCTGGGCGGTATCCGTATTTGGTATTTTCCTTATGCGCCAGTTCTTTATATCTTTACCCAAAGAGTTATTTGATCAGGCGCAGATAGACGGCTGTACTCACTGGCAAATACTATGGAAGATCGTTTTTCCCATATCCCGGCCTGTTTTTATTACTGTCAGTGTGTTTTCAATGGTTGGAAGCTGGAACTCGTTTCTTTGGCCTTTAATAATGACCAGCAGCGAGAGTATGCGCACCGTTCCGGTCGGGCTTGCTTATTTTTCTTTTGAGTATGCCACCAGATACCATCTGATGATGGCCGCGGCCTTATTTGCGACGCTTCCGGTGATAATCGTTTACTTTTTTGCGCAAAAATATTTCATAGAAGGAATAGCTACTACAGGGATGAAATAGCCGGAGTGAGCAGGAAGCAATTTATTGCCGGCTAACTTTTTTTAAAGCGTGTGCCTTCTGGAAATACCTGAAGTATAAAATACCGGAACAATCTGAATACTTTTAAACCCTGGTTTTTCTTCTTGTTATTGTATCCTGATTTCTATATAATTAACTTATTAAAAGGCGGAAAAATGAAACGAATAATATTGTTGATGATGTCAGCAGCTTTCTTATTCTCGGCGTGCGGGGTTTCTTCGAAAAAGCTCAAGCTTACTTTTTGGCATGCCATGGCCGATCCCAAGGACAAGGTCCTGCTTGGTCTCATAGAAGATTTTGAAAAACAAAATACTGATATTAAGATCAACGCCCAGTATGTGGGTAACTATGATATCCTTCTTCAAAAACTTATGGCTTCCGTGGGCGCGGGCAACCCTCCCGATATAGCCCAGGTCTACGAGAATTGGACGACGCGTTTCAAGGAAGAGAATGTTATTTTACCTGTTTCTGACTGGCTTGAAAAAGATAAGGAGTCAAAAAAAGACCTGGCTGATATATTCCCGGTTTTTATTAAAAATAACAGCTATGATAAAAAAATGTGGACCTTTCCCTTCAATAAATCCATCTATGTTTATTATTATAACCGGTCGCTTTTTAAAAAAGAAGGGCTGGCCGCCCCGAAAACTATTCCTGAGTTCCTTAGTACCTGTACCAAGCTGACAAAAAGGGACAGTTCAGGTAAGACCATTCAATATGGATTTGGTTTTCGCGCCAATATAGATGTGTTTGCCATTTTCCTTTATATGAACAAGGGCAGGTTCTTTAATGAGCCGGAAACGAGATCGGTTTTTAATGATGAAACAGGCCGGGATACTCTGCAGTTCATAGTTGACCTTGTGAACAAATATAAAGTAGCCTATTACACTAAAGATTATTTGGATAATGATTTTGGCGCGGGGAGAATGGCCTCATTTTTTTCCACGAATCCCCATCGCAGCTATCTGGAACCCGGGCTTTCTTTTCCCTTAGGAGTCGCGTCTTTGCCTGCCGGAAAAATTAAGGCCGCGCCGATTGCCGGAACCAATATAGCCGTTTTTTCCAAGAAAAACAGTACAAAGGAGCGGGAGTCCGCCTGCTGGAAATTCATAAAGTGGATGTCCAGCATAGAAAATAATGTGAAATGGGCGATAGGCACTTCCTACCTGCCTATCAGAAGATCTGCTCTTGAAAGCCCTTTAATGATCGAGCATCTAAAGAAAAAGCCTTTAGATCTGGTGGGAATTGAAGAGTTGAAAACTGCCGTTACCGATCCGAGGGTTAAATGCTGGCAGGAAGCACGAATTTATATCGGGGAGGCGCTTGAAAAAGCGCTTCTGGGCAAATCCACTCCACAAGCTGCTTTGGATGAAGCTGCGAAAAAAATAGATGCGCTTTTAGCAAGAGAATAAGCTTGAAATATTTAGTATTGACTTTAAAACTCTTTATTGGTAAGATTATGCAGACATCCGAAAAGGCACACATGTCGTAAGACATGGCCGCAAAGCCACGGGTCCATCTGAAGAAGAAGGACGGCCGGGCATACCGATAACTTATAGTAAGAGATGCTTCTTGTAGAACCGCTAAGTTATCGGGAAGTAATAACGCGGTTTTTTTAATGATTTTTAAGTAAGAAAGTACCGGGTTGTTTTGCAAGAAAAAATTAAAGCGCTATAGGGTCGGTCGATATGGATAAGCATCCTTTGGGTGAAATGCTTATACGGGAGAAGTTAATTACTCCCGCGCAACTCGAAAAGGCTCTTGCCGAGCAAAAGGCGAGTAATAAGCGTCTTGGCCATTCCTTGGTAGATATGGGTTATATTACCGAAGACAATCTCCTGATGGTTCTCGGTAAACAACTAGACACCCCCTATATTAATCTTAACAGTATCACAATAGATCCGGAAGTAATAAAGATCATTCCCGAAGATATCTGCAGAAGATACAAAGTCCTCCCATTTTCTCTTGAAAAAAATACAGTATCTGTCGCCATGATCGATCCCCTGGATTTCAGGATCATTAACGATATTAAATTCCTCATTCATAAAGAAATTAAACCCATGCTTGCCAGCGAAAAAGCTTTAATTAAGTCGATATCAAAATACTACGGCTTAACAGACGAAATGCGCGACATGGTTAAAGAAATAGATAATAAACTCCTGGATGACGGTCAGACCGCTGACGAAGAAAAAGCAGAAGAGAGCAGCGACGAAGCGCCTATAATTAAGATCGTTGACCTGATAATAATTAATGCCGTAAAGGAAAGAGCCACCGATATACACATTGAGCCTTTTGAAAAAACTATGAGAATCAGATACCGGAAAGATGGAGTGTTACACGAGGTGCCTGCGCCTCCTTTTCAGCTCTATCCTGCCATGGTTTCCCGCGTAAAAATTATGTCGCGTCTGGATATTGCTGAAACCCGGCTGCCTCAAGACGGGCGTATTACCAAGAAAATAATCGGCAGGGATATTGACTTCCGTGTTTCCATTGTTCCCAACCAGTTCGGCGAGCGTATCGTACTTCGAGTTCTGGACAGGGGCGCAACGGTACTCGATCTGGAAAAATTAGGCATGCAGGGTGATGACCTGGTAAAATTCCTTGATTCAATTAATAAACCTTACGGAATGATACTGATTTCCGGGCCGACGGGCTCCGGTAAAACAACCACTCTTTACGCGGCTCTTAATAAGATCTATAATACGGCGGATAATATTCTTACCATTGAAGACCCCATAGAATATTCTTTTTTTGGTATCGGACAGGTAGAGGTTAAAGAAGAAATAGGGCTTACTTTCTCCAAAATATTAAGGTCTTTCCTCCGGCATGACCCGGACATCATTCTGCTTGGTGAAATGCGGGATTTTGAAACGGCGGATATTTCTGTGCGCGCCGCGCTTACAGGCCATATGGTTTTTTCCACTATACATACCAATGATGCTCCGAGTTCAGTTACCCGGCTTATCGATATGGGCATAGAACCGTTTTTGATCAACTCAAGTGTTGTTATGGTTATGGCTCAGCGTCTTGTAAGAAAAGCGTGCGAGCATTGCCGGAAATCATATGTGATGACAAAAGAACAACAGCTGGCAACGCTCGGGGTAGTAGTTAATAAACAGGGCGCAAAGTTTTATAAGACTCCGGGTTGTGAGATCTGCGGCGGTTCCGGATTCAGGGGACGTATCGCCATATTTGAGATAATGGTCATGAATTCTGAACTCAAAATGCTTATTGCAAAAAAGGCCGAGCCTTATGAATTAAAAGAAGCCGCAATAAAAAACGGGATGCGGACTTTATTCCAGAGCGGTATTGACAGGGCTCTGGAAGGGCAAACTACAATTGATGAAATTGTGAAAGTTGCCGGTACCTTTAATTAGAGTAGTTTAAATATCGCCAAAAAACTTCCGGTTTTCCGGAGTTGATACGGAGGGAAAATGCCAGTATTTACGTATAGCGCGGTTGATTCTGACGGCAAAGAATATAAAGGCGATATTGAAGCCGAGAGCAAGGAAATTGTAATAACAAAATTGCAGCGGCAGCGCCTTTTGATCACAAGTCTAAAAAGAAAATGGGCTTTTACAGGTATTTTTCAGAAAAATATTTCTACGAAAAAGATCACTCAGGATGATATTCTGCTTTTTTCACGGCAGCTGGCAGCCCTGGTCAGAGCCAGAATACCTATAGAGCAGGCGCTGGATGTTCTGATCTCGCAGCTCGAGCATCCTGAACTTCAAGCGATCATTAAAAATGTAAGGAATGATGTAATATCAGGAATGCCTCTCTCGGTTGCCATGGGAAAATACCCGAAACAATTTGATGACCTATATGTAGGTATGTTAAAGGCCGGGGAAGCTTCCGGAAAGCTGCCCGAAATACTTGTTCGTACCGCTAAATATATGGATAGGAGCGCCCGGTTAAGAAATAAAGTTAAAGCTGCCTTGATCTACCCGGCACTGGTCGTTGTTGTTGCCGTTATTGTCGTAGTTTTTATACTTGTTTTTGTTATTCCAAAGTTTGAACAAATGTTTGCATCTATAGGCAGTGACCTGCCGTGGCTGACTAAAGCCCTGGTTTACTTGAGCAGAGATATTATGGGCAAATACCTTCTTTCTTTTCCTTCCAATATTGTCAGCCTGGCAATCATTGTAGCAATTGTTATGTCATTGATAAGACTGGCAAAAACAGCCAAATGGCAATATAGAATAGATGATTTCATGCTTACTGCTCCGATACTTGGCAGTTACATGAAGAAAGTAATATTTGCCAAATTTTCCCAGACGCTTGGAATTTTGGTGAATAACGGTGTTCCTATCCTTGAATCTTTGGATCTGGTTTCAAAAACTGTAGGAAGTCTTCCGGTTGAAAAAGCCATACTTGCCTCGAAGGAAAAGATAAAAGAGGGTGAAAAAATAGCTGAAACTCTTAAGAAGAACAGTTATTTCCCTGCGCTTGTTATTTCCATGGTTCACGTGGGAGAGCAAACCGGTAAGCTCGGAGAAATTCTGGAACAGATCTCCGAATTCTATGATGAAGAAGTGGAAGTTTCCACTGCCCAGTTGACAGCTTTAATTGAACCTTTGATGATAATTGGCTTAGCCAGCATTGTGGCTGTTATAGTGGTGGCCCTGTATCTGCCGGTCTTCAAGATGTCTTCAAAAATTAAAAGAAGTTAAAAAAAATATCTGTTTTAAGGAGGAATAAGTAAATGAAGAAAGCAAAAGGCTTTACACTTTTGGAGCTGATGATAGTAATAGCGATCATTGGTTTGCTGATAGCCGTGGTAATTCCGGACTTACTCAAAACCAGGGAGATGGCGGAGATAGAAGCGTGCAAGGCATCCTTGAGAGGAGTGCAGTCTTCGCTTGAACTCTATTATACA
>CAITEH010000082.1 GCA_903891415.1 Candidatus Firestoneibacteriota bacterium
ATGCAATGTTCGATGAGACATTCAATGTTTCCTCAAAGGGCATGATATCAATAGGCTGGAAGAAATTCAAAGAAAACCAATTTGAAGATGTTGCATATTTCGAACCTTTTTATTTAAAGGATTTTCTTGCAACAACACCAAAAAAATTGTTGTAAAATATTTTAATATTTTGTAATATTGTAATTGAAATAAAAGTCTAATTAAACTTAAATAAATTTTATGAAAAAATTTTGCTTATCACTATTGATAATCGGTATTGCAGTTTCTGCATTTGCTCAAACAACAACAGTTCCTGCACCTAAAATTCCTGTTGATTCAGTTACAAATAAAATTACATATACTGAAGTTGTGCAGCAAAAAGGCACTAAAGACACGCTTTTCAACAGGGCGATACATTGGTGTAATACAAACGGAATTTTTCACAATGTTCAAGAAGTAACAAAAGTACGTGATAGAGATAATGGCAAAATAGAAGGAATTTATAATTTTAAAGCATTAGCGTCCGAAAAGACACCAAAATAGATTAAAATAGCAATGAAAGTATTGATTTTATTGAAGATTTATTTTCACAACAAATATACAGCCCCCCATAAAATTTAGCATGTATTAAAAACTATATTTGTTTGGGTGTTATAATTTTTCCTAAAAGGAAATGAATTTTCAAACTCAGCTCTCAACCCTTCAGGATATTTTAAATATGCTAAGATGTTGATATAACTCATTAAATGTTGCCTGATAATACTTACGGTTAAAGCAAATGACATTTTTTTATTATCTGCTTTTAATTTTATAACGGTTATCAATAAATTAACAATAAGACAACACCATATTTGTATCTGTATAGCATTTTCATTATCACCTAGAAAATATTTAAGCGGAAAATTTTGTTTAAGTTGTTTAAAGAGTAATTCTATACGCCAGCGTTTGCGGTACAATAGACTTACTTGTGAGGCTTCTAAATAAAACATATTTGTAAGCAATACTATTTTAGCCTGATGTTTATCACTCCATACTACTATTCGTCTTAATACAAGCTTTTGAGCTTGACCATCGGTGTCTTTGTATTCTTTAATTACTTCTTCATCCAACAGTATTTCAAAGTCTTTATCCTCGGGCAAATCTCTTTCTAATAGAATAATGCTTTTGGCATTATCTTTTTCTCTTGTAACGAAATTAATACCTTCACTATTCCATTTAGCATACTGATTGTAGTCAACATATGCTTTATCAAATATTGCGATATCTCCCTTTTCTAATATTAGATATTTTAAAAATTCATGGTCATTAGCTGCTCCTGCTGTATATCTTACATTCATTGGTAACTCATCTAATAATCGGATTTGAACATGTGACTTAATACCTCCTTTAGCATTGCCATCTTTGGATTTGCGACCACTCGCTTTTAAAATAGCTTTAAAAAGACTTATAGTGGTTGAATCTATAGCGTAGGCTTTACGTAAAAGCGGCTCTATTATTGAACTGTCCGAAATAATTGACCCGAAGTATTCATACAAGCCTTGATATATCTTACCAAAGACCTCGCTGTTTCTGTTTTTATTACTATCCGATAATGTACTTTTCGGAACTACATAATCTAAGCCCAGATGTCTTAGCTTTTCGCCCATTGCAAGAAGTCCATCGCACACATGACGTAGCCCCGTAACATCTGACAAAGCTGCATAGCACATAGTATAAAGATGGTTTAGTGTACTAAATTTCTTAACAGCAAAATCGCTTCCTGTTTCTTTAACCGCTCGGCTTACTATTGAGGATGGTATTAGCTTTAATATCTGTCCTAGCGTACTCTGTCCGAAATAATATTTACTTTTGCTCATATGGAAATTGTGTTTCTGGAAAAACAAAATTCCATAAAATAAAAGGGAGTTTTATATTTGTTTATAACTCCCTTTTTTTAAGTTTTTATTTCGGACGCTAATGATTTTAAAGTTATTAATACTCCATTAAAGGATGGTACCAGAACCGATGGTGGAATTGTTTCTTACACATTTACAATTGACATTAAAGACAACAAGTACAGAATAACTTTAACTAAATTAAACCTTAAAGCATCATCATATTTCCCATTGGAAAAATGGCTCAACAAGCAGGATCCATCATATACTGCCGAATGCAACAACTACCTTACTCAGGTTGATAAATACATGAAAGATTTTATTGCAAGCCTTAAAAAAGGC
>CAITEH010000083.1 GCA_903891415.1 Candidatus Firestoneibacteriota bacterium
CTCCGGTTAATACTTAATATTGATAAGGCACAGGCCTTTTGCGGGAGCTACAACCGGGCTTATGCCGGTGGTGCCTTTGAATATCTCTTGGGCAATTTTGGGCTCCAGGCGGCCGCCGCCTATGCGGATAAGAAAGCCGGAAAGCATGCGGACCTGTCTGCGAAGGAAGGAGCGGGCGGTAAAATCAAGATAGAGCATATCTTTATTTTTGGTGATCTTGATGGATTTAAGCGTGCGGATAGTCTTTACCCGCTCCTCATCCGCAGAGAAGACTCTGAAATCCTTTGTACCTATAAGATATTTTGCGGCTTGACGCATCAGTTTTACGTCCAGATTATGGCCGCAATTAGAATTATAGCTATTTTGAAAAACATCCCTTTCTTTACTTTGTCGTACAGTGTAGCGGTAAGTTTTCATTTTTGCCGAGAATCTCGCGCTAAAACTCTTCCCGACTTTCTCAAGCTCGCGTATATAGATATCTTCAGGAAGCATGGTATTGAGCGAGATCCTTAACCTGTCTGCAGGCACCTTCCCGGTATAATTGAAATTGGCAACCTGGCCTCTGGCATGCACACCTGCATCGGTACGGGAGGCCCCGCTGATCTGTATTTCTTTGTCTGAAATTTTGGAGAGCGCCTTTTCAATCTCTCCTTGAATAGTAGGTTTGTCCGGCAATCTTTGCCATCCGGAATAGCGGGTACCGTCATATGCTATCGTTAATTTTATATTCATATTTCATTTTAACATAATAAAATATCACAGTCCATTATCATAAATAGGGCTAAAACTGGGACAGTCCACAGGTAAAGACGGTACTGTCCCTGAAAAAAATGAAAACGGCGGGATTTTTTTCCCGCCGTTAACCAATCTCTATTCTCTATTGTCTATTTTCTGTCGCTCTTAAAGTTATTTGCCCTGCAAATAACCTTCCGCTTTGAGGAGTTCCGCGATAAGCACCGCTCCGCCCGCGGCGCCCCTTACGGTATTGTGGGACAGGGAGACGAATTTATAATCATAAACATGATCCTCCCGCAAGCGGCCCACGGTAACACCCATACCTTTTTCGATATCTCTTTCGAGTCTGGTTTGCGGCCGGTTGTCTTCCTCAAAATATTTTATGAACTGTTTCGGCGCACTCGGTAAGTTTAATTTCTGAGGTTGGCCTTTGAACTCTTTCCAGCGCGTAAGTATAGCTTCTTTGGAAGGTTTCCTGTCAAACCGGACAAAAGCCGCGGCCATATGCCCGTCAGTTACCGGCACTCTGATGCACTGCGCCGTAATTACCGGCCTCTTCGCGGAAACAATTTTTCCGCCTTCCACTTTTCCCCAGACCTTAAGCGGTTCTTTCTCGCTTTTTTCTTCCTCTCCGCCGATGTAAGGAATAACATTATCCAGCATTTCCGGCCAGGTCTCAAAAGTTTTACCGGCGCCGGAGATCGCCTGGTAGGTGCAGACCACAAGTTCTTTAGGCCCGAAATCAAGTAAAGGATGAAGCGCCGGAACATAACTCTGTATTGAACAGTTGGGTTTTACGACAATAAACCCGTGTTTTGTGCCCAGGCGTTTTTTCTGGCCGGCTATCACGCTAAGATGCGCGTCATTTAATTCCGGAAGCAGCACCGGAACATCTTCCGTCCACCGGTGCGCTGAATTATTAGAAACCACCGGAATTTCCGCTTTGGCATAGGCCTCTTCCAGCGCTTTTATTTCCTCTTTTTTCATATCAACCGCGGAGAAGATAAGATCAACGGTTTTAGCGACCTCTGAAACGGCTGAAGCGTTCAAAACTTTCATTTTTCCGATCATTTCCGGAACAGGAGTTTTCATCGCCCATCTTCCCGCTACCGCGTCTGTATACGTTTTACCCGCGCTTCTTTCACTCGCGGCGACCGTAACCACCTCGAACCACGGATGTTCCGCAAGCAAAGAAATAAATCTTTGCCCGACCATACCGGTCGCGCCGATTATCCCGACTTTAAGTTTATTTCCCATCTTTTTCCTTTCTCCTTTTCATTATTGGATCTGTGTCCGCCTCGAGTAAATTCTTACCTTTATACGGACCATCAAACGGAATTACGGCAATTGTACAAAATTCCGGGCTGTTTTACAATAAAATTTTATAAAAATTAAGGCCTCCTGCTCCTTTGACGGCAGCAGGAAGCCACAGATTTTTTTATTGTTTATCTGCCCTTGCATTTTTATCCGCCCAGGCGGATTTCGCGAAGGGTTATGCTATATATTTAGGCTTCGCTCAACTTCGGGATGTCCACGATAACACAGGTCATTTCGGCTTCAGCGCGCATCTCTTTATTTACAAAGGCCTGTGCTTTCAGCTTGCAGACTTTTCCGCCGAATCTCAAGCATTCAACATGCATCTCAAGCTGGTCTCCGGGAACCACAGGATTGCGGAATTTTACATCGTTTATCGCGGCAAAGAGCGGGGTTTTGCCTTTAAGGGCCGGCAGGCGGAGCATCATTACTCCAGCGGTCTGGGCCATAGCTTCTATTATCAGGACACCCGGCATTACCGGGTTATGCGGAAAATGCCCGTTGAACATATCTTCGTTTATGGTAACATTTTTTATCCCGACGGCTTTAACACCTTCTTCCAGAATGGTAACCCGGTCCACTAAAAGCATGGGGAACCGGTGCGGAAGGGTGGCCATTATCCCTTTTATATCCACTACAACATTCTCACTCATAATATCCTCCTAGCTCTTTTATCATTCTTATATCAAGGCTGTGCCCGCTCTTAAAAGCGGTAAAACTGCCCCGGACGTTAAAAGGCAAAAGCGCAAGCGCTCCTAGCAGGTCCAGTATTTTATGCCTGACTATCTCGTCTTTATACCGCAGCCCTTCCCTGTTTTCAATACCCTTTACGCCAAAAAGCAGGCCGGTTTTTGTGCTCCCGCCTTTTATTAGGCCGAGTTTCTTTTGTTCTTTTACCTGTTTATCCCAGCCAAAAGTGCGCGCCGCGGCTATTTCTTTTTGGAAAACGCCGGGTTTCTGCGAATATTCCCGGTACAACGTGCCGATAGCGGGATGTTCATAGGAAACATAATATTTTATCTTTAGAGCCCGGGCCGGCTCTGCCCTTAAAAACCGGCTGGTGCCGTTAATTGTATCCGTGATCAGAAAAACTTTATTTATTTCAACCAGCCGTTTTTTCTTTTTATGTTTTATTATTCCGGTTTTTTTAAGAGCTTTTGAGAAGAGCAGGCTGCTGCCGTCAAGTATGGGAACTTCATTTGAACCAAAAAGTTCACAGACCGCATTGTCCACGCCGGCTCCATGCAACGCCGCCAGAAGATGCTCGCAGGTCTGTACCCGGGCTTTTTTGTGTTCAAGAGTCAGGGCAAAAGTGCCATCTACGGCATTATTATAAACGGCTCTGACCGGCCCGTCTCCGGTAAGGAACAAAATGCCGGTTCCCGCTTCTGCCGGTAGCAGGTCCAGGGTCGTTTTAATTCCGGTATGAAGCCCTATGCCTGTAAATGTTATTTTCTTTTTTAGTGTTGTTTGAAACGTCATATTTTCTCCGAGATCCGGAAGGAACCTAAATTTTCAACCGGACTACTTTTTGACCTGGCCTTTCAGATATTCATCTATCTCTTTAAGGCGTTGCTGGAGAAGCTTCACTTTTGAGGACAATTCGGAAAGTCTTTTTACTTCTGCCATATTCTTCCAGGCCTGCCTGGCTTCTTCCGCCGGAGAACCCGCGTAAACTTTATTCCCTTCAAGGTCTTTGGAAACACCGGCCTGGGATAAAATAAAAGCATTCTCGCCTATGGTGACATGATCGGCTACTCCGACCTGGCCTGCAAGAATAACCCCATTTGACAGCTTCGCGCTTCCGGCAACACCGGATTGCGCCGCAAGTATGCAGTTTTCACCGATAGAGGTATTATGCGCGACCTGTACCAGGTTATCTATCTTGGTTCCCTGCTTTACGCGGGTTTCAAAAAGCATGGCGCGGTCTATACAGGCATTCGCCCCAATCTCCACGTAATCTTCAATAACTACTTTGCCTACCTGGGGGATCTTATAGAAAGTATGGTCTTCTTTTTTAGTATAGCCAAAACCATCGCTGCCTATGACCGCCCCGGCATGTATTATCACGTGATTTCCAATTACAACATCTTCCCTTATCACAACGTTGGGATAGATCACGGTTGAAAGGCCTATTCTGGCATTTTTGCCGATAAACGTAAAAGGATGGATAACGGTATTATCCCCTATCTCCGCCCCGTCTTCAATAATAACATAAGGTTTTATTGCGATATTGCGGCCCAATTTTACATTTTTTGAGACGAGGGCCGAGGGATGTACACCTTTGTCTGTTTCCTCTTTGTAGTAGAGTTTCTCCATGACCCTGGCAACCGCATAATGCGGATTAGGCACCGAAACAAAACTGCGGCCGGCCATCACAATTCCTTCTTTGACAATAAAAGCTGACGCTTTGGAGAGCTCAGCCTGTTTGTTATATTTTTCCTCACAAACAAAAGAGAGGTCCCCTGCTTTTGCCTCAGGAATATCCGAGACCCGGTAAATCTCTATCCCGGCCTCTCCGGTAAGTTTACCTTCAGTTATGTCCGCAATTTCAGAAAGCGTAAGCATTATTTTTTGTTGATCCTTTTTATTACTTTATCGGTAATATCATCGCCGCCGTATACCAGCGCTTTTTTATCAAAAAGGAGATCATACTTGAGTTCTTTGGCAACCGCTTCCGCCGCGACGGAGATATCTACAACAAGAGCGTCTGTTTTAAGTTTTTCCTGTTTCGAAAATTCCTGAATTATCTCCTGAGATTTCTTCTGATAATCCTGGGTTTTATCCTCAATATCTTTCTGTTTGGCCTTCTTGGCTTCATCGGAAAGCAAGCCCGACTGGGCATAGAAAGCTTTCATAAGATCTTCAATTTCTTTTTTCTTTTTTTCCACCTCAGCCTTCCTGGTGTTTCCCCATTCTTCAAGGTCTTTGGTAAACTGCTTGGTCTTTTCGTATTCGTCAAAGACTTTTTTCATGTCAAATACAGCTATCTTTTTTTCTTCCGCTTTTATGTACCCTGAGAGTACAAAAACCAGCGTTACGGCTAACAACATTAACTTTTTCATGTTTTCCCCCATGCGCTTAAAGCGCCTTTTTTAAACATTGGCTCCCGGTTCTAAGACCGGGGAAACAATGATACTTAGCTTTCAATCTCTAGAATATATTTCCCATATTAAAATGGATCTGGCCGCCTTTTGTCGCCAGCGGATCGAAACCATAGCCGTAGTCAATACGTATCATAAGGGCGCCGCCGATCATAATGCGCAGCCCTAATCCGACGCTTGTCGGAATATTGGCGGCGTCAAAATCTGTAACATAGGCCCAGGCTTTTCCGGCATCAAAGAAAGCTGTGCCAAAAATAGGCCCGTATATGGGGAACCGTAGTTCCACGTTACACATAGCCATAAAATTGCCGCCTATCGCCGTCCCTGAAGTATCCTGAGGGGAAAGCACCCTCTCGCCGTAACCCCTTACAGTATCGGTGCCGCCTACAAAGAATTTTTCATAGAAGGGAACATCTGAAGTGGTTCCAAAACCGGTAGCATACCCGGTTGAACCCCGTAACGCAAGGACTAAATCTCCCGCGATATCATAAAAAGTCGAGGCTTCAAGTATATATTTTGTGAAGTTGATGTCCCCGAGAAGAAGCCCTCCCACATATTCTACTGAAGCACTGAGCCGGTAACCTTTTTTTGTGTTGAAAAAGATACTGTCCCTGGTATCCTGTACCCACTGTGCGGTAAGAGAACTTATATCGTGTATTCCTGCAGCATTTGTTATTACGCTGGATGCGGTATTGGCTATATCATAGATATTAACCTGCTCGTATTTGTAGGTCAGCCAGATCCGGGCGTCATCACTGACCGGAAGCCCGAATTTTAAATTACCGCCTATTCTTTTGTCTTTATAGTCCGTATAGTAGGCCTTTAAAACATTATAAAGTGAAACCCCTGAAGAAATCGGGCTTCCAAACAGCCAGGGCTCGTAAAAAGAAAGATCATAAGATTGCGTAGTTGCGCCAAACTGCCAGCTCAGGGAAAGTCTCTGGCCCTGGCCCAGAAAATTATTTTCTGAGACCGACAGCATGCCCGTAAGGCCGTCAAGCGAGGAGAAGTTAGCACCCAGCTGCAGCTGCCCGGTCTGCCTTTCCTTTACCGTCAAAACCATTTCGCGCCTGTCAGGTTTGTCCACTACCGGAAGCAGTCCCGGAGTTACCTCTTCAAAAAAGCCGAGATTATAGATATTTTCCAGGCTCTTTCTGATCTTCGCGCTGTCAAAAGCTTCCCCTTCCTTGATCTTAATTTCACGGAGCACAACATAATCTTTTGTTTTATAATTGCCTTCCACCCTGATCTTGTCAATATAGAATACTCCGCTTTCTTTGATCTTAACGGAGACAGACACGGTCTTTTTCTCTTTGTCGGAATAGGGCTCTCCGGAAACTTCTGTTTCTATGTATCCTTTTTCAGAATACATATATCTAAGTTTGTCCAGGTCCCGCTGAAATATATCATTATTGAAAATATCGCCTTTCTTCAACGAAAAAGCCGCTCTTAGTTCTTCTTCCCTGTAGATTTTTTCATTAGTATAAGTAAAATTAACATCCGAGAACCGGTACTGCTCGCCTTCTTCCACCGCTATTTCAATATATATCTTTTCTTTGGCCTCATCAAAAGTTACCTTATGTGAAATTATGTTCGCGAAAAAGAACCCTTCGCTTTTGTAGTAGGCAATGAGCTTTTGAAAATCTTTTTCAAGTGTTTCATTGTTCAGATTTCCCGAAACAAGGAACGCCGCTTCAGAAGTTTCCATTTTACCTTTTAGCGCGCTTTCAGTAAAATTCTTAAGGCCCGTGAACTTTATTTTGGCTATATACATATGCCGGCCTTCTTTAATATTAAAGATCACTTTAACTTTATTGTTTTTTTCATCTTCTTTTGTTTCATAGGTAAGCGTTGCGAGCAGGTAACCTTTCTCTTTGTACTTCGCCAGCAATTTCTCCACGGCTTTCTTTAAAGCAGCCTGATCAAACGGATCCCCTTTCGTGAATCCGGTCTCTGTTTCCAGTTCGCCTTTTCCGACTTCTTTATTGCCGTTATAAATAACATCTTCTGTTACGGGTTTTTCTTTTACGGTAACAATTATTTCAACGCCTTCCGGATTTAATTCTCTGGCAATTTCAACATCGGAAAAAAATCCGAGCCCGAATATTTTTTTAAGATCCCCTGCCGCTTTTTGTTCGGAATATTCGCTTTTTACCTTCAAAACCATCGAAGAAGTAACAAGTTCGACCCTGGAGCCGGCCGTACCTTTGACCGTAACCTTGACAATACTATTGTTCGAAGCTGCCGGTTCGCCGAATAAATATGAAAAACAAACCAGTACTGATATTAAAAAAAAGTTTCTCATTTTTTTTCTTTTCCTTTTTTATAGGCCGCTTCATTGTCAAAAGTCATGGTGGTAAATATTCCCACCTTTACTTCATTGGGATTCCACCCTACGTTTATCTTTCTATTACCGGAGGAACTGAACTCAAAGCCGATATCGGGAAGCCACATCCCCGTATTTTGCGCGGACATCTCAAAAAGGTCCTGCCTTACCATTGCGGCCTTAAATAAAACTCCCTTGGTAACCGAGGCGGCAATGCCGATCTTCATATTCTTGAGTATATCCTGGTATTTATCGGAAGAGACCGTAAGCTCCCCTCTGTTATAACTGCTTCTAGTTGCATCTTCTATTACTACCGAGACTTGGGGGCCCAGAATATCCCTGGTTACCTGCCTTATTGTCTGCACAACAGCAAGGGACAGGACTCTTTGGATCTCTTTAGCCGGATCAATATTTCCCGAGCTGTCTCCGATACCGCTTAAGATCCTGAGTATATCATTCCTGGTCTCTTCAGGCTGAGAAGTGAAAATTAGGTCAAAGTTTTCCCCGTTTCCCAGTTCGGCCATGGCCCCATTTTTTCCGCGGACTTCCATAAAGATCTTGTGGGTGCTTGTTGAATATTCACAGGAAGCTTTAATGGCCGGCTGCCTCTTTTCTGTGTCCAGAAAAGAAAAAGAAGCGGTTTTTATGTCAAATTTTCCGGTATAAAAATTAAAATAACCGCTTTCAATTTCGGCGCTGCCCCGCATGGTCAGGTCCTGTCCGGGGCCCCTGGAAGTAAAAATACTGCCCTGTTTTAGCTTGGCTTCGCAATAACTATTATTATACAATACACCCTCTTCAATTACTACTTTTAAATTCCAGTCCATTTCTTTAAGGACTCTCGGGGCGGATTCCCCTTCTTTATAGTCCGGCGGCCAGGAAAACCTTGTGTCATAAATATGAATTTCACCGTTCATCGAAAAATTCGGAGCTGTCCCGCCTATGGAAAAATACTCGCCGGCTTCATTGCCTTTCAGATACATCGTACCTTCGCTGTTCATTATGGATTCTATCCTGAATTTCAGGCCTTTTCTCTCCGTTGTTTGCTTATTCTTTATTTTAATATTCAACCTGTCGGGATAGAATTTCTTTAAGGTAAAATCTCCGAAAGCCTCCACCGGGCTCTTGTCCACTTCTCCGGAAAAATAAATTATTTCCGCTTTATTATTAACTATGGAAAATCTGGCGCGCAATTTATCCATTTTTTTAATAAATCCGAGCGGGTAGACCGTTGAATTATCATGGATCACAAGAAAGCCCGTCTCTATTACCGGATAGGAACTTTTACCTTTTATAACAAGCTCCGCATCCATTATGCCTTCAACTCCGGAAAACCAGCCTGTTATCATGATAGGCTTCAGGTCGGTGTTTTTAAGCTTAATAACAAGATTTTGTTCATTCTCCTGGTCCAAAGGAATGCTCCCGTTCACATTCACTGAGTAGAGTTCTTTGGGATTATTATCCTTGTAAGTTTTTTCCACGCCATTCACATTTGCCAGGGTGACTTTATTGTTCTCAATATATATATTTCCGATAACCGAACTAAAGGACATATTAAAAATATTAACCCCGCTCAGAGAACCCTGTTCCACTTTTACGCGGGGGGCCGTTGACGCTCCGGAATAAAGAGCCGTAGCATGATTAACCGTCCCGGTCATATTAAGATCCAGATCAAAATATTTAAGTATAAATTTAATATTCGTGTTTGAAATATCAATGACCATATCCGAAGTCCGGCCCAAAGTTCCGTTCAGTTTCACGATACCGGGAGTATTGTCATTAATGTTAAGTTCCACTTCTTTGAAGGCCGTTGTCTGGCCTTCCTTGAAAATTACCTCCCCTTTTGCTTTGGAAACAAACGGCCGGGTGTCGGAGCTGTGCTGGAGCAGAAACCCCTGTTTCGTGGCGATAAATCTGGAAGAAAAATCCCTCATATCATAATCATTTAACCTGAAGTTTTTCAAAAAGATCTCACTTTCCAGCTTAACGGTTTCGGCAAGCGGTATCTTAAAATTTCCGGTCTCCAGGTCCGCTTTAAGGCGGAGGCCCAGAAACTTTTTAAAGTCCAGCGCCGCCCCGACCTGCGCCTGAATGTAATCCTTTTTAAAAACAAAGTTTGCTTTATTAAAAACTGCATGGTTATCCGTGATCGCATCGTCAAAATTAAGTGTCTTAAAATCCAGAATATTATTTTCATAGCCAAATTCTCCGGAAAAGTCACCCAGCAGCATTTTTCCGGTCCGGACATCCGCGGCTTTGAAAACTCCGGTGATCTTCGGGTTTGAAAGCTTGCCCTTAACAGTAATACCCATAGGCGCGCTTAAACGGGCGGAAAGATCCGCCTTTGATCTAATAAGCGGAAGCAGGTTCTTTATATCAGGATTTAGGACGGAGATAACGAGGTCGCAAGAGGTATTTTCGGCGGAAAAAGCCTGATCCAGGTTCAGGGTGCCGTTAATATCAACAGCTCCTGTTTCCTGGCTTATCAGTAGGCGCTTAATCTGCAGCCCGTAACCGCTCTTGCCCTGCTCGCAGCCTATTTCAGCCGTGATCCTGTTGGCCTTAAAATCATTATAACCCGGGCCGGTAACGGTAAGCTTGCTCTCCCCTTTAAGCCATCCATTCCTATCAACTTTAAGGTCAAGCTCTCCGGAAAGATTCCCGCTGACCGGAACTTTCTTAAACTCACTATTTAAAAAGGAAAGCTTTTTCAGATCCGTGCCGAAAAACCTAAGACCGGCGGCAAGTGCCTTGTCTCTGAAGGAAAAATCTAATTTACCGGTAAATTTTTCCCATTTTATTTCCCCCGCGGAGAATTTATTTTCACTCTTATCGTAGGCCAGGTTGGCCTCGATATTGCGTACCGGTTCTCCTCCGAAGAAAAGTTCGCTTGAAAGCAGCCTGGCGCTGAGTATATTTTTTCTTGGATCAAACAGGCCCGTTGCCGAGAGATTATATCTCCCTTTTATTAAAGTTTTTTCATACAAATTCTCCATCTTCACTATCAGGCCTGACCGGCCTTTCTCTTTCAAAGAAACAGCGCCCTCCGCGCTTACGGAAAGCTCTTTCATTTTAAGGTCCAGGTTTTTAACAGCAAGCACCCCGTCCTTGACGGAAAAATTCAAGCCGAGGGTATTTATCACGTTGCCGAACAGTTCCGCAGCTTCGGTCTTTAGGAAACCTTCGCCGTTCAGGCTGTCAAAATCCCCGCCTAGTTTTATATTCCCGGAAAACCGGCCTTTTACTTCTTCTTCTTTATGCGGTAATTTAAAGATCGTAAATATTGTGGCAAGTTTTCCGCTCTTCACAGCCAGGACACTGTCCAGATGTAATTTATTCAAGAAAGCCATTTCCCCGTAAAAAGAATACTCGTCATCAAGGTTAAGCCGTTCCACCTTAAGGGTAAAATTGTCATAGGTGAACGACAGGTCCGCTTTAAAGCTCTGATTACCGTCCAGTATCAGTTTTTCGGAAGTAAGCGCGGTGATAAATTTGGGATAAGTGATACTTCCCAGGATCTTGGCCGCAACGGTGCCCCGGCCGGAAATTTTATAATATGTATTAAAGACCGGTATTTTCGAGAGATCAATATTGGTAGCTGTAACGGCCACATTAAGAGGCATGTCGCCGGTTAACCCCATGGAACCGTCGGCTTTTACATAACCCTTATCGTCCTGATTGAAATACAAGCCGGTACCCGTAAGCAGGCCTTTGTTTATCGTCAGGTTTCCTTTCGCATTTTTTGCGCGGTAACCTTCAAAATTATAATTATTTATTGTGATATCTCCGGAAAGTGTAATATCTTCCATCGGGCCTTTTATTGAAAAAGCAGCGAAAGATTCGCCGGCCAGGTCCAGTTTATTTTCAACAAAAAAACCGTAAACATTACCGAAACCGGCCCCGAGAAGTTTAATTCCGCCCTCTGCATAAGCCTTGCCGTTCTTAAAGGTAAAGAGCGCGTTCAGGGTGATCTTTTCGCTGCTTACCGCGTTTACCCGGAGTTTGCCGTTATCAAAAAATAAGAGGTCGCTTGTGATCTCACCCAGGTTACCGCTTTGCAGGGTCATCTTGTTTATCTTTACTTTTGAAGCAATAATAAGGTTATTCAAAGGGCCTTTGGCCTCAAAAGTAAAAGCAGCTTTGCCAGAAGCGCCCGGTATACCTGCGAGATCAAATATCCCTCCGGCCTGCATATCGGCGGCATCCCCGGAAAGCTTAAGAGCGTCTTTTTCATATTTTCCTGAAAGCCTGGCCACACCCCCAAAAGCATATATCCTTAAAGTTTCAATATCGAACCTGCCGTTCTTGTATTTCAAAACCAGTTCGTTTTTATCAGTTTTTACTCCCGCAAGCCGCAAACTCCTGATATTCGCGAAAATAGAAACGGACGGAGAAGAAAACTTCCCGTCAACCGAAATACCCGCATTGCAGATCCCCGCGGGAAAAATTCCGGCCATAAAATCTTCCTGGGAAAAGTCTGAAAGGTCCGCACCGTTGACATAAACTCTGAGCTTGCCTTCCGGTTCTTCCGTAAGATAATTGTTTATTTCGCCCCGGCCGGTCAAGGAAGCGTTTTTTAGAGAACCGGCGAATTTCTGGATAACCACACTTTCTTTCGTGAATGAAAGCTGGGAGATTATTCCGGTCAAGCCGGTTTTTAAACCTTCTAATTTTGCTTCCCCGTTCTTAATAAGCACATCCGCGGTCATAAGGTCTGAAAGCCTGGCCTGAAAATCAAAAGTACCGCCCGTCATTTCAGCCGGCGGCTTTTTCAGATAAGAAAGGGCATAAGAGGAATAATGCGCAAGGTCGAGATCTTTTCCGTCTATTATTACCGTATTTGTTTTATTCTTGACGTCAAAAATACCGTCAACATAAAGGTTGGTTTTTTTACTGGAGTAGCTCTTTGAGCCTGCTTTGACAGAAAACCTGCCGCCGCCGATGAATTCTATACTGCCGTTGATATCTCTAAATGCGGAATTGAATTTTTTTTTACTGTCTTTGATAGAGATCAGCCCTTTGGAAACAGAGATGGCTAATTTTTCGGGAAGAGGGGATTTTCCCGCAGCAGGGAGGGTATTAATAAACTCCTCAAGGTTCCAGGTTCCTTCGTCGTTTTTTTCCAGAAGCAGTGAGGGCCTGGTCAATTCAATGCCTTTTAAGCTTTCTATGATCTGTTTTTTATTGAAAATAATATCCTTAAAGCTGTACTTAACGGAAACCTTCTCAATTACGATGATGTTGCCGTCTTTAATTTCTTTTTTCGCCGAAATCCTTACATTAATAAGCTCAATAGAATCAAAAACTCCGCCTTCAATTTTTTCTATTGTAACTTCCCGGTTTAAGGCTTTGGTGAGTTCAATTTCAATAATATTTTTGAATTGTTTTACAAAAACACCGGTTTTGGCGAGGGTAAAGGCTATAATTCCCAGTAAAATAATTATACCGAGAAAAATGAACAATATTTTCCGTTTGGTACCCTTTTTCATTCTTTTCCTTTAAAAATCGGCCCTTTCTTAACATTTTACAGGCATTTTTTCCTATTGTCAACCTGCGATTTGGCCAAAAAGACAATAATATAGTAATGTGCCCTTCTATTTAGACATCTTTCAAGGCTGACTTGTTCCGGTTTTTTTAAGGCAATATCCGTTTTAGGAGAGGGAATTACCGGTCTGCTTTTAGCCTGACTGCGGAACAAATATTATTAAAAAACTGAAGGCGCTTTCTAAGCGCCCCCGGCTTTGGAAGTTTTCTAGTATAACGCTTCTTTGCTATTTTTCACGCACTGCCTTAAAGCAGGAACAGGATCTTCCGGCTGGCCCTCATATTCAATAATATACGGGCCCTTGAAGCCTGTCTCTTTCAGGGTTTTGCTCAGGGCTTTAAGATCAAGATTTCCGGTACCCGTGACAACATCCTCTTTCCTCCCGGCTTTGTCAAAATTAAAATCTTTGAGATGAAGAAGGTAGATCCGGTCTTTGAATTCCTCCAGGACCTTAAGCACATTTTCTCCGGCCGCAAGCGCCCAGCCTGTGTCAAGCGAAAGGCCTATTCTTTTACTGCATTTTTTAAAAAACCATCTTAAGGCCTGCGAATTTCCCAGCCAGTGGGTACCGCCGTGATTGTGAACGCCCAGAGTTACTCCGTACTCTTCGGAAAGTTTTTCTGCCTGAAGAATACCGGCCTCAAGATTTTCCGGCTGGAAATCAACGCTCATATGCCTGATGCCGCCCGCTTTTAAAAAATCAAAAATTATTTTCAGTTCCGCCGCGCTCCTGCTCATATTTTCAACACCGATGCTTGGAATGCTTATTTTATGCTCTTTACATGTTGCCAGCACAGCCGCATGCGCGGCAGCATCCGTAAATGCCGCGTGCGCTCCGCAAAGTTCAACAACATCCGCTCCCGCTTCTTTGAGCATCGCAAGCATTATGTTGTTATCCCGGAAGTTTCTAAAACAATAGGATTGTATCCCAAGAAGGTTATCTGCCTTCATTTATTCTCCTTTTTGTAGAGCGATTTCACTGACCCTGTACCATTCACTGCTCTTAGGTGCAGAGCCATAAACCTGAAGCATGAATGGTTCGTGGTTGCAAATCATCTGATTTCACTGATTGAAGCTTTAGTCCTAGGTACTGGGGCCCGGGAAAAGCTCTTTACTTTTTCCTAATACCCAGCACCTAGAACCCTTCCTTTACCTTTCTTTTAACTTATCTTCACTTCCTTGCCCTTCTTCGAGGAAAGATAGATAGCGTCTATGATCTTTTGAACGACCAGGCCCTGATGCGCCGGGGCCACCGGTTTGGCCTTTCCGGTGCATACTTCCATGAAATTCTTCTCCTGGGTCGCCCACGTATCTTCCTTGGCAAACTGAGGGATGATGTCTACAATTTTTCCGAAATGTTCGGTAGTGATCTTTAGAGGCACTCCATTTTCCAGGGTAGCTCCGCCCTTGTCCCCCATAAATACAGAATACATGCCCTCTTTTTCTATATTAGCCGCCCAGCTTACTTCAAGATTAAGAGTAGCGCCGTTCTTAAATCTTACCAGCGCGGTCACAAAATCATCCACATCAAACCGGCCGCGTTTTACAAGCCCGCCCCACATGGAAACAAAATTGTAGTCTTTTTTGTGGCCGAACTTCATATATGTTGCTCCGGAAACAGAGACCGGTTCAGGAAAGCCCATTTCGTAGAGTGTAAGATCCAGAATATGCACGCCTATATCTATAAGCCCGCCGCCGCCGGACATCTTCTTTGTAGTAAACCAGCCGCCCAGTCCGGGAATTCCTCTTCTGCGCAAGGCATAGGCATCGGCATGATAGATCTCTCCGAGCCCGCCGGCCGTAATAATTTGCTTTAACGCTCTTGAATCATCCCGGTGTCTGTGCATGAAGCCTATTATAAGATGCTTTTTGTTCTTCTTTGCCGCGGCGATCATCTCTTCACATTCCCGCGCGTTCATAGCCATCGGCTTTTCACAGAGCACATTAACTCCGGCATTTAACACATCTATAACAATTTGTTTGTGGAGATAGTTAGGAACGCCCACCGCTACGCCGTCAAGACGCTCGGTCTTTAACATTTCCTTGTAATCTGTATAGGCCCTTTTGACCCCGAATTCGTCAACCAGGCGTTTCCCTCTGGCCGGATTCAGGTCGGCCACGGCCAAAACTTCGATCCCCGGAACTTTTTTTGCTCCGGTTGCATGCGCGGAACCTATTCCCGCGCCTATGAGCCCAAGTTTGAAACTTTCTGACATATTTTTCTCCTTTCCTTTATTTATTTTCACCAGCCCTGTACCATTCACTGCGTACAGGTGCAGGGTCACCAACAAATTCTATTATTTTTAGAGGATTTATGCAACCTATATAATGACCCGCTCTATATATGTTTTTGGAGTTCTTTAACTATTGCATAAATATTCTTATACTGATAAAATATCTTTCAACTTAGCAGCAGTACAGGAGGCAAGTATGCTGGACCCGAAAATATTCATGAATGATGAAGGCATTAACGCGGACAAATACATAATCGGCCTTTATATGCTACAGTGCGAAACTACCGACATCTTAAAAAAAGTGGAAGCCATCGCGCTGGAACAATCAACCGGAACCTGGGTTCAGCTTCCGGAAGAGACCGACGAGATCCGGAACCGCTGCGTAGCTAAAGTCCTCGGAGTTTACGAGGTGCCCCAGTATGAAGACGCGCTTCCTCCGGGAACAAAAGAAAGGACCTTTATATTTAAGATCGCCTTCCCCGCGGATAATATAAACGGCCAGATCCCGCAGGTTTTAACCGCGCTCTACGGAAACATTTCCATGTCCGGAAAACTAAAACTTCTGGATATCACTCTTCCGAATTCTTTCGTAAAAAAATTTAAGGGGCCAAAATTCGGCATAGAAGGCATGAGAGACTTGTTGAACGTGCACGGGCGGCCTTTGATGGTGGCCATGTTCAAGCCGTGTATAGGTATGGATCCAAAAGCCATCGGTAAAATGCTTTACAATCTGGGACTGGGCGGCGTGGACGTTATAAAGGATGATGAACTCCTGGCGGATCCCTGTTTCTGTACCGTGGAAGAGCGGCTGGAAGAATGCCTGAAAGCCTGCGCCCGGGTATACAAAGAAACAGGCAGAAAAGTACTCTACGCCTTAAATATTACCGATAACTTTGACGTAATGTTCAAAAAAGCCAGGGACTCCGTAAAAGCAGGCGCAAATTGCCTGATGGTCAATGTTTTTACCGTTTCATATTCGGCGATGTCGGTCCTGGCGGAAGATCCGGCCATAAAGGTACCGCTGCTCTCGCATCCTGATTTTGCCGGCGCGCTTTTTGGTTCACCCAGCTATGGGCTGGGCTCAAGCCTTGTTCTTGGAAAATTAAACAGGCTGGCCGGCGGGGACATGGTCATTTACCCTTCCCACCTCGGCAAAGTTCCGATGGTCAAGGAAAGAGTAATACGGATCGGGCAGGAACTCACCTCCCCCTTCTACCATATTAAAAGAGCCTGGCCCGGGCCCTCGGCAGGAATGTACCCCGGAATAGTCCCGCAATTAATTGAGGATTTTGGCAATGATGTGATCGTGGGGGCAGGCGGAGGAATTCACGCCCATCCTATGGGCCTTATTGCCGGAGCCAAGGCGTTCCATCAGGCAATTGAAGCCACAAATAAAAAGATACCCTTAAGAAAGGCCGCTGAAAAACATAAAGAATTGAAGACCGCTCTGGAAAAATGGGGCACTCCGGATACGGCTTGTAATTATTCGCTGACGAAGTGAACCGGCGTTCTTAAGGTTCATAATGTTTATAAGGTTTATAAAGTAACTGCTTGTTCTTTGGTTTTCCTTATAAACTTTACAAACTTTATAAACTTCTACCGGAGGTAGGATGATCAAGTTTAACGAACCACTCTCAAAACTGATAAACGATCCAAAAAAATTTACAAAGCATCTCAAGTTCCCTAGGCCCGATAAGATCCGTATCTATGATGATACTCTCCGCGACGGGGAGCAGATGCCGGGGGTAATTTTCTCCCCGGAACAAAAACTGCGCCTGGCAAAGTTCCTTTCAAAAATGGGAGTGCATACTATGGATGTTGCGTTTCCTGTTAACGGGGAAACAGACCAGAAAGCGCTTCAACTTTGTGTCGCGGCTCAAAAAGCCGGGGAAATACGAAAAGACATAGAAATACTGGCGATGTGCCGCAGCAATCCAAAAGATATAGATGTGGTCATCAATACGCTCGCGCAAATAGGGGCAAAACCCGATGATGTTTCCATACTTGTCCTCTCCACCATCTCCGACCTGCATATTAAGTATAAGCTGGGCAGAACTCTTTTAAAAAGAGAAGGCCGGTCCGAAAAAGACTGGATGAAACTTCCCCTTAAATTTTACAGGGAAGCCAACACCGCTCTTATCTGCGAGGCAATAAAATACGGCCGGTCAAAAGGAATAAGCAGGATCGAGTTTGCTTCGGAAGACTCTTCGCGCGGAAATATCGAGTACGGCGTCAAATGGGCAAAGGCCTGCATAAAGGCCGGCGGGACCAGAATGTGTTTTTCCGACACCTGCGGCGTCTTTACTCCTGAATCGGTGGATTATTATATTCCGAAGATGATCAAGGCCTTAAACGGCGTGCCCATGACCGCCCATTTCCATAATGACTTTGGCATGAGCGCGTTAAATACCGTCCGGGCAATGAGCCACGGGGCGTCTTATATGGGCGTGACCGCGAACGGCATCGGAGAACGGGCAGGGAACACTTCCCTGCATCAGACCGTAATGATCTTAAAAGACCTTTACGGCGTTGAGATCCCCGGCTTTAGATATGACCTGCTGCACGAATTAAGAAAAGAAGTGGAAAAAGCCTCCGGGATCTGCGTCCAGCCGCATGAACCAATAATCGGCGAGGGTGTTTTTGCTCACGAATCAGGCATCCATACCGCGGGCATTCTTATCCATCCGGCTATCTACCAGGTCATCAGGGAAGAACAGGTCGGAGGTAAAAGGCGTTTTGTATTCGGCAAGCACAGCGGCGCCGGCGCGGTGGAAGACGTTCTTAAACAGAATGAAAAACTTCTAAGCTCAAAAGGTATAGAGATAACCCCGGAACTTATTATGAAAGCTCTTAAAAAAGTTAAGTCCATCCGGGAAAACACCGCCAGGGACTATCAGGATATTGTGGATGACTATTACAAAAAGTATAAGAACCTGGGCGTTTCGGAAGAACAATTGCTAGAACTGGTTTTAAAGGGTTTGTAACCGCAATATTGACAAATTCAGTCAACAATACTATTTTTAATTTCCTGCCGGACATACGGGCCGGCGCTAAAATCAGGAAATATAGGAGCAGCTATGTCCAACCACCGGGAAAACATCCGTTTTGAGGAAAAGGAAATTCTCATTTCTTTTTCCGACCTTACCGGCTACAACAAGCTGTCACAGGCCCTGGAAGATAAGGAAACTTTTGCATTGCTTTCCGGGTATTATGGCATAGTCAGTAACGAAGTTGAAAAAGCCGGAGGTATTTTGGTTAAATTCATCGGGGATGCCGCAATGATAGCGTTTCCAGCGGAGAAAACTGACGAGGGGATAAAAACCCTCCGGGCGCTTAAACAGAAAGTTGACGCATATTTCGTGGAGCAAGATATAAAACAATGCAGGCTCATGGTAAAAGCCCATTATGGTACCGCGGTAAGCACTATAATAAACGGCAGGGTGGATTTCTTCGGGAAGAATATCAACGCGGCAGCAGCCTTAAAAACAAACGGTTTTGCTGTTACCCCGCAGGTATTTAGAAAACTTTCTCCCGCGGTCAGAAAATTTTTCAAAAAGCAAACCCCGCCGGTGACCTATATTCCGGTTGAAGAAAAACAAAGTTAAAACTTTTTACTAAAGTATTTCTTCCAGTATCTCCACGGCATCCCTGACAAATTTGGGGCAGATCTTCTGGTGTGCTTCTTTTTTCTTTGCTTCTTCAAGGCCTGCGGGCGTGCTCATGTTACAGCCGAGAAGGCCGGTACAGGAAACTGTTTTGTTTCTGGCTTTGAACTTCTCCGTTAATTCTTTGACCTTCGCGTAGACCAGTTCTTTTTTATCAGGGCCTGTTGCGTATTTCAGGCCTATTATCATAACAGCGCCTGACACAGCTCCGCAGATCTGGTCAGTCCTGCCTATTCCCCCGCCAAAGCCTGCCATAGCTTTAAGTATGGTGCTTTCATCCACCCCCGCGTCATAAGTAAAAGCTAAAGCAACTGCCTGCGAACAGTTACAACCTGTTTTGAAATATTCGGCAGCTTTGTCAGGTTTTTTCATAGTTTTTCCTCCATTAGAAAATAAATTAATAGTATCTATTTAATATCAGCCTGAAGTACTTTTAAAGCTGGCAAGCGCAAAATACGGCTCTTCTTTTACGGACTTTGCGGGTTCAGGCCTTTTGTATCTCGTTTTTCAGTACTGCAGTTCTACTCTGTACCATCTTCATGCCGCCTTCGAGCTTAAACCCGCACTTCCCGGCTATCTCCAGGGTTTCCTTAAATTCAATTTCATTGACCCTGTGTTTGGGTTCGGCAAGCAGCAGCAAGCCGTCCGGTTTAAGCCTTTTCTTCAAACCGAGAAAGAACTTTTCCCTGTCCGGGACTTCATGTGCCACATAAATAGCAAGTATAACGTCCGCCTCCAGTTCAAGGCCGATCTCATGTGCGGGATTATTAATAGTCACGATGTTGCCTAATACTCCCCGCTTCTTTGCGTATTTTACCAGCATATCCAGCATTCCCTGCTGGACATCCACCGCATATATTTTGCCGGCGGGACCTGCAAGCCCGGCCGCAGGCACGGAGAAAAATCCCGGACCCGAGCCAAAATCTATAACGGTCATGCCTTTCTTTATATATGGTTTCAAGATCCTGTAAGGATCCTGAGTAAGCCTGCGCAAAAACCCGATAAGTTTTCCGGCCCGCCCCGCGCAAAAAATATCATGCTTATGTTCATGCTGCATAACCCGGCTCCTTTGCCCTCACCCATAAAGTCCCTAAAGTCAGAAAACCTTCTGCCTTGTTTCTATATATTTCAAGGCTTTTAGACCTTAGAAACCTTAAATACTTTATAGCCCATTTTTAGAATATTCTTTAATCTCCCAGCGGTATCCCTTTTCCCCTGTACCCTTTGTCCTCCGGGATCTCGAACATAACATCTTTCTGCGCCCTTTTTGCCCGGAGGCTTTTTTCCACGAATAATTTTTTACCGGAAAAGGGATCATAACCGGTGTGATACATAAGGGTTGAATACGTGGAAGGCGTCGGGGTGAAAACCTGGACCTGCTCCGGGGTCATTTTCAGCTCTTTTTGCACAAAGGCCCGGAGTTCCTTCATATCCAAAAGCTCGCAACCCGGATGGGCGGCTATCATATAATAGGTTAGAAATTGATTTTTTTTGTGTTTTTCGTTCAAGGTATCGAACAGCTCCTTGAATTTCCTGAGCTGCGCGGCTTTCGTTTTGCCCATTAACGCCGTCACCTTTTCCGAAACATGCTCAGGCGCTATCTTTAATTGTCCAGAAACATGGTTCTTTACAAGTTCTTCCATATATTCAAGGCCAAAAGACCGGTCTTCCAGGATCATATCATAGCGAAGGCCTGAGGCAATAAACACTTTTTTTACCCCGGGGATCTGCGCAATTCTTTTTAGAAGCTCTATTTGTGCGGCATGGTTCACTTTTAGTTTCGGGCAGACCTGGGGATAAATACATTTTCTATCCTTGCATCTTCCCTCTTTTATTTTTTTCGTACATTCAATCCCGTACATATTAGCGGTCGGGCCGCCTATATCCGTGATATAGCCCTTAAAATCATGCCGTTTCGCCAGTTTTTCCGCTTCACGCAATATCGATTCTTTGCTCCTCGAGATAACAGTTGTGCCCTGGTGTACCGTAAGAGAGCAAAAATTACATTCGCCGTAACAGCCCCGGTGGGAGGTTATGGAAAATTTTACGGTCTCGGCGGCTCTTACCTCCCCCTTTTGTTTGTAGTAAGGATGAACTTCTCTTTCAAAATCGAGTTCATAAATCCCGTCTATTTCCGGGGTAGTTAAATTGGGCTGGGGAGGGTTTTGCACCAGATACCTGGTATCCTGCTTCTGAAGCAGGCCTTTTGCGCTGACCGGATCCGTATTCTCGTAAAAGAGCCCGAACATTTCGGCAAATTTTTTTTTGTCTGTCTTGACCTCTTCGAAAGATGCAACTTCTAAGAAGTCTTTTTTCTTTTCACCGGAAGCGTAGCAGATACCTTTGATATTTTTCCAATCCGAGCCTGTCTTTAAAGCGGACGCTATTTCGAGTATTGCTTTTTCTCCCATGCCATAAACAAGGATATCGGCCTTGGCGTCAAAAAGCACGGAGCGCCGGACAGAATCGGTAAAATAATCATAATGAGCCATTCTTCTTAAAGATGCTTCTATCCCGCCCAATATAACAGGTTTTGTTTTTTTGAAATATTTTTTGATAAGGTTGGTATAGGCAATGGCTGCACGCTCCGGCCTTTTTATATTGTTTCCGCCCGGAGTAAAATCATCGTCCCTTCTTTTCGTCAGAAGAGAAGTGTAATTTGCCACCATGGAATCCACGGCGCCGGCAGTTACACCCCAAAATAACGCCGGTTCACCCAGGCGCATAATATCCCCCGGGGAGTTCATATCCGGCTGAGCAATGATGCCCACCTTATACCCGGCCTTAAGAAGTACCTTACCGATAACGGCCACGCCGATAAAAGAACTATCCAGATAGGCATCTCCGGTAATAAGAATAACATCAAGAGAGTTCCAACCGAGCCTTTTTACTTCGTCGAGTGTTGTAGGTATGAACATACGACTAATTATAGCAGATAAAGAGTTGTCCATAAAGGTCTTTAAAAGTTCGCAAAAGTCTGTAAGGAAGAAGCTTATGAACTACTTAATGAATTTTATGCATACGGGGGCAGGGAGGCCTATTTTTTGGCCGGTGGGTTTGAGCAAGCCGGTTGAGGTATCTATCCGGAACACGACTATGCTATTTCCTTTCTGGTTCGCGGTAATCAGATATTGGCCTGTAGGGTCAATACCGAAATTCCTGGGGAAGCTTCCCTGCGTGGGTTCGAAGCCGAGAAGTTTAAACAGGCCGGTCTTTTCATCAATTGCAAAGATAACGATACTGTCATGGCCGCGGTTGGACCCGTAAAGGAATTTTCCTGACGGATGGACCTGTACCTCGGCGCAATAGCTTGTGCCGGTAAAGCCCTCCGGTAAAGTCGAAAGCGTCTGAAGTTCGCGCAGGCTGCCTTTTTCCGCGTCAAAGGAAACAGCTGTCATTGTTGAATTCAGTTCGTTAATAACGTAAGCGAACCGCCCCGAAGGATGCCAGGCAAAATGCCTGGGGCCTGCCTTTTCCTCCAAAACCAGCGACGCCGGCTCATTTGGCACCAGAGTTCCCTTCACCCCGTCAAACCGGTAAAAAAATACGCGGTCGAGTCCCAGATCGGCAACAAAAGCAAACCTTCCCGACGCGTCAAGATTTATTGAGTGGCAGTGGGATGCGCGGGGTTTATCGCCGGGTTCAGGATCTTTATGCAATATAGTGCAGGAAGCTTTTGCCAGTTTTCCATCCAGCCCTATAGGAAGAACTGCAATACTGCCGCCGGCATAATTCGCGACAAGTACATTCTTTCCTTCTTTGTCAACGCTAAGATGACAGGGGCCCGCGCCTCCCGAAGACTGTTCATTCAGTAAAGTAAGTTTTCCGTCCTTGCTATCTATAGCAAAAGCGCTGACAATCCCTATTTTTCCCTCCAGCTCGCCCGCCGCGTATAAATATTTAAGGTTGGGATGCACTGCTATAAAAGAAGGATTGGCCGTTTCCGCGGCTAAGACACCTGCGTTCAGCCGGCCAGTTTTCAGATCCAATTTAAACAGATAAATGCCTTTACTGTCCGTCTTCTTTGTATAAGTTCCTATATATATATTCATAGATTCATTCTCCGAGGCGCTGCTTAGCGACATGGCTAAGCATACACATAGCCCATAGATTTTTGTTAATTTAGTAAACATGATTGATTATAGCAGAAACATCGCAGTCTATAAAGTTTTTAAAGTTTGTAAGGTTTATAAAGGAAAAGCGGCGTACCCCCTATTAAAAGGCTCGGAGATGACAAGAATAGGACATTTGTTGCTTTTTACAAAATAAATTTAACGATTTTGACCTTACGAACCTTAAAAACCTTATAAACTTTATGGACTTGTCCGGAGGATGTGACATCCCGTTTGTCCGTTTTTTAAAAAAAACTTCTGGTGATATTCTTCGGCAGGGTAAAATTCTTTCGCAGGGAGCACTTCAGTGACGATCTTCCCGGAAAAGACTTTTTTCTTTTCCAAGCCGGCTATAAAATCAAGTGCTTCTTTCTTCTGGAATTCGTTATGATAAAAGACAGCGGATCTGTATTGACTTCCGGTATCCGGGCCCTGCCTGTTCAAGGTTGTCGGATCATGGAGGCGGAAGAAGATGTCAAGCAATTGCCTGTAGGTAATCAACTTTGGATCATAGTAAACTTCGACCGCTTCGGCATGTCCGGTTGTTCCGGTGCAAACATCCCTGTAGCCAGTGTTTCCGGTATGTCCCCCGGTATAGCCCGCGACAGTCTTAACAACACCTTTTTGCGTATCAAAAAGATCCTGAACCCCCCAAAAACAGCCGCCGGCAAAGGTTCCTTTCTCAAATTCTTTCATATCAATATTCTCCTTTAGCTCTTGGGCGGGAGCTGTTTCTTTACAGCCGGCAAATGGAAGCACCAGCAGCAAAAATATTGAAACAATGATAATTTTTTTCATATTATATTATATTATTTTTTCCGGATAAATTGTATGATTTGGGTCAAATACCGGGAACCCGGTTATTTGGCTAATTCTTTCAGCATTTCCAGGGGCTTCTTTTTTGTCATAAAGATAATAGTTTGCTTCCGGTGCAGGTGTTTTGTTTTCGACGACTTTTTCCAGAAGAGCCAGCGCTTCTTTTTTCTTACCCTGATTTTTATAAATGCGGGCAAGGTCAACAGAGGCCATCGTCAAATTTGGATAGAGCTCCAACGCTTCCTTTAGCAGCTCAATTGCTTTTTCGGTGCTGCCGCCGAATAAACCCGGCACCTGGTAATAGTAATTTGCAAGAGCAACTTTTGCTACGGGGTGTTTCGGATCAAGTTCAAGGGCTTTTTCAAATTCCTTTTTTATCTCTCCTGCCGAGCCGATAGCATTAAATATTCCTTTAAGCTGCGCGCACCTACCGAGGCCCGCGCCATAATAGAAATGCGCGTTAGCATTTTTTAGGTCCAGCCCCAGCGCTTTTTTTGCGTATTCTGTCCCTTTTTCGTAGGCGGCCCGCTTATCCTCCTCTTTTTCAAGATTTTCACCGGAAAAAAGATAGATTCTGGAAATAAGAACAAGAGCGTTAACGTTGCCGGGTTCCTTTTCCATTATCTGCCAGGCAAGTTCTTTGGCCTTCAAAGCATTTTCTTTATCCAGATGCCTTTTGTCAAACAATTCCAGCGCTCTTGTGTAAAGAAGATCAGAATCCCCGGCCATTACTATAGTTATCCCCAGAAGGGAAACCAGACTAAAAGTTTTTAACATAAATATTTTTAACCCTTTCTTCCGCCGCTTTTAACAGGTCCCTGCGGTTTTTGAATAATAATATTCAACAGGAAACACTATTGCCGATCCTACCCTTCGGACGTTGCATCCGGTTCTTCTTTTTTCTTGCTCAAAGAATCAAAAATATCATAAACAACGGGTATTATATAGAGCGTGATAAAAGTCGAAAGCAGGAGCCCCCCGACGACCGATATTCCCATGGGGATCTGCAATTCCATGCCCGCTTCTTTGCCAAGAGCAATGGGAAGCAAAGCAAAAAGTGTGGCCAAAGCCGTCATAAGTATGGGCCTGAGCCTTGTTTCCGCCGCTTCTACTATGGCCTTCCTCTTGTCTTTTTCCACTGCGCGCCTTTTTATAACAAAGTCGATAAGAACGATAGCGTTGGTGGCAACGATACCCACCAGCATTATGAGCCCGATAACAGCGGTAACACCAAGCGGTGTACCGGTCATAAAGAGCGCGATCAAGGCCCCGGTAATGGCGAACGGCACCGAAAGTAATACCGTAAACGGGTGGATGAAGGATTCATAAAGCGAAGCCAGGATCATATAGATAAGAAGTATCGACATCAAGAAGGTGAGCCCCAGAGTAACAAAAGCTTCTCTTCTATCTTTTTCGGCTCCGCCAAACTCGTAGAAGTATCCCTGCGGAAGGCTTATCTTATCCAGCACCTTCTGCACATCCGCAACAACCGCGGAAAGATCCCTTCCGGCATAGTCCGCCGTAACACTGACAAGTCTCTTGGCGTTTTCCCTGTCAACCTGCGCCGGGCCTTCGCTGTTCTTAAAATCAACCACGTCTTTTAAGGGAACAACAAATCCCAGAGGCGAGGAAATAGGAATTTCCAGCAGGTCCTTTGAGGATTTGCGGTATTTTTCAGTAAGCCTTACCCTTATGTTGGACTCTGTTCCTGCTTCCCTGAAGATGGACGCAACTCCGCCGTCAACGGCTGAAGTCATCTCGGCTCCCACTTGCGCAACTGTAAGCCCGTATTTTGTAAGTTTATCCCTGTTAAAGCTCAGGGTAAATTCCGGAAGACCCTGCTCCATGCTGGAGGAAGGCGATTTAATACCGGAAATCCCTTTAAGTTTATCGGTCAAGTCCGCCCCTATTCGTTTTAGCAGGTCAAGGTCTTCTCCGTAGATCTTCACTTCTATGGGCCTTGAAGAACCGGTGCTGAAACCGGCGGCCTGCATGCTTATCTGGGCCCCTATATTTTCTTTTCCGGCACGATCTAAAGCATCATAGAGATCCTTGTCTTTTATGCTCTTCTGTCCTGTTTTTAAACTGATCATCACCTGTGCGGACTCAGACCCGGAAGCAGTACCTCTGAAGGCCCTGGCAGCCGCACTCGTCCCCACATTCATAGAGATACTCTCAAGATTATCACCGCAGGTAGCTCTAAGTTCCTTCTCCACTCTGTCCACGACCTTTTCCGTAGCATCCAAAGAGGAGCCTTTTGGAAGCTTGACAACGGCCTGATATTTCCCCGAAACAAAGGACGGGATAAATTCTTTGCCGATACGGCTGAACATAATACCGGTCAGGACCAGAACACCGGCAAGTATGAGCAGCACTTTGCCTTTATTTGAAAGGGCCGTGTTAAGCGATCTCCCGTAAGCTCTTTTAAATCTCTCATATAAAGTATTGCTATCGGTGTCGTGGGTGCCTATGCCTTTGTTAAAAAGTTTTGAAGCCAGCATGGGGACTATGGTAAAAGCTACAATAAGTGAACCCGTCAGGGCAAAAAATACTGTTGCACCGAAGGCCTTAAATAACTGGACCGCCATTCCTTCCGCGAATACTATGGGAAGAAACACGATAACAGTAACAAGCGTCGAGGAGATGACCGGTACCGCCACCTCTTTTGCACCTTCCACGGCTGCCGTGTAGGCATTTTCACCGAGCTGCCGTCTCCGGAAAATATTTTCCATAACGACGACGGAGTCGTCAACCAAGCGTCCGAGCGCGATGACCAAGCCGCCTAAAGTCATGATATTTATCGTATAACCGGTAAAATACATCGAGGTAAAGGCGATAAGCAAAGATATCGGTATGGAGATGCATATAATGAGTGTCGGATTTACCCGGCCCAAAAATAGGAATATTATTATCGCGGCCAGGACCGCGCCTTCCAGCGCGCTTCTAACAAGAGCATTGATCGAATCGCTTATTATTGTTGAGGTATCAAAATTTATAGTATAGCCAAGCCCTTCCGGAAATTCTTTTTCAATTACTTTGAGCGCTTTTCTGACGTTGGCAGCAACTTCAACGGTATTCGCGTCCGTTTCTTTCATAACGATAACCGAGATACTCCGCGAACCGTTTATTTTAGATTTTCCTATTTCGTCCGCGTAGGCATCATTAACCTTTCCCACATCTTTAACATAAACAGGGGCGCCGTTTTTTATTCCGACTATAATATTCTCAATTTCCTGCGGTTTTTTGAACTCCCCTTCACCGCGCACTAAAAATTCAGTATCCGCGGAATCCGCTATGTTGCCCGCGGAAACATTCAGGTTCTCCAGCCTTATCTTCCCGATAACCTGCGAGAGCGAGATTCCGTAGGCATAAAGTTTCTGCTTGTCACAGTTGACCTGTATTTCCCTGTCCCGGCCCCCTATAACATAGACCGAGGCAACACCCTTGGTCCTTTCGAGTTTAGGCTGCATATTGTCGGTACAAAATTTATTTATCATTTGTACATCAAGATCATATTTTGGATTAGAACGGATGGACATTACCAGTACCGGTATACCGCTGGTATCCATTTTAATTATTACGGGATCCTTGGCATCGACCGGAAGGTAATTTTTGATCCTTCCCACCCTGTCCCTTATCTGGTTAGTCGCTTCATCCAGGTTCTCCCCCCAGTTGAATTCCGCGTTTATCACGCAGACACCTTCCGAGCTTGTGGATTTGGCGTTTTTGATACCCGAAACGCTCCGGATCGCGGTCTCAAGCGGCCTGGTCAGGCCTTTTTCAACTTCAAGCGGCCCGGCTCCGGGATACTCGGTCACGACCATAAGATTGGGAAAGGTCAAAGACGGAATAAGTTCTGTTTTTAAATACAGCAGACTGATCAAGCCGAGTACCGCGAAAATGAACATAAGCATTATCGTGGTTACCGGCCTTTTGACTGAAAAATCGAAAATATTCATTTAATGCCTCTCCTTACTTTGTAAGACCGGAATCTCTTACTCTTAACCCGTCTTGAATAACATTAAAGTCGCTGTTTGCGATCAGCTCGTCCTGCTGCAATCCTTTTTTTATTTCAAGCTCCAGGCCGTCGTCATAGCCGGGTTCCACAAGCGTCTTATTTGCGATCCCGTTCCTGATAACAAAAACATAGATCTCGCCGGCTTTTTTGATAAGAGCGTTCCTGGGTATGACTACTGCCGCCGCTTTTGTGGCTACAATGATATCTACCTCGGCAGACATACCGGCTTTGATAAGCCCGGCTTTATTATCCACAAGGATCTCGACTTTACTGGTATGGCTTACAGGATCCGCGGTCGGCGCGACCGTATAAACACTGCCGTTAAAGATCTTCTCCGGATAGGCTTCCAATTTGACCTGAGCTGCCTGCCCGGTTTTTATCCTTCCGATATCCGCTTCCACTATGGTAAGAAGTATTTTTACCTTGCTCAGGTCGCCTACCGAGGCTACCGGAGTGGCGCCTGCCACTGAGCCCATCATGGCGCTGATGGTAGCTCCGACATCAAGATATTTTTTTAGAATAACACCGCCCGCGGGGCTCTTAACCGGATTCTGGGTAAACTCGTAACCTACCTCATCCCTGTCAACATAGGCGATCACGTCGTCTTTTTTTACGATCTGGCCCTCTTCCACCAGGTATTTCACCAGCCGCCCGGAACCCTTGGAATAAATATTGTTCTGTTCAAAAGGGTAAACTGTTCCTATCGAATTAATTTTGTCATTTATTTTAGAGATCTTTGACCTGACGGTATATATAGGAAGTCCGTCAGATCTTGTTTCCGTACCGGTGCTTGCTCCGGCTTGCTTCTGTGCTTCCTGCTTCTTTCCGCAACCGGCAAGTACCAGCACTAATAGAACCGCGGCTGCCGCAAATAACCTTTTATTTCTTGACATTTTCTCCTCCAATTCTCCCCATAGCTTTTTTTAGTTTTGCTTTTGCCAGAATTTGATCATAAAGAGACTGATAATAACTGATCTCTGTTTGAAGATAACTTACTTCGGTATCCAGAACATCAAGATTTGTGGAGAGGCCCTGCGCGTAACGTTCTTTCACCATGTTCAGGCTTTCTTTTGCCATGCTTATATTTTCGGCTTGCGCGATAATAGTTTTCTCGGTGGCTTCCAGCGTAAGGAAGGCGCCTTTCACTTCTATATCAATGCCGTCCAGAAGCTGTTTTTTCCCTATTAAAGCCTGTTGCAAATTTCCTTCCGCTTCCGTGTATTTTCCGCTCGTAGTAAAGCCGTCAAAGATCGGTATCGAAAGTATGCCGCCGGCATCCCAGCCGGTAAACCAGACTGTGTCTTCCGGAGGGAGCTGGGCCCCCATGTTTGTCGAATAATTTGCCGTAAGCGTAAGCGAAGGCCGAAACCCGGCTGTTGCAATATTCATTGCCGCCCGGGACATCCTGATCCTTTCGTCCATCTGTTTGAGTTCCACTCTGTTGGTCAGAGCGCTCTTCAGGCAGTCTTCAAGAACAAAAGTTTCTTTCTCGTATTTAAATTCGCCTTTCGCCGTATATTTATTATTGCTCTCCGCGCCCAGGTTATTGTTAAAACCCATAAGTGCAAGTTCATAACCATTTTTCGCGCTGTTCAGCTGCGGTTCAATATTAGCCAGCTGTACTTTCGCGCGGAGAAGTTCAAATTTTGATGCCAGGCCGGCGGTATACCTTTTTTCAACCACCGCGACATGGGCCTGCAATGATTTTCTTGTTTCATCAAGGACCTTGACCATCTGTGAAGTCATTAAGAGAGAGTAGAACCCGTTCTTTATATCATAAGTAACGTCCTGGATGGTTTTTGTAAGATCTTCATCGGCGATATTCTTATTCGCCTCGGCGATCTCGACCGCGCCCTGGATCTTTCCCCAGGTAAAGACCGGCCAAACCAGGGAAAGTTTTGCCACGTACATATCTCCCAGCCTGTCCGCGCTCACATTGGGCATAGCGAAAGCAATATAATCCGTGTTCGGGACACCTGCGGCGTTGAACACCGGAATTTTATAGGGATCGCCATAAACATATCTTGATAACGCGGAATTTTTTGTATAGATACCGGTGGCCGAAATCTGCGGGTAGAGTAACCCGGCGGCCGCGGTTAAACTTCCTTCAGCGGCTTGAACCTTTTGCTTTGCCGAAAGGATCTTTTGATTATGCGTCATCGCGTAATTTAGACTGTTGTCCAGGGTCAACTCTTCCGCCATTAACCCCAAACAAAAAATAAAACTTATTAATAATGCTTTTTTCATTTCCCACCTTCCTTTAATTTACTTTTTTTCTCTATCTTTTCGCTTATCTCCTCTACGATCCCGGCAAATTGTTCCATTGTTTTAACAAGACGCTCCTGATCCTCTTTATCAAGAAAGGCCATGAACTGTTTGACATTTTCCTTGTGATGAATTTCAGATTCCGCCATGACTTTTAGCCCTTCTTTGGTGAACTCTATGAATATCACCCTGCGGTCTTTCCCGTCAGGAGTGCGTTTTACCAGATTATTTTTTACCAGTTTCTCAACAACATGCGTGGCGGTAGGTAAAGGCATTCCGCAGGAGTTTGCGATCTCCGACATTTTATATCTATTCTTTTCTTTAAAAAGCTGGAGCACCTTAAGCTCTGAAAATGAAAAATTCATCATAGGACTATGCTGGCCCGGGTTTATCAACCTGGAATTTATTCCTGGCATAAGCTTCATAAACGAGCGCCTTACTTTTTCTATTCTTTCATATATTTCTTCCATGCTTGCCCCTATGTTGCTTTCAAGAGAAATAGTTTCATGTGAAATGATACCATATGGTTGTATTTTTGTCAAGTGGAATAAAACTGAGGGGCAGAAGAGCAGAGGGTCGGAGGGGCGGCAAAGCAAAAGGCAGAGAATCTGATGTGCAGAAGCACTGTTAAAATAATGTTTTACTTCTCCTCTGCCCTTCCGACTCTCTGCCCCTCCGGTCTAGCCTATTGCTTCCGGACCGGTTTCTCCGGTTCTAATCCTCACGCATTCACCCAGGTCCAGCACAAATATTTTACCATCGCCGGTTTCACCCGTTCGAGCCCCTTTAGTTATCGCTTTTAAGGTCCTTTCCAGGAAGTTATCATTGACAGCTATTTCCAGTTGTATCTTCCGGAGTAAATTTCCCGTTTCTTTTATCCCCCGGTAAACTTCCGTAACACCTTTCTGCCGGCCATGCCCTAAAACCTCTGAAACGGTCAGCAGGTTGACCTCCTCCTGGTACAATTCTTTTTTAACATCTTCAAGTTTATGCGGTTGTATTATCGCGATGACCAGTTTCATTATTTCCTCCTCTTTCCTCGTCGTCAAAGTTTATAAAGTTTTTAACATTTATAATGTTTGTAAGGTTAAAATTCTTTGAAGGATATTAATTGATATACTCCTCCTTGGTGCAAAACTTTATGGACTTTATAAACCTTACAAACCTTTTGAACGGGCCTATTCCAGGACCGTATATGCTGTTTCTTTGTGCTGGGTAAGATCCAGGCCGATAGCTTCATCTTTTTCATTTACCCTCACGCCTATTAGTTTGTCCACAATTTTCAATATCACAAAGGTCGCTATAAGGGAATAAACAAGGGTAAATAATACTGCCCCGAGTTGAATTAAGAATAGTTTCGGGTTGCCGTTAAAGAGGCCGTCTGCACCTGCCGGGTTGAGGGCTTTACTCGCAAATAAGCCGGTGGCAAGAGCCCCGAAGATCCCTCCTATGCCATGAACACCGAAAGCATCCAGCGAGTCATCATAACCAAATTTCATTTTTACTACCGTGACCATAAGAAAACAAATTATTGAAACTCCGACACCTATAAGCACTGCCGGAATAACTCCCACAAAACCTGCTGCCGGTGTAATGGCAACAAGCCCGGCAACAGCGCCTGTAACCGTGCCGAACATGGTGGGTTTTCCGTTATGCAGCCAGTCTATAAGGGCCCAGGTCAGTCCCGCGGCCGCAGCTGCTGTATTTGTAACAACAAAAGCATTTACCGCAATACCGTTGGCGGCAAGCGCGGAACCCGCGTTAAAACCAAACCAGCCGAACCAGAGAAGCCCCGCCCCGAGGACCGTAAAGGGAAGATTGTGCGGTGCCACGGCCTGCGGAAAATGTTTTCTTTTACCCAGATAAAGGGCCGTAACAAGAGCGGCAACCCCGGCATTGATATGAACGACTGTTCCTCCCGCAAAATCCAGGACACCAAGATTGCGGAAAAGCCCGCCGGTACCCCAGACCATGTGCGCAATAGGATCATAAACAAAGAACGCCCAGAGAAGCGTAAAAACTAAAAATGCCGAAAATTTCATCCTCTCCGCGAAAGCGCCGATAATAAGCGCAGGCGTGATCACGGCAAACATCGCCTGGAAGATCATAAAAGCCTGGTGAGGGATGGTCGCCGCGTAATCGGCATAGGGTTCAAGCCCCACACCCCGCAGCCCGGCCCAGTCCAAAGAACCGATGAAAGCATTACCGGGCGCGAAAGAAAGAGAATACCCGAAGAGCACCCACTGCAGCCCCAAAACACACATTATTATGAAACACTGCATCAGCACACCCAGAACATTTTTTCTTCTTACCATACCCCCGTAAAAAAACGCCAGACCGGGGGTCATTAATAGAACCATGGCCGACGCTATCAGTACAAAAGCTGTATCACCTGCATTTATCATACTTTCTCCTTCCCGTAAAACTCACTTTTACGGGGACAGGGCCATGAACCTGACCCTAAAAAAATAGGGTAATAGTTCATGGTTCCAATTTATAATAAAAATGTCCGGATACCCGCTTCCACGCGGGCTACCCGGACATCTGTGTCCTAATATATTATTTTATTCTTCCGGCTTTTTACTTTGCCGGACCTACTTTTTTTAGTCTTAAATCGCCATTTAACCTATGGCTTCCGGACCGGTTTCTCCGGTTCTGATCCTGACGCATTCACTAAGGTCCAGGACAAATATTTTACCGTCGCCGGTTTCACCTGTTCTGGCCCCTTTCGTAATGGCCTTTATGGTCCTTTCCAGAAAATTGTCATTTACCGCTATTTCCAGCCGGATCTTCCGGAGTAAATTTCCTGTTTCCTTAATTCCACGGTAAACTTCGGTAACACCTTTCTGCCGGCCATGCCCCAAAACTTCCGAGACAGTTATCAGGTTGACTTCTTCCTGATATAATTCTTTTTTAACATCATCAAGCTTATGCGGTTGTATTATCGCAATGACCAGTTTCATCGCTTCCTCCTCCTTCCTCGTCGTCAAAGTTTATAAAGTTTTAACGTTTATAATGTTTGTAAGGTTAAAATTCCTTGAAGGATATTAATTGATATATTCCTCCTTGGTGCAAAACTTTATGGACTTTATAAACCTTACAAACCTTTTGAACGGTCCTATTCCAGGACCGTATATGCTGTTTCTTTATGCTGCGTAAGATCCAGGCCGATAGCTTCATCTTTTTCATTTACCCTTACACCCATTAATTTATCCACTATCTTTAGGATCACAAAAGTGCCCGCCAGGGAATAAACAACTGTGAATAAAACCGCACCCAATTGAATGAGAAAAAATTTTGGATTACCGTTAAATAAACCGTCAACCCCTGCCGGATTAAGCGCTTTGCTGGCAAATAACCCTGTTGCAAGAACTCCGATGATACCGCCTATGCCATGAACACCAAAGGCATCAAGAGAGTCATCATAGCTGAACTTAAATTTTACGATCGCCACCATAAAGAAGCCGATAAGAGAAACGCTTATGCCGATAAGTATCGCAGGAATTACTCCGACAAATCCGGCGGCCGGAGTAATTGCCGCAAGCCCGGCAATGGCTCCCGTTATTGTACCGAACATGGTGGGTTTCCCGTTGTACAGCCAGTCTATCAGGGCCCAGGTCAACCCCGCGGCCGCACCCGCCGTATTTGTAACAACAAAAGCATTTACCGCAATACCGTTGGCGGCAAGCGCAGAACCCGCGTTAAAACCAAACCAGCCGAACCAGAGAAGCCCCGCCCCGAGCACCGTAAAGGGAAGATTGTGCGGTGCCACGGCCTGCGGAAAATGTCTTCTTTTCCCCAGATAAAGGGCCGCAACAAGAGCCGCTATACCGGCATTTACATGTACCACAATTCCTCCCGCAAAATCCTGCACGCCCATACTTTTTAACAGCCCGCCGTTGCCCCAGACCATGTGCGTGATAGGATCATAAACAAGGAACGCCCAGAGAAGCGTAAAAACCAAAAATGCCGAAAATTTCATCCTCTCCGCAAAAGCGCCGATGATCAGCGCGGGCGTGATCACGGCAAACATCGCCTGGAAGATCATGAAAGCCTGGTGAGGGATGGTCGCCGCGTAACCGGCATAGGGCTCAAGCCCCACACCCCTAAGCCCGGCCCAGTCTAAAGAACCGATAAAAGCATTACCCGGCGCGAAAGAAAGAGAATACCCGAAGAGCACCCACTGAAGCCCCAAGACACACATTATTATGAAACACTGCATCAGCACGCCCAGAATGTTCTTTCTCCTTACCATTCCTCCGTAAAAGAACGCCAGACCTGGGGTCATTAGCAGTACCATGGCCGAAGCTATCAGCACAAACGCCGTGTCTCCCGCATTTATCATCTCTTTCCCTCCCTTACTTTGCTTTTAAAAAAAATGTCCGGATAACCGCTACTGTGCGGTTTATCCGGACATCTGTGTCCAAATATTGTCTCAAGGTGCCGGCTGCGTTGCCGGCTTACTACTGTTCCAGCTCTTTATCATTATCCGCCGGCCTTAAAACTTTCTTTTCGGCCGGCTTTTCTTCATGCTTTTCTTTTTTTTCTGCTCTGCTGACGGGCCTGTCCATAATTTACAGCCTTAAAAGCAGTTCCTGATACTTGGCCATCGGCCAGAGATCGTTAGCAACAATGGTTTCGGCAAAATCCACGGCTTTGCGCAGGGCAAGCAGGCCTTCCGCGCCTTCTTCCGCACAGGAAGCGGCTTTCTTATGCAGATCCTGCATTTTTTCAAGTTTTTCCTGATAAGCTTCAAATTTAGCAAGATTCTCTCTGATATCTGAATAGGCGGCTTCTATTTCTTTTACTTCCGCCGAAAGGACCTTGGAACTTATCCCGGCAGTTTTAACCGAGTTGGCCGTCTCAGCCGTCTTTCTCATATGTTTCGCAACAGAGGGAAGAATAAGGGTCTTCGCAATGTTTTTTGCGGCTTTAAACTCGATATCTTTTATTTTCACATAAGTCTCGAGCTTAACCTCTATCTTTGAGTGCAATTCTCTCTCCGAAAGGACCTTAAACTCTTCAAACATTTTTATCACATCTTTAGCCATAAAGAATTTTAAAGCTTCCGGAGTATTCTTAGCGTTAGGAAGCCCTCTCTTTGCGGCTTCTTTGTGCCACTCTTCCGAATAATTGTTTCCTTCAAATCTGACCCGTTTGGTCTCCTTCAATATATCTTTGAGCACGATTATCGCATTAGCCCTTACATCACCTTTCATTTTAGAGAGGCGTTCATAGAGCTCTTTATAGCCATAAGCCGCTATAAGATTAAATACCGTTGCCGCTTCAGCGCAATTCTGGGAAGAACCCACCGCGCGGAATTCGAACTTGTTACCGGTAAAAGCTACGGGTGAAGTCCTGTTCCTGTCGGAAGTATCTTTTGCCACTTTGGGGAGATTCTGAACTCCAAGGTTAATATGCGCGAGCTGTTTTTCTGTGGGTTTCGCGCTTATCCCTTCTATTTCGTTAAAGATCGCATCCAGGTATTCACCGAGATATACCGACATGATAGCCGGAGGTGCTTCGTTTGCCCCGAGGCGGTGGTCATTACCCGCGTCCGCGACAGCGGCCCTGAGAATGCCGCCAAACTTATTTATCCCATAAAGTATCGCGCCGATGGTTATCAGGAAGTTAAGATTCTTCAAGGGTGACTTGGACGGTTCAAGATAATTGATTCCGGTTTCATCGCCCAGAGACCAGTTTAAATGTTTACCGGAACCATTAACGCCGGCCATCGGTTTTTCATGCAGGCAGGCGACCAGGCCGTGTTTTTCCGCGACCTTGTGCATAATGTCCATAAGTTTCAGATTATTATCTATCCCCAGATTGGATTCGTTATAAAGGGGCGCTATCTCAAACTGATTGGGGGCTACTTCATTGTGCCTGGTTTTGGCAGGAACACCTCTTCTATAGAGTTCGATATCCAATTCCTCCATGAAGTTAAGCACCTTGCTTTTGATGGAACCAAAATAATGGTCTTCCATTTGCTGGCCCTTTGCCGGCATGGCGCCAAAAAGCGTCCTGTTGCAGATGAAAAGATCCGGCCGGGTATTCCAGAGTTCTTTGTTAAAGAGAAAATATTCCTGTTCCGGGCCGACGTAGACCTTAATTCTTTTTGAAGTTCTATTGCCGAGTAATCTTTGAAGTTTAATCGCCTCTTCGGTCAAAGCACGCTGGGAACGAAGAAGCGGCGCTTTAAGGTCGAGTACCTCGCCCGTCCAGGAAAGAAAGACGGAAGGAATGACCAGGGTCTTTGCCTGTTCTGAAACTATAAGGAACGCAGGCGAGGTCGGATCCCAGGCCGTGTACCCTCTTGCTTCAAAAGTGGATCTTATCCCGCCTGAAGGAAAAGAGGAAGCGTCCGGTTCGGATTGGATAAGCTGGGAGGCGGACAATCTTTCTATCATCTCTCCGTCTTCACCGTAAGAAAGGAACGCATCGTGCTTTTCGGCGGTGCCGCCTCTTTGAGGCTGGAACCAGTGAGTAAAATGGGTCGCGCCGTTTTCCATGGCCCATTCTTTCATGGCATGGGCTACATCAGCGGCTATCTCCTGATCTAGGGCTTTGTTTTCTTCGATAGTCTCCATTAATTTTTTATAGATCTCTTTGCTGAGTTTTGCCTTCATCACTTTTTTGCTGAACGTAAGTTCTCCAAAAATTTCGCTTGCCTTGATCATAATGCCTCCTGTTGAAATATTTTTTAAGCCTCGTCGCTTTTGGATTTTGCTATTGGTCGGTGTCTTTTTGCCCGTTCTCGCGGTAAAACCTTCAGTGGTTTTTAAGACTGTCAGATTATAACAAACATTCAATGTGCTGTCAAGATAAAAAAGACCAAATTACAGGAAATATGAGTATTTTGCTCTATATTTTCATATTAATTGAAAAATATGCATAAAAATTATCCAATTTTACATGCAAATCCCTTGTTTCGTTTCCATAAACATAACATTTTTCACGAAATTTGCCTGTTAATGTATACTGTTTTTCTTTATTCTTTTATCTGTCTTTTATGTTTTTATTTCCCAATTACAGTAATTAGTATTTTCCCAGTTCTTTTCCCAGTCTGACGAATTCTTTGAATTGTGCCAGGGTTACGGACTCCGGGACAGAGTGGTCGGTAGAAATCATATACCCGCCGTTCTTTTTACAGGCGGGGATAACTCTTTTCATCTCCGCCCACATCTTTTCGGGATGATTAAAAAGTATGGCGCTTAAACCTCCGTGCATTCCGATCTCAGCTCCAAATTGTTTTTTGATCTCCACCGGGTCCATTCCGGATTGGACCTCCAGCGGATTGAGCATCCCGATACCGATGTCAATGAACTCCGGAATGAACGGCAGGATATTTCCGCAGGAATGAAGCCTGGCTTTTACGCCTTTTGCTTTTGCCCAGTCACAGGCTCTTTTGTGGGTCGGTTTTAAGACATTCCGGTACATGTCCACGGAGAAGAATTGTTTCTGCTTATAGCCCATATCGTCATACCACATGATCTCGTCAAATTCATAGCCGGCCTCCCAGACCATCTGGAAAAGCGCGATGTGCATATCAAGATAGGTATTGAACATATCCATTATCCATTCCGGTTCTTCAATAAGCGCCATGAGCACCCGCTCGGTGCCGACCGCATGCGAGTGCGTGACATCAAAACCGAACCAGAATCCGGCGGTTATCCAGCGGCCTTCCTCTTTCCATTGTTTATAGTTCTTCTTAAGATATTCCCAATCTATCCGGTCTTTCGCCGGGATCATTCTTTCTTTCATTTTTTTCCAGGCCTCAAAGCTGGTTGCCGTATAGTCAATGTACTCGGGAACGCCCCCGTGTTCTTTCCAGTTCTTAAGTGTGGCTCCCCAGGCAGAGGTGGTGATTATATATTCGGCCGTTTCTTCCAGGACTTTTTCCGGCAGCCTGGGGCTGTTATCCGCGCCTATATGCGCGAACTTGTCCAGTTCCAGATAATCGTGATAGGATACGCCTTCGGGCAGGCCTTCTTTATGCCATCTTTTTATTGTTGAGGCCCAGACACTGTCAGTTATCGGAACCCTGTCCGCCTCTTTATGCGCGTACATCCTGGTCATTCTTTCCCGCGTGGTCATTTCTTTCATATTTTTTCAATGCTCCTTTTAATTTGAGCTATAACATAATGCATATATACTCTTTTTAAGCAGACTTTTCAATATATTAGGGCAAGTTCCTAAAAAAACGAAAGGGAACGTTTTACCTGTTCCCTTTCGTTCACTCTAAAAATCATCTACTTTATTAATTATCTGCTCATCATTTGTTAAAGGGCGCTTTCTCCCCGTTCGTCGGTCCTTATCCTTACAACATCTTCAACATTGGACACGAATATTTTTCCGTCCCCTATCTCCCCGGTAAAAGCGGAGTCTCTTATCTCTTTCAACACGGCTTTAATATCTTTGTCCTTAATAACCGCTTCTATCTTCAATTTTGGCAGAAAAGTCAGCTTGTACTCCTGGCCCCTCCACTGCTGCGTTAAACCCTTTTGTTTGCCGTGCCCTTGTATTTCCGTTATCATGAGCCCGGGATATCCGTTCCTTTCAAGTACGCTGCAAACTGCTTCCATTTTTGTAGGTCTGATAACTATTTCTATTTTTTTCATTCTGTTAACCCTCCGTTTATGCCAGGCCTTGAACCGGCTTTAGTTTTATTTTGATAATGGGGTTTCTGAGTTTTTATCCATTTTTATTCCGGAATAAGCAACGACCCCCATTTCCGGGACGTCAAGCCCCTCTATTTCATTTATCGGCTGCGTACGGTTACCCACAAAAACATCTATCAGTTTAAATATTACTATGGAAAATAAACCTACATATATAAAGTTAGAGGCTATGCCTATGCATTGAGCGAGCAGCTGGGAAGGGTCGCCGTAAAGAAGGCCCTTTACTGTTCCTGCTACTCCATTCCAGCCGTCTCCATATGAACCGTCAGCAAAGATCCCGAGAGCAAGGCAGCCAAACGCACCGTTTACGCCATGCACAGAAATGGCCCCGACAGGGTCATCCAGTTTTAGTTTTCCTTCTACAAAGTAAACAGACTCAACAACCAGGACACCGGCTATTAAACCTATGATACACGCGCTTACAGAGCTGACAAACGCGCAAGGCGCGGTAATAGCAACCAACCCCGCCAGCATACCGTTTGCCATCATGCTGGGATCGGGTTTTTTGGTTCTAAAAAACCACATCCAAAGAGTTGAAGCCATCGCGCCCGTTGCGGAAGCCAGCATCGTATTTACGGCGACCACGCTGATCCTGAGATCAGTACCTGCAAGAGTTGACCCGGCGTTAAAACCAAACCAGCCAAAAGCCAGAATGAAGGTACCGATAATTGCCATTGGAATATTATGTCCGGGCATCGCGTTTGCGCTTCCGTCCTTATTAAATTTTCCAAGACGCGGGCCGACAATCCACGCTCCGACCAGCGCAATAACACCGCCTGTCAAATGTACCACTGAAGACCCCGCGAAATCAACATGTCCGTGGCCAAGTTTGAAGTTTTGGCCAAGCATTGAAAGCCAGCCGCCGCCCCATACCCAGTTGCCATAAACGGGATAAATTACCATGCCTACGAGCAGTCCATAAAGACAGAAAGATGAAAATTTCCAGCGCTCTGCCAGTGCTCCGGTAGGAATAGTCGCCGTGGTATCCATGAACACCATCTGGAATAAGAACATCGCGAATACGCCGATATCATAAGAGCTGGGCCCGGTAAGAAAAAAACCTTTTAAGCCGAAGAGCCCAAAACTTTTACCAAAAAGACTGATCGTAAATTCGTGGTTAAGCCCTCCAAAACCACCCAGGGTGGCCAGAGGGCCTACTCCGCCGAACATCAAGGCAAAACCGCAGATGTAAAAACCCAGCATTCCAAGCGGATACACCAGAAAGTTCATAGCCATAGTATGGCCCGCGTTCTTCGCGCGGGTAAGGCCCGTTTCAACCATAGCAAAACCGGGCTGCATGAACATTACCAGAAAGCCGCAAAGAAGGGTCCAGATCATATTTATTGAGATCTTGTTATGCCCGGCAACAGCCGCGACTTCTTCAATCGTAGGTTTTCCCGCTGCCGCGGCAGGAACATCCTGAATGGTGCCTGTCAAAGTCCCGGAAGAGTCAGCAACCGCAGGGGCGGCAACGGCAAAGCTGGAGAAAAAAACCGCCGAAAGCACCAGCGCCAGCATCGCAAACAACAGTATTTTATATTTCATAGTGTTCCTCCTTTTTTATTACCCGCCGGCACCTTCAAGTTATTATGAGTATGCTCTCCTGCGCCGGTCTTTTTGATAATGCCTCCTTCAGAACAAATTACTCCTGAGCTTTAACCCCTGATAGTTACAAATTAATATCAAGCTGCGTGGTAAAGGTGTTGTTAGCATTAACTTTGTTGTTATTAAATATCACATAACCAAAAATAATGCTTGTTGCGGGAGTAAAAGCATACGAACCGCCTAAACTTAAAGACCCATATGAGCTCATTCCCGAGGCATAATCAACGCAGACCCAGACTTTCTCGCTGAGCGCTTTGTCCCAGGACGCAATAAATCCGGTATTGGCAGCGGCTCCGGTTTCTGTCACCAGTAATTTATCATTGCCGGAATAATAGCCGAAAGAAATCCTTCCTATCGGATCGAAGGTTTTTGCTAGCACAGCATAGATTATATTATAGTCGGTAACATTCACTTGTGTTCCGGCATTAAATATCCCGGCTGCGATAGCAGGAACAGCTCCGGCCTCAGGTAGCCCGAATTTCAGATTAAGAAAAAACGGATTAGCAGCCGGATCCACAACATCAATACCTATTTCAAGTTCTTTCATTAAACCATAAGTAAGGCCGATGTCGGTACCGAACGCATAAGGTTTAACCGCATTACTTTCTATAGAAAAATAGTTATCTATCCCGAGATGAAAGGTTCCCGCGCCCTGGATATCCGTTGAGGGATTCCAGATCTGCGTTGAGGGTGTCGCAAAAACAAAGACACCGGTAACCAGGACTGCCAGCAGTATTTTTGAAAGATCGGTTATTTTCATATTTTTCTCCTTTTTTAAATTTGTTTGGAACTTCATTCCAGCTCCCTGTCTGTTTCCGCAGGCCTTTCCGCTACTTTGCCGGTAAGCTTTTCTGAAATTTCCTTTGCATCTTTTTCATCAGTCATCTTCTCCTCCCGTGCGGCTTTGCGCGTTTCACCGGGATATGCTCCGGCGCCTTCGCCTGAAGATCTTTGTAATAAAAAAGGCATTTCTCTTTTTTGAGAAACGCCTTTGTGTGCCCACTTCAATGTGCCTATACTACTACAAGTACTTTTTTGGCTCTTCCGGTAACCTTTATTTTATTAAATATTTTTTTGTTCTTTCCGCTATCTTTTTTCTCGTCTTTATGACCATTGGATGAGAAACTCCCGTTTTTCCGGCTATTTCCCTGACGGTATAGCCTTCGGATAATAATAAAAACACCTTTTTCTCTTTTTCATCCAGTAAAGCTGCTAGTTCCTGCATAAAAACCCTGTTTTCCGGCAGGGTTTCTTCTTTTGCAACAAAAAATTCCTTATCCCTGCTGTTATTACCGGTTTTTTTATCATAAATACTGATATTCCTGCTTTTCAATTCCATATTCCTTAAATAATTTCTAAGGTAATAATAACAGCCCTGAAGAAGGTAACTGTCATTTTTTCCTAGAAACGTGTTTAAATTATATTCTTTCCATAAATATAGAACGGCCTCCTGAAACAGGTCATCATGGTCAACATAGGCATATTTGCCGTTTAGTTTATATGCAATTCCCTTGATACCGGCAGATATTTTCTTTACTCTTTCAGGGAAACCAGTTTCCATATTTACCTTCCTTTCGATATCAACATCTCAAAAAAAAACGTCCAAAGACATTTTTGTCCCCGGACGTCAAAGTCTCCGCCTATTTACGGGTTCGATCCCGCAAACAAGCTATTAACAAAAAAACCTTTTGAATGCATCTTTCTCATTCAAAAGGCCCCAATGCCGCTTTCTTACTTTTTTATTATAGCGTGCTTCACCGTATTTGTCAAGAGCCCTGCCTGGACGCGGATAAAAAAAGGGCCGCCTAGCGTGAAGAAGCGTTTTTCATTTCAAAAGAAAGTATGACCGCCTCCGCGACTTCTTTCATTGATTTCCGCAGGTCCATGGATTTTTTATGTATCAACCTGTGGGCTTCTTCTTCTCCTGTCTTTAATTCCTTCATTAAAAGCCCTTTTGCTTTTTCAACAAGTTTCCTTGTTGCAAGCGCCTCTTTTGCCGCCGTTACTTCTTCTTTTAGATTTGCCTTTTCAATAGCGGAAGCCGCCTGATTGGCTATTGCCTGAAAAACTTCGATTTCCTCTGTTGTAAACAAATGCTCTTTTTTTGTGTAGATATTAATAACCCCGATAACTTTTTCTTTAAGCAGCATCGGCACGGAAAGCAAAGAAACTGCTCCTTCCTTTTTTGCGATATCCGGGAACATATAAGTCGGTTCCGCCGCCACGTCTAAAACCGCGACCGGCTTTTTTTCTTTTACCACGCGCCCGCTTATTGAACGGTCAATACGCACATTTGGTTTTTTTATATAAGCTTCCGCCGAGCCTTCCGAAGAGGCTATTTTTAATTCATTGCTTTTCTCATCCAGAAGCATGATAGTACATATCTTAGAATCCATAACGTGCGCGGTAAGGCTTACGATCAATTTAAGAATTTCTTTCAGATAGCTTTCCGAAACCAGAGATTTGCTTATTTTTGAAAGCAGGTCAAGCTGTTCCGCTTTTTTCTCCATCTCTTCATAGGTAATAGCATTTTCTATAGCGGTCCCAAGATAACCGGCCAGAGTAAAAAGCAGTTTCACCTGACGCTCGGGGTATTTATGCGCTTTTTTATGATGCAGGTTAATGACACCGGCAAGCTGGCCTCTTGAAAGTATAGGAATAGACAGAAAAGCTTCGTACGTGTCTTCCGGAAGCGAAGTAAAAGCCCTGAAATTCAGTTCTTTGTAGGCTTCTTTTTCGATAGCCAGGGGTTTTTTCTGTTTCGCGACAAAACCGGTAATCCCTTCTCCAAGTTTGAGTTTAATTCTTCCCAATACATTTTTGTGCGGATTTTTTGAAGCCCGCAGTATCAATTCCTGGTTTTTTCTGTCATAAAGGTAAATAAGGCAGGCATCCGCGCCAATAAACGCAGAAGCGACTTCACTTATGTGATCTAAAACTTCGGATAATTCCAAACTGCTGCTGATCTTTTGAGAGATCTGATGCAGGATCCTTAATTCTTCTTTATCATTATGTATATTTTTTTGCTCCATTTGTTGATTGTATCAGATAAAAAATGATTTAGCAATATCAAGCATTTGGCCCTGCCGGAGTTCACTGAGCTCCGGCTTTATTTAAGATCCGCGGGTGCCAGGGGGTCTATACAACGGGACAGAAGTTTCTCCTCGCCGCCTTTTTTAATAAGTGTTTTCGCGTAATTGATCAGGTTAACAAACAACCTGTCGGCCACGGCATCTTTCCCGAGGTGCCCGAGCACATTGAGATAGCAAAGTATCACATGGCCTTTGCCGATCGGAACCACAGCTGTGGAGACCTTCCAGAAGTAGCAGGCAGGCCGGGTCCACATATGCGAGTCCATATTTCCGGAAACTATTTCTCCTCCGGCCTTTAAAATATCCTCACCTTTTGCTTCTTTTCCAAAACGGGAACGGACATTTGCATATTCATATTCCATAACGGTGTTACACGGCAGGCCGGCAAAGACCGGATGCTTCTTAACATAATCTATCCCCCTGCCCATTCCGCCGGCCTCCTGTCTTATCAAGGTAGGGAACAGATATTCATACATCAGCACGGGGTCGGGCTCAAAGAGTACTGCGCAACCGCCAAGTTGAATGCTCTTTCTTAACTGGCCGATAACTTCGTTAAGATACCAGCCCTGGTTTATCACCTTTCTAAAGTCCAGGACCAGGGGCATATTCTTATCCCTGGAATTATTTCCAAAATTCCTGACCGCAACCCCTTTCTTTTGTAAATACCCTGTCATTGTTTTTTCCGGATCATGAAGGGAAACCTCTCGGGCCTTTAAAACGGCTTCTTTTATTACGGTAAACCGCATGTCGTCTTTGGAAACTTGACTGCTTCCTTCAAACAATTCGGCAACCAGGAAATATTGGCCTTCTTTTAATTTGAGCTTTATCTTTTTAAGCAGGACAGTCTGGACCCCCGCTTTTGCCTTAACATTTCCTTTGAATTTTTTCAGGGTTGTGCCGTTCTTTGAAATAATACTTACCGCGAATTTGTATTTTATCCCAAGCTTATTTTCATTAATAAGTGTTGCGCGTAAAACCGCCGTTCCTCCTGAGGCGGGAAAGACCCTCGGCATGATCTCAGGCGCCAGGTACGGAGTCCGTGCCGCTTTTGCCATCCTAAACCAGGTCGCTTTTGGTTCCCTCCAGATATCCACGGCTCCGAATAATTCACCGCTGGCGTCCGCAAGCTGGCACAAAGCCATACCGTCACGGTTGGGGTCGCTCCGCATCGCTGCTACTATATGTTTTATCTCTTCTGCCCTCGCCTCGTTCGACTTTTTGATCAGACCTTCCACGCTGCCAAAGACAGCGCCAAGTTTTGCCTTGTTAAAATAGCTTTTCAGGGACCCATAAAAATCCTTGTGAAGTTTGTAATCTTCCAATCCCAGTTTTCTTTCTGCCGGGGTATAACGGCTCATCACTTTTTTATAATCCGGCGCTATCTCGGGGGCCCCGAACTCGTGCGTAAACAGGATCTTTCCTTTTTTTCCCAGGTTACGGTAACTAACCAGGCTGGTATCTTCAAGGGGAAGCGGGACATAGGCGACCGGGTTTAACATTTCTACCTGCCTGTGGGAATACGGCAG
>CAITEH010000084.1 GCA_903891415.1 Candidatus Firestoneibacteriota bacterium
CGGGTGCCCTGGCCGCGACCGCCAGCGGTTCAAAGAGGCAGGTCATTCCGGAAACCGAAAATGAGACCGGCACCGAAGTCAGATCCTGGACCCCGTCATCCTTGAGTTCCTTAAAACCGGCCTTTCTGACCGCGTATAATTCAGGGTTCAGCCGGGATATTTTCTTCAGCTTTGAAGAATTAATAAGTACGGCCCGGTCACGGGCCGCAAAGAACTTTTCGCCCAGGACCAGCTTGTCCTTACTTGCGGGATAGCCGGTATTTCCCGCTACAAGCCCTACCTTCGCGTCTACAAAATGCCGGGCAAGATTTTTAAGGCTGAATTTTTCCAGGACAGAAGCCCCGTCGGTAAAAACAATAACTTCTCCGGCGGCCTCGGACACGCAGGAATTAATGGCCTGATTACGGCCGGCCTTTTCCGCCTGATAGAGAAGTTTTACCCCCCGGGTAAAATAATCTTCAACAATTTTCCGGGTGTTATCCGTGGAGTCAATAGTGGCCACTATTATTTCCAGTTTGTCTTCCGGGTATTCAAATAAGAAGGAACTCTCGAGTTTTCGGGCTATGGTTTTCCGGTCATTTCCCGCCAGGATAACAAGGGATATTTTTGGCGTATATTCGGGACGTTCCTGTTTTGCCTTCTTTTTAAAGAGGTAAAGGAATCCGAGAAGAAACTGGTAGCCAAAAAACACATAGAGCACCAGCAGTAAGAGCAGCCAGTAGACTAGTATTAAAAAAGAAGTTATATAATACATAATGTAGTATAGCAAATAATGTTTTTTTATTCAATTAAGAAGGCGCTTGCAGCCGGTTTTAGATCAGAGCCAGAGTTTTAGCCAGGCTCCCTTTCTTTTTTTCAAGCAGAACTTGCGCAGCTTCGGCTATTTTTGCAGGCAGGGAAGTATCGGCCAGCATATCATTAATTTTCATTGCCATATCGAAAGCGTCTTTTACTTTGAAACCGACAAGGCTCAGCTTCACTTCTTCGGCCATGTCTTTATAATTATACGCGTAGGGGCCGAAAAAAACCGGTTTGCCGAAATAGACCGGTTCAAGCAGATTGTGGCCGCCGATCCCGTCCGCAAAAGAGCCGCCGACAAAAGCGGCCGTACCCAGGCCGTAAACTAAAGACAACTCGCCGATAGTATCAAGTATAACGGCCTCCACTTTGGCGCTACCGCTCTTAAGGCCGCTTCTCCTTATATACTTAACACCTGCTTCCTCCAGCATTTTTACGAATTCAGGGATCTCCTCCAAAAATCTTGGCGCAATTATTACCGAAACTCCGGGAGTTTTTTCCCTTAACTGTTTGATAACTTCTTTTATCTGCGGGATCTCCGCGGCATGCACGCTTCCAAAAACAACGGTTTTTTCATTCAGCACCGGTTTTAACACGGCCTCCAGAACCTGTTTCTTTAAGGGCTCAAGCACCGGGATCTCATTTTTAAGGTCGCCTGTAACAACAATTTTTCCGGCCTCGCCGCCCAGGAAAAGAAGCGCCGCCGCGTCTTCAGGGCTTCTCATGCCGAACAGATCCACAAAAGAAAAGGTTTTTTTGATAAGAGGACGTATGAGCCGGTACCGCTTTATTGAGCTTTCCGAAAACCTGCCGTTTACCGCAACTATTTTTGCACCTGCCCTTTTGGCGAGATAAAAAAGATTGGGCCAGTACTCGGTTTCTACGATGACCAGAATTTCAGGTTTAATAATTTTAACAAGCGGTTTAATAAAAAAATAAAAGTCCAGAGGCAGGTAACAGGCCACGGCATTTTGCACCGTATTTTTTATCATTCTCTGGCCGTTGATCCCGGTGGTCGTAAAAACTATCTGCGAGGCAGGATATTTTTTCTTCAGCTCCGCCGCCAGTTCCAGCGCGCACTTAATTTCTCCGGCGGAAGCCGAGTGTATCCAGATATTTTTCTTTCCGTAAACTTTTGCTTTGAAAGCAAAAGAGATAAAACCTAACCTGTTCAGCAGGCCTTCACGCTTTCCGGGGAAAAAGAGGAGCAGCAGCGGCAAAATAGGAAGGCAGGCGGCAAGCAGGGCCAAAAAGGCCGCGTTATAAGCTATAAACTGGACCGGCATAAGCTTGCTGCCTCCTCGGTCAGCCGGTTAAGTTCTGTTTCAAGTTCCAGACGTTTTTCTTCCAGCATTTTATCGTCCGCGTCTTTGGGTACATAGATCTCTTTGCCCCAGACAAAAACGCCTTTTGAAAAAGGTTTCGGAATTATGAAATTATCCCAGCTGTTTAAAACCCACTTTTTCCTGCTGTCAAAGGAAAACGGGGTCACAGGAAAACCGCTGACTTTCGCGAGATAAACAGCTCCCAGCTGGGCGGTTTGTTTCGGCCCCCGGGGCCCGTCAGGCGTTATGGCCACAAAATTCCCGGCTTTAAGCACTTTTTTCAAACCCAGGAAAGCCCTGAACCCTTCTTTGGAGGTGGAACCCCGGGTGCTTTGAAAACCAAACTTTTCTATTACCCGGGCGATAAATTCTCCGTCACGCCCCATGCTCACCAGCACGTTGATCGCTCTTTTCCTGAAATAAAAGACGGCGGTAATTATCCGGCTGTGCCAGAAAGCGTAGATCACTCCTTCTTTTGGCCTTGTACGCGGGCTTACGGCAGCATTACCGTGTTCTGAAATCCGCAGGGTCGCTCCGACCGGATACAAAACGAGTTTTATGGCAAAAGGCATTATGTTAAGCATAAGGAATTCTTTAATTTTCATGGATTTTCCGCAGAAATCATTTACAGTACTTGCAGTCCCCTTTATTAACGATACTCATATAGGCCTTTACTTCGTCGAGGGTGCTTAAGCGCAGTACATCTTCGGCTATCTTTTTTGCGGCCACCATGGTAGTTGCCCTCAGGACTTTCTTTACTTCAGGCATGGCTACCGGCGCTGTGGATAACTCATCTATACCCAGGCCGATAAGAAGAGCTGAGAAAGCCGTGTCACTTGCCATCTCCCCGCACATCCCCACCCACTTGCCTTCTTTATGAGCGGCATCAACCACTCTTTTCAGCTGCCTTATTATCGCGGGATGAAGAGGATTGTACATATGGGCCATGTTGGAGTTAACCCGGTCTATCGCCAGCGTGTATTGAATAAGATCGTTGCTGCCTATCGAGAAAAAATCAACTTCTTTGGCCAGTATATCCGCGGTCAGCGAGGCCGACGGGATCTCGATCATTATCCCCAGTTCCATGGCATCGTCAAATTTCTGTTTTTTCTTTCTTAGTTCTGTTTTTACTTCCTCAAGTATATGCTTTGCTTTATGGAACTCTTCGATCCCGGAGATCATCGGGAACATGATCTTAATATTTTTAAGTTCAGAAGCGCGCAGGATGGCCCGGAGCTGGGTCTTAAAGAGTTCGGGTTTGGCCAGGCACAGGCGGATGGCCCGCAGGCCCAGGAACGGATTTTCTTCCCGGCCCAAACCCAGGTGCGAAAGAAATTTATCCCCGCCCAAATCCAGCGTCCGGATTATCACCGGATACGGATAAAGATATTCCGCAGCCAGAAAATAGGCGGTATACTGTTCATCCTCGGTGGGCAGGTCTTTTCTATTAAGAAAAAGAAATTCCGTACGGAACAGGCCCACCCCGGTCCCGCCGTGTTTCAGGACAAATTTTGCTTCGTCTTCTATTTCAATATTAGCGTTAAGTTCAACTTTATAGCCGTCCAGCGTTTCCGCAGGCAGGTCCTTTAATTTGGAAAGCTGTATTTTTTGTTTTAAGAATTCTTCCAGTTTGCCTTTATAGTGTTTCAGGTCCTCCTCGCCGGGTTGTACTATTACGATACCCAGAAGGCCGTCAATAATAACCGGCTCGCCGTCTTTGACCTGTAAAGAAACCGACTGCGCCCCCACTATGGCGGGTATTTCGAGAGCCCGGGCAATAATAGCCGTATGTGAGGTTTTCCCGCCCAGGTCCGTGCAGAAACCTTTAACCTTTTCTCTCTTCATGGTGACCGTATCGGAAGGTGAAAGATCCCGGGCAAAAACTATCACTTCTTCTTTCAGATCGGCAAGCGTTTCCTGCTTGCCTTCGGTCAGATTTTTTATGACCCGTTTTCCAATATCTTTTACATCACTGGCTCTTTCTTTGAGATAATCATCTTCAATACTCTCGAAGCTCTGGATAAGCCCGCTGATAGCGTTTGCAAACACGTAGTCGGCATTAAGCTTATCGGCCCTTATGTGTTTTTCGACCGCGGTCGTAAGCATGGGGTCGCTGAGAATCATCAGGTGGGCTTCAAAGATCCCGGAGTGTTTCCCGCCGGCTTCTTTTTTCACCTTCCCCTGCATCTCTTTTATCTCTGCTTTTGTTTTTTCTACGGCTGCCTGAAAGCGTTTGACCTCGGTTTCAAGGGACTCTTCCGGAATATTTCGCTTGATGACCAGGGTTTCCTGATCGGCCAGTACAAGCGCTTTGCCGACCGCAATTCCCGAAGAAACAGGAATACCTTTGTATATTTTCCTCATTGGCCTTCCCCGAATTTATTTTCTACTATCTCGCATATTTTTTCGAGCGCTTCTTTTTCATCTGTGCCGGTCGCCTTGAAAAGAAGTTTTGTCCCCTGCGCGGCCGCCAGGGTCATTACACCCATGATGCTTTTACCGTTAACTTCCTCTTCATCCTTTTTGATCATAATCTCACACTTGTATTGCGAGGTCACCTTGACCAGAGTCGCCGCCGCCCGCAAATGCAGGCCCAATTTGTTCTTTATTTCTATCTCAAGTTCAGCCATTTTTTACCTGCCTAAAAGATATATTTGCTAAGTATCGCCGCGGCAATTATCGAGTAGAAAATAACCGTCGGATAGATCTTAATTTTCAACATACCGAGAAAAGCCAGAGTAACGCCGAGAAAAAGCAGGCTGTTATACAGGCTCGCCTTAAAAAAAGAAATATTCAGCGCCGGAAATATTAAGGCAATGGTAATGCCCAGCACCAGGGCCGCCGAAAACTTCAGCTTAGAAATAAGCGCGGTAAGCGAAAACCCGCGTATGACCGCTACTATCTCCATGCCCTGCTCGTAACCTTTTTTCAGGCCCTTGTACCTGACAAAAAAATTTATTACGTTATATATTAAAAACGCGATAACCGGCCCCCAGACAGCCGACGCCGGTTTATTCGAGTCCTTGAATAAAAGAACTATCGAAACCCCGACAATCGCGGTAAACGGCCTTAAATATTCCCAGAAGACATTGTCTCCTATAGCGGCCAAAGGCCCCATCATGCCCGCCTTGACCGCTTCTATCCGTTCAAGCGCGCCTTCTTCCCCGAGTTTGTATCTTTCTTCAAGATTAATTACAACCCCCATAATTGCCGGGGCCATCGAAGGGTGGGTGTTGAAAAATTTTAAATGCCGCCGCAGGAAAGCCGCCCGTTCTTCTTTGGTCTTATAAAGGCGCCGGCCCGCGGGTACCAGCGCATACATAAAACCTATATTCTGCATGGACTTAAAATTCCAGGAAGCCTCCACAAAAAAGGACTTTATATATACTTCCAAAAGGTCTATTTTTCTGATCAGTTTATACATTGTTCCTTTCCTCTAGTACCCGTCAAAACATACTACCTGATTATCTTTACCGCGAAAAAAACCGCTATGGATAAAATATAGCTTAAAAAGAATATCTTTAAATGCCTCGCCACCAGAAATATTTCCATTACCACGGCAAACCCAAGAGCCGGGATAAGCCAGCCGGCGGAAAACACTCCTTCCTTGACCTGCGCGGGCATGGAATTAATCACGGTAACAAAAATATCATGGCCAAACCATACCGGAATAAAACAAAGCAAAAAATTCTTGGTGAAAGTCACGACAATATTCAAATACTGCGCCGCGGAGATCATGCCAAATTCGCCTTCTCCGGCTTTTTCCAGAAGTTTTCTGGAAATGTAAGAATTCATATTCCTGATATGAGACTCCAGCCACCTGCCGACATAACCCAGGGGAACAGCAACCATTAGAGCGAACAATATCAACGTAATGTACGGCATATTGCCGGTCGCATTTCTAAGATGCACGGCCAGCACCACCGTTACAACGGTAATAGGGAGGCTCTCCACAGGGAGATACGCGCCTATCGGGACAAGCCCTATCCAGAGGAGCTCAACAAAAACCGCCACAATAAAACCCGTTCCAATATCACCCATGAGAAAACCCGCAAGCGGGCCCAGGATAAGCGGCCGGGAAAGCATCGTGCCGCCGATGGTGCGCACGTCAATGCTTATTATTGCCGCGGCCAGACAAACTAATAATATTTCAGTGAGCATCCAGCACCTTCTGCTTTAAGAATATCGTTTTTGTTTCACCCGGAACGAACGCAAGCGGCCAGCTCAGCAAGACAGCGGAACTCTGATATACCTTTTCAAGTTTCCCTATGGACTGGGAGATAGTTTCCACGGGAAACCGCCAGACCTCAAAGGGGGTTGCCGCTCCGGAAGAAAGATTAATATCAATATTAAGCCATTTGTCCTTTAAGCCGAAAGCAGTAACTCCTTTTTCTATTCCCGTGCTTATCATCCGGGGATCATTCAAGCTGCGTTCAGGAAAATAATAATAACGGTCCGGGGAATCCCCGCCCAGCATTGAAAAATTGAATTCCGTGCCAAAGCGCACGTCAAGAGGGCCTTTTCCCAGATTGGCCAGGGTATATTGAATTTCTATCACCGGATCATTTTTCTTAAGCTTAAGGGCTTTGATCAATTTAAATTCAGAATTGAAGACTTTTGCAGTCCTTTCAAGCTTTACGGTAATTTCCTTCCCGGAGAAAGTTTCGGTATGAGTGTATTCTTTTTCAATAAAATCCCCGCCTTCCTCGAACCGAAGTTTTCTGAAATTTTCCAATTCCGTATCCATGCCCAGAAAGTGATCTATTAAAGAAACACGCCGGTACCGGTCATAGATAAGATCCTGTTTTATTTCTGAAGCAAATTCCCTGACCATTTCGTGGACGGACTGATGGCCGGTATTGCTGCCGGTACTTTCTTTAAAGAGATCCCGGTGATACGCCTCTTTTCTTCTGCTCAATGTGTCCAGCATATTGAAATCCCTGGGTTTATAATCAAGTTCAAATATATGCCCGCCTTTGGCCGGCGCAAGATAAACATTATAGATATTGCTGTTTATAAGCACCTCGTCATTGCCGTCCTTATCCAGGTCAAAGATCTCATATTCAAGCCAGGACTTGCTCCTAAAACGCAGTTCATCCGCTATTTTTTCGGCACGGTTCAAATTACTGTAGTTCGCAAATCTAAGATGGTTAAGGTAAAGCCCTCCGAAGACTCCATGCCAGTACGGACAGTTGCACTGCCCGGCATACAGAGACCGCAAGGCACTTTCCGCGGAACTCTTATTGACCTTGTTTGAAACGTAGTCCGCTTTCTTCTGCATATTATTGCTTTCAGGATACTTGGTCAGGAAATTTTTGAAGTAGCCTCCTTTTACAAAACGGCCCGCGTTCTCGTACATTCCGTGTTCCTTAAGATACTTTACAAAATCCTCATACTCGTTAATAGTATCCGCCGGCATGCACCACTCCAGCATCTCGTCGTAAGAAGTGGTCGGTATATATATACGGTTAAGCGGCTTATGCGCGGCCAGGTATTCCGAAAAAGTCGTGACCTTGATCCAGTCACTGTTCTTTTCCAGTTCCATAAAAAATTTTTCCAGCCATTTTTCTCCGAAGACCCACTCATGGGTCTTGGGCCAGACCCCGAACTTCTCACCGTCATCCGCAAGCACCACAAGATTATTCCCGTCCTCCGTCGCTAACGACCGAAGATAGTCGATAGTTTCCCCGGGCAGGCGGAAAGGGACAAAATATCTCATCTTGGAGCTTATGGGAAAAACATTAAGTTTATGGCCGTCTTCTTCGGTCACAAAGTAACCGAGCATTTCCTGTTCTTTCAGCCCCGTGCTTTTAAAATGCGTATCATCAACAATTGTGTATTTCAAACCCGAAAGCGCAAAGCTCTTGGCCAGGCCGGGCTCCCAAACCCGCTCTGTAAGCCAGGCTCCTTGCGGCCTGCGGCCAAACTTGGCAAGTATATATTCATTAAGCATTCTGAGCTGCCCCTGCTTATCTTTTTCAGAAATAAGCGGGAAGATGGGCTCGTAAAACCCTCCGGAAATAATTTCAGCTCTCCCGTCCGCCGCAAGTCTTGACAGTTTTTCCAGATACTCCGGGCTGTTTTTTTCTATCCATTCCAGCAGGGAACCGCTGTTATGTATGGAGACCTTCAGCCCCTTGAATTTTTCAAAAACCTTCAAAAAAGGCAGGTAGGCCTTTTTCATGGCCATATCAAAAACAAAATCAAAATTACCCACCGGCTGATGGTTATGAACGCCCAGGATAAAATTAATTTTTTTCAAGATCGCCCCCGCCTTTTAATAAACACTCAAAGAGATTGCCGGGCCTGTCCACCGGCAGCATTTTAATGGAGATCCTTACGCCTTTTTCTTCAAGTTTGTGGAATACGGCAATATCCGCATCATTTAAAAAGACACAATTAGTATATTGCTTTTTATTCTCTGAGTGCCGCATCCCGCCCAGGTTGATCTCTTCGACCTTAAAACCGTTCTCAAGCACGCGCAGGCAGTCCTGCGGATCAGAGGTTAAGATTATTACCCGCTTTTCTTTGATTTCTTTGCTCTCCATTGTAAGTTTAAAATCATCCACTGCGTATATGGCCACGTCTATTTCCGGCGGCACGGCCATCTTGAGCAGGCATTTCTGCAGCTCATTACGCGCAACCGCGTCGTTAATAACTATTATACTGTCGGCCTTAAGAGCGTTTACCCAGCCAACCACTACCTGGCCATGGATAAGCCTGTCATCTATGCGAAAAAGCATCAGCGGCATGTTTTATGTATGTCTCCTATATTTATTATCGCACCCCGGCTTTTTTCGGCCAGATATTTGGCCAGCTGTTTTACCTCAGTGTAAGCCGCTCTAGAAAGCATGGCTTCCAGAAGCATGGGCAGGTTAACTCCCGTGAGCACTTCCACTTTGTACGAGGCAAGGAATCCGGCGCTGACATTGGCCGCGCTCCCGCCAAACATATCGGCAAGAATGAGCACGCCTTCCTTCGAAGCAAGCGCTTCAACGGCTTCCCTTAGTTTAGCTTTAAGGTCATCCAGGCCCTGTGAAGCGATAAGCGGGATAGCCGTTATCTTTTCCTGTTTTCCCAGGATCATCTCAGAGGTATTAAGCAGAGCCTCGCTTAAGGTCCCGTGTGAAACTATGATAATTCCGATCATGCCACCTTCCTCACTAAGAATCTATTGAGCTTTACGATTACCGGGTTCCGGGACTCTTGTTCTTTCCCGGCACCTGAAACCTTTTTTTAGATAGATATTATTTTTATTAAAGCCCTGCCCAGTGACTGCGGGTCATGGCGCAGGCTTCCATCCTCTGTTATTTTTATCATATTCCGCCTGCTTACAATAACTTCTAGGTCAAGAAGCTTTTCTTCATCTATCACTATACTTTCAGAATGATATTTCCGGTACCTTACAAGAATATCTTCCGGCACGGCGCTTGTGTTCACTACCGCAACATCTAGCACCGGTTCCCCGGCATATTCCAGCAATGTTCTTATCTGCCCGCTGACCGTCGGTTTAGCAGGTTCGTATTTTTTTGTCATCAGGTTAACAATGAAAATTTTTAAACCCCGCGAGGCAAAAATGGCCTCGGGCACGCCTTTTATCAGCAAAGACGGCAGTATTGAAGCATAAAAGCTGCCCGGTCCGATTATTACGGCGTCGGCCTGTTTAATTATTGCAAGGGCTTTTTCATTAACCTTACAGGGGGCGGAACCTAAACGCACCGAACTCACTTTAAGGTCTTCTTTAATAAGAGTTTCTTCCGCCAGCACTCTCCGGCCTGCGGTGGTCTTGAATTCTGTTTTTATCGGGCTCAGGACCAGAGGGTAGATCCCGCCGGCCAGGGAAAAAACATTTGCCGATTCCTTGAGCGCCGAGGAAATATCCCCGGTCACATCTTTCATGGCTTTTATATATAAATCTCCAAAATTAAAACCCTCAAGGCCTGTTTTCTCAAATCTGTACCCGAACAGTTTGTTCAGGGACTTTGTCCCCGCCAGAGCCGTAAGGGTGCTCCTTATGTTGTTGTCTGTCGGAAGTATCAGCGCATCTATATTGCTCGTGTATTTCTTAAGGCCGTTTAAGATCGCGGTAATTCCGGCGGCATCGCTCAAGACCGCTATCTTCGGCCCCCGGGTCAACCGGATCTTCTCATAAACATTGCCCACAATATCATTCCTGTTTGAAGGCTTGAGGACCGTAAGCACCGAATAAAGCCCCCGCTTTACCGCAACATACATCCCCCAGATGCCCAGGCCGACCAGCAGGAGATCGATCGTAACTCTTTTTGATGTATAAATAATTATTGCCCGTACAAAAGCCGAAAGGCGGTTCGCGGAGATAAATCTTAAAAAATCCATTGGGGGAAACAAGCTGCCCAGCATGCCCTGCAGTCCCGCGAAAAAAATGATAACGGAGAGCAGTATTAAAAGCGCCCAAACCCGTATTATGGCCTTGGAGTTATACCATTTAGGCTTCAATTATTTTCCTTCTCCATTTTTTTTTGAATATTTTTTTCAAGTTCATCCAGCGAAGAATAGCCCATCTTCTTAAGCCGCTCCTGCATGGCCGCCACTTCCACTATTATAGCGATATTTCTTCCGGGTTTTACCGGTACTGTTAAGGCAGGTATCTTCACTTCCAGCAGCTCATGATACTGTTCTTTCTGACCGACCCGCTCATAGGATTTTTTTTCGTCCCATTCTTCCATCTGCACGGCCAGCTCGACTCTTTTTTTGTCCCTGGTGGCGCCGACCCCGAAAAGTTCTTTTATATTAACTATACCGAGGCCTCTTACTTCAAGATAAAATCTTAAAAGCGGCTTGGGAAAACCAAAGAGATTTTTATCCGAGGTCCTGATCAATTCCACAACATCATCGGCAACGAGGCGATGGCCTCTTTTTACCAGGTCAAGCGCGCATTCACTTTTGCCGACCCCGCTTTTTCCCATAAGCAAAACTCCGACACCGTAAACATCCACCAAAACGCCGTGTATACTGGCTTTTGGCGCAAGCTTTTCTTCAAGGTAATTGATGATCTCCCCTATGAACTTGGTGGTAAACAGAGGGGTCTTAAGTACAGGCACCTTATGCCGTTCCGCCACTTCCAGCAGTTCTTTTATTGCCGGAAGGCCCCGGCAAATGACCAGCATAGGTATTTTTCGTGAAAACATTTTTTCGAGAACGGCTTCCTTTTCCTTTGAACCGAGCTTTTTCAGGTACTCTACCTCGGCATTTCCAAGGACCTGAATACGTTCAGAAACAAAATAGTCAAAATAGCCGGAAAGAGCCAGCCCGCACCTGTTAACATCGGCAACCGCAAGCTTGTTATCCAGCCCTGCTTCACCGGCCAAAAGTTTGAGATTAAGCTCTTTACTTCTTTCATTAAGAAGCTCTCTTACTGTGATAGCCATGATTCCCCTCAGAACTTGAGATTCTCTTCTTTTGAAATCACAGCCATAACGTCATCAGGCTTCTGGCAGCTGATCAGGGCTTTTCTAAAGTATTTGTCCTTTAACAATCCGGAGATCTTTGCCAGGGATTTAAGATGCAGCCCGCTGGCATTATGCGGCGCCAGAAGCAAAAAGAATATCGTCACCGGATCACCGTCCAGGGTATCGAACTGCACGCCCTCGCGGGAAAGCCCGAAGGCGGCAATAAGCCCTTCGACCGTATCGGTCTTACCGTGGGGGATAGCCACGCCCTGCCCTATCCCGGTAGAGCCCAGTTCTTCCCGTTCCAGAAGGACTTCTATGACCTTCTTCTTATCCTTGACCTTACCGGCCGCGACCAGCAGTTCCACCATCTCTTCCAGTACATCCTTTTTGTTCCTGGAGAGCAGATTGAGCTTGATGCAATCCTTTGACAAAAAATCTATGATCTTCATTAAAAAGTTCCTCCTTTAATATTTTCCAAGATCTTTCTTTTTGCGGCAGGCAGAATTTTCAATTCTTCCCTGTATTTCGCCACCGTGCGGCGGGAAACCTTGATACCTTTTTCGTTCAATACCGCCTGTATCCGGCTGTCACTCATACTGCAGTCCTTGTCCTCCTCTGCTATATTTTTAATTGTCTCTTTTACAGTCCGCGAAGCCACACCCTGCTCCCCTTCGCTATTTTCCAGTTTTACATTAAAGAAAAACCTGAAAGGGAAGATACCCCTCGGGGTTTGCACATATTTTCCGGCGGTAACCCTGGAAACCGTCGACTGGTGCATATTTACTTTTTCAGAGATCTCCTTCAACGCCAGCGGCCTTAAAAAATCCAGGCCCTGCTCCAGAAATTCCTTCTGGGCCTCTATTATCGCGCCGGTAACCTTGAGCAGAGTTTTTTTCCTTTGACCGATAGCGTTTATTAACCAGACTGCCGAGGTGAACTTATCTTTTAAGAAATTTTTTTCTTCGGGAGTTATAGTTTTCTTCCTGCTCATCTCCCGGTAAAACCTGCTTATCCTTAAAAAGGGCATACCCTCGTTATTTACGCTCAACCTGTACCCGCCGTTACCGTCTTTTTCCACAAAAACGTCCGGCACAATATATCTTACGTCAGAAGCGGATATTTCCCGCCCGGGTTTCGGTTCCAGCTTGGAGACCGTTTCCACGGCCCGGTATATTTCTTTCATTTCTACTTTTTCTTTTTCGGCAAACTTATCAAGATGCCCTTTCTCAAAATCCTCCCAGTATTCCGTTACCAGTTTCCAGGCAAGAGAATCTTCCAGGCCTTTGGCCTTCAACTGTATCTGGAGGCATTCCTTCAGGTTTTTTGCGCCCACGCCCACAGGATCAAAACTCTGTATGAGAGCGAGGATACGGGCGGCGGCCTCCGCCGTGGTCCCGGTCATTTCCGCCGCTTCGAGCACGGTTGCCGCAAGAAAGCCGTCCTCGTTAATATTTCCTATAAAATATTCTCCGATCTTATACTCTGCTTCCGGCACTTCGGAAAGCTGCAGCTGCCAGAGCAGATGCTCTTCAAGAGAATAGGCCTTGCCGGCAATATTCTCGTAATTCAGGCCGCTTTTCGGATCATGGTCAATTTCGCTCCGGCCGTAATCGGCCGTTGATTCGCGCTCAAGATGCTCCGCGATCTTCTCGAAATCCGTGGACCCGTCTTCATTTTCGGCCTCCGGAAGTTCAGGCTCTTTATCGGCCTCCTCCAGCGCCGGGTTTTTCTCCAGCTCTTCATCTATATACTCTTTAAGTTCAATAGCCGGTAGCTGTAATATTTTCAAGGACTGCTGCAGGTTGGGGCTGAGCACCAAACGCTGCGAATGCCTGAGTTCCAGTCTTTGCCCGTTCATCTATCTGCTTTCCGTTATCGCCAATACATGCTTATTAAAGTATTTTTTCGCCGCCCTATTTACATCTTCAAGGGTGACTCTGGAAATATCTTCCGCGTACCCGTCTATATAGTCATAGCCTTTTCCCACACTTTCATACCAGCCCAGATACCAGGCTTTTCTGGAATTAGTCTGCTTGTCAAGATAGAAATTTCCTATAATGTAATTCTTTGCCGCCGAGATATCCTGCTCTTCCAGCGCTTTACCGGCTTTGATATTTTCCACCTGGGCAAAAAGCCCCGTTTTTAATTTTTCGATATTCTCTTTTCTTGTCCCCGCGTAAAAAACAAAATGGCTGTCATGCGCTTTTGCCGGAGAAAAAGAACCTATTTCATAAGCCAAGCCCTGTTTCTCCCTCAGTTCGTTAAATAACTTTGAGCTCATTCCGCCGCCTATCGCCCCGCTCAGCACCTTGATCGCGGGAAAATCCCGGCTTTTTATCGAGGGTGCCGGATAACCGAGGATCAGCATGGACTGGGCCTTGTCCCTTTGCACAACATTCAGCAGGTCCTTTTCAAGTTTAAAGTCCGTGCTGCTCTTACGTAGTGTTCCTTCGTCTTGCGCGCTTATACTGCCGAACCGGCTTTCCAGCACTTCCGTGATATCCGCAGGATAATCCCCTGAAACCGCTATTACGATCCTTGGCGCCTTAAGTCCGTCTTTATAGACCCGGACAACATCCTCCCGGGTGATCTTAGGGAGCGCCGCAAGCGTCCCGAGTTTATCTAACCGGTAACAATGGCCCGCGTAAAATATTTCCTTGAATTTCCTGTAAGTAGCTTCAAAATTCCGGTCTTCCAGGGATTTGAGCGCAGCTGTAACATCTTTCTTGACTTTGTCCAGCTCGCTCTCCTCAAAAGCGGGGTTAAGCACCGCTTCCGCCATCAAGTTGAGAGCTTTTGAAAAATATTTGTTTACCGAAACCAGCGCTACCGTTGAAAAATCCTCGCCGCCGGAAGTGTCCAGCAAGGCACCCAGGGATTCAATTTTTCCGGCAAATTTTTCCGCTGAGAGTGTTGAAGTGCCTTTTACCAGAAGTTCAAAAGCCAGATTAGTTACACCGTTATTCTCTTCCGTCTCATAAGATGAACCTGTTTTAATAAATACTGTTACTGCTATGATCGGATTTGAACTATCCTTATTCAATATTACAGTGATCCCGTTTTTAAGCGCCGTTTTTTCCGGTAAACCAAAAACAGGCAAACAAAACAGCGCCACAGCACCTATACTGCAAAGCATTTGCTTAAATCTGCGTTTCACAAAAAACCTTCCCATATGAAAATAGTATTCACTATATTATATAACTATATACAGGGGCTTTTCAACTAGAATTGGGTGTTTTTCAAGGTTTTAAAATGATTTTCAAGAGATTTTCGGGAATTCGACTGATTTTATTGACAAATTTTAAAAAAATGCGTTTTTCTTCCTTTCTTTCCTGAATTTTCATTCTGTACAGGCAGAAAAACCTTGCCGCGGCACGGCCGGACCTTCTAAGACTTTCGCGAACTCCGGGCCGCCTATTTTGACCCGGGTTTCAAAACGACTTCAGCCGGTGCTCCGGAAAGATATTTCTCCGCAATTTTTTTTATGTCTTCCGGCCTTACGGCTTTGATATGGTCAATATAGTCAAGTTCCTGCCTGTAACTCGCGATCGCCTCATAATAACCAAGCGCGTGGCCGGCAGCTTCATTTGTTTCATGCTCAAAAATATAGCTGTTTTCCAGCATGGTAATGACCTTCTCAAGCTCGCTTTGAGGCAGACCTTCCTGCCTGATCTTTTCCAGCTCCTCCAGGATCGCGGCTTTAAATTTATCTATATTTTCCGTGTCCAGCTCCCCGTAAACAATAAAAAGGCCTTCATCCTTCATTGTTGAATAACTCGCGCTGATGCTGCTGCAGAGTTGTTTTGCGTCTTTTACCTGCCGGTAAAAACGGCTGCTTAGGCCCTGCCCGAGCACCGCGGACAGGACGTCTAGCGCGTAGTTATCCGTATTAGAAACACTCGGCCCCGGCCAGGCATAGGCCGCGTAGGTTTGTTTAAAACCGGTAGTTTCAATTATTTTTCCGCTCTTAAAATCGCCTTTTATATTCAAAGTGCCGGCCGTACTGCCTGACGGTTTCACGCCGGCATAATAGCCGTCGAGCTTTTCCAGGAGTTCTTTTTTATTAAATTCTCCGGCCGCGACAATAACCGTATTTTCAGGAGTATAATGGGCCCGGTAGTATTTCAGGAGTGTCTCCCGCGAAACCTTCTCAATTATTTCTTTTGTACCGATGACCGGACGGCGGTAAGGATGTGTTAGGTAGGAGGCCTCGTAGATCTTTTCAAACAAATAACCGTAAGGGTTATCCTGTTTTCTCATGATCTCCTCTATGACAACCTTACGTTCCTTTTCTATCTCCGCGGGGTCAAAAGCCGGATTTACAAGGCAGTCCATCATGCCATCCATAGCGGCAGCCGTAAATTTGGCCGCAATAGTAAAGTAATAATAGGTAAAGTCATTAGAGGTGGCTCCGTTCAAATGGCCGCCCTGGCTTTCTATGGTCTTCGAAAGATCATTCACCTTTCCGGTTTTGCTTCCCTTGAAGATAAGATGCTCGATAAAATGAGAGATACCGTTCGTGGACTCATCCTCGTTCCTGGAACCGGTCTTAAACCATACAGAATAGGACATTACTCCGTTCCCCAGCTCTTTGGTTATGACCGTAACCCCGCTCTTTAGAACCGTCCTGCTTACCGCCCCTTCTTTTTCCTGAATAGAATTTTTTATTTCAACGCTCTTTGTTCCGGCACAGCCGGAAAAAACAAGCACAGCTATTAAGCTTGCAAATATTAGCTTTTTCATGAACACCTCGCATTAAATTGCTGATTGCTGATTGCTGATAACTAATCTCTAATTTATTGCACCATTTATTAGTTATTAGCAATTAGTTATCCGTTATTGTCTTTTACCGGAAACATCATTGCTTCGGCAAACACATCCTGGAATACCGGGCTTGAGGACAGGTCTACATACTTCGCGGCTTTCGCGATTTTCTCCACGTCCTTTCTCATTTCCAGCGAGACCAGGGCTTTCCTGGCGCCTTCTTCCGCCGCATTTCCGCAAAATATTATCCTTTTAAGTTCCACCGGGGGAATAAGCCCTATCGCGAGCGCTTTGTCCGCGCGGATATAATTACCAAAAGCTCCGGCAATAAGCACTTCTTTAATATCGGAAACCTCGACCTTTAATTCTTTCATTAAAATAATTATCCCGGCAAGCATCGCGCCCTTGGCAAGCTGAATTTCCCTGACATCTTTTTGTGTTAAACTTATGTTGCCGGCCGCGCCGTTCTGCCTTACAAAAATAAATTCATTCCCGTTTCCGTGCTTTACAATTCCGGCCTTTATTTCCGCGGGCAAGCCGGCGGGAAGTTCCTCCGGATCCTTGATCCGGCCGGTTTCATCAACTATACCCTGTTCAACGAGCAGAGCCATCGCGTCTATCAAACCGCTGCCGCAAAACCCGGCCGGAGCGCTGTCTTCAATGGTCTTAAAGACGATTTTTCCGTCCAGGAGATCTATCTTTTCTATCGCGCCCCGGCTGGCCCGCATTCCGGACCTGATGTGCGCGCCTTCAAAAGCCGGCCCGGCCGCGCAAGAAGCGGCGACCAGGCGGTCCTTGTTCCCGAGTACAACTTCCCCGTTAGTGCCTATGTCGATCGCTAGTTTAATATGCGCGGTTTTATAGATACTGGTAGCCAGTATGACCCCCAGGGTGTCCCCCCCGACCCAGCCTCCTATTACGGGGAAAACCGTCAGTTTCACCCCGGGCCCTATTTTAAAACCAAAAGTTCCGGCAGTAACAAGGTTAAAGGACCTGCCGAGGCTTGAAACAAAGGGATAAATGCCCAGAGGCCGGGCGTCAACTTTCAACAAAAAATGCTCCATGGTAGTGTTGCCGCAAATTACCGCGTCATATATATTCCCCGGTGTTATTTTGGCCTCTTTGCATACTTCGAAAAGGAGCCGGTTCATTACGCCTATTATTTTATCATTTAATTCAAGCAGGCCGTTTTTATTTTCTATGCAAAAATTAAGACGGGATATCACATCGTCGCCGTAAACCACCTGCGCGTTCATATCCGCGGCCGTGGCTACCACCAGTCCGGTCTTAAGGTCTACAAGCGTGCCCACAACAGTGGTCGTGCCGGCATCAAAAGCCATTCCAAACAACACTCCGGTGGTATCCCCGGCTTCAAGTGTTATAAGTTCATTTGCTAAAACATCTATAACTGCCGTCACATTCCTGAACTTTTCTATTTTCTCCGCGTGTTTGAAGCTAAATTTCAGGTTTTCAGGCGGTTCCTTGAAATATTGCTTTTTGACAGCAGGCTCAATACCTGTCCGCGTTTGAATTCCCACATCAAGTATTTTTTGGGTCTGCAGGCGGCTCGACCGGGGAACGGAGATCACGGCCTCGCCGGTAATTCTGGCCCGGCAGGAAAGCCTGACAAAATTTTTAAGCTCTTCCCCGGAAAGCAGGTCCAGCTCTTCATGGTCAACGGGACTCACACCCCGTCCATCAAGGACGGTCACCTTGCATTTACCGCATTTTCCGACGGCCCCGCAGGGCACATCTATTTTTATCCCGTTTTGCGCGGCAAGAGCGGCAATAGTAATCCCGGCGTGGGTGTGCACGGTTTTCCCTTCAGGCTGGAATATAACTTTTATTGTTTTCATATTTGCTTATTTTACCTTTAAATGTTCCGTGAGATACTTTTCCAGCTCTTTGGAAAGTTCATTGGCTTTTTTATGGGCATCAAGAAAGGAGCCGGCCTTGGAGGAGAACCCGGCGAGTTCTTTTCCGGTACTGGGGTCCTTCAAGGACGCGGTTATTTCTATAAGGCCTTCGGTTTTTTCCATGGTTCCTGAAATTACCGCGGCAGAAGTTAACGGAATAAGCAGCCCGCCCGTTCCGTCAAATATTACCCTTACAGACCTTGAGCTTAAAAGGTTGTTTTTTATTATTTCAAACATGGATTTCTGTTCGGAGTCATCCATGTTCTTTGAAACAAAAGGCATGAGCACGGCAACTTCTATACCGGTATTTTCCAGGGAGCTGTCCGGCAGCGGTTTCTTTTTGGCGCCAAAAGCGTAGGCCGCAGAAATGCGATGAACATAACCCAGATCCCCGCCGGGTATTATCGCGTAGTTGATGGTAACAGGGGCAATATTAAAACCCAGTCCCGCCGAAATACCCGTTGTGTAATCAATAATTCTTGAGCTAAGAGGAAAATAATATCCGGCCCTGAAGGCGGCAGTTTTGGGAATAAATTCAAGTTCAAAACCCGCACCCAGGTTGAAGTCCCCTTCCGTCAAATGAGTTATGCCGTCGAACGTTATGGCCGTGTTTTGCGATGGGGAGAAAGCAAAACCTGCCCGTAACGCCTGGGGAAGCCGTTCCGCGGTGGTCCACAATTTTAGATCTGTTCCGATATTCTGGAGCGCCGCGCCGAACGAAATACCGGGAAGAATATTTTTTACCAGGATCCCGCCGTCTCCGGCGTAGCCTGCCGCGGAGTCCGCGGCAATATTGACAGTGATATACTTCGCGGTCACACCCAGGAATATTTTATCAGAGAGTTTAACCCCTAGAGTAAGCCCGGCTGCGGCATCATAAGCGGTAAAGGTCCCTGCGGAAACAGCGCTTGCGGTAAAAGCTTCAAAGCTTCCGTTATTCATATATATGCCGCTCAAACCAAGCACCAGGGTCTCGCTCAGGGGAATTGTGAACTGGAAATGTTCAACAGCTATATCGGAGAACCATATTATATGCCCGCCGGAAAATTCCGGCACGGTCAGCTGTGCTATGCCGGCAGGATTAATATTAAGAGCTTCGTTATCATCCGCAAGCCCGCAAAAAGCTCCGCCTAACGCCGAACTTCTGGAACCTGTATTTATCTTAAGGAAAGAGCCGGCTGTTGTCCCGGAATTAACCGCGGCAAAAATAAATGCAGGTACTATAAATACAATTATGAGCTTTTTAAGCATTTTCCTCTCTTAACATAGAGCGATTAAAATGATTGCAAATCAATATTTTCCAGGTTCTGGGTGCTAGGTACTAGGTTCTCTGCACTAACCTTTTTCTTTTTCCTAATACCAAGAACCCGGGACCCGGGATATTTTATTTATTCTATCATAAAAACTGTCCTAATACAAATACAGGCAAAGATTCAAACACATTTGAAAGTAGTTAATATCAAAAGGTTATTCCGTAAAACCGGACACCACGGCGTCATCCATTCTTTTCACTACTTCCGTTACCAGGCTGACAACCTGTTCAAAGTCGCTCCTGCGGAGTATACCCGCATGGCTGTGAAAATATCTTACCGGCACGCCTATCACGATCGAAGGCACGCCGCTCCGGCTTTTGTGCACTACCCCCGCGTCTGTTCCGCCGGTGTTTACGGCATAGATCTGACAGGGAATATTTTCTTCTTTGGCGGTCTTAACTACAAGGTCCCGGAATTTTCTGTTGGGTATCATACCCGGATCGTGAAAAGTTATCTGCGGGCCTTTACCCATGCGGCTGTAGATATCCTGCGCATCAACTCCCGGAAAATCATTCGCAATACGGCATTCAAGAATTATAGCCGCGTCCGGAGCAACTTCAAAAGCCGCAGTGTGGGCTCCGCGAAGGCCGACTTCCTCCTGCACCGTCGCGGTGCCATAGACCGTGTTAGGGTGCTTTTCCTTTTTTAGCTTGTGCAGGACTTTTGTCAGCACCGCGCAGCCGGCACGGTTATCAAAGGCCTTACCGGCAAGCAGATCAGGATTTTTCAATACGGTGAATTCGAAAACCGGGACAATAGGATCTCCGGGTCTTACGCCAAAACGCTCTGCTTCTTTTCTTGAGCCGGCGCCTATATCAATAAAAAGATCTTCCATTGCCAGCGGTTTTTTTTGTTCCCCGGCAGTCATAAGGTGGGGCGGTTTGCTTCCTATCACGCCCGGGATCGGGCCCCGGGCTGTTTTTACTTTTACTCTTTTTGCGGGGAGCACCTGGGAAAACCAGCCGCCCAAGGGCAGGAACTTAATAAAGCCCCCGGAAGTTATATTTTTTACCATGAAGCCGATCTCGTCCATATGCGCTGCCAGCATGATCTTCGGCGCAACCGCAGACCCTTGCTGCCTGCAAATAAGGCTGCCCAGCTTATCCGTTGAAAGCTCGCCTGCAGCTTTCAGATACCCTGCAAGTACTTCTCGCGCCTCTTTTTCATAGCCCGAAGGAGCATCGGCTCCGGTCAGGTCTTTTAAAAGCGTATAGGTATCTAGATTCATTCCGTTAAACCTTTTACGGTCTTAGCGTCAAGCGCCTTTACCATTTCCAGCATAAGCTTCAGGGTATTATCATAGTCATCCGTATTTATTATCCCGACATGCGTGTGAATATACCGTGTCGGCACTCCTATATAGAGGCTGGGAACTCCGCCGGCATTTACATGCGCCGGCCCGCCGTCGGTACCACCCCCGGGCATGGAGAAGAGCTGCACCGGGACCTTATGTTTTTTTGCAACGCTAAGCGCCAGTTCTCTCAGTTTAATATTGGGGATCATACTGCCGTCCAGAATAGAGATCCCCGGGCCCTTCCCGAGCTTGCAGGACATATTATCGGCGGTGGTCCCCGGAACATCGTTGGCTATGGCCACTTCCGCGACCAGGCAGACATCCGGATTCACGGAAAATGCCGAAGTTTTTGCGCCGCGACAGCCCACCTCTTCCTGCACCGTACCTACTCCATAAACAGTGTTTTTATGCCCGGTTTTTTTTAGCGCTTTGATAACTTCCACAAAAAGCGCGCAGCCAATACGGTTATCAAAGGCCTTGGCCATTAATATTTTCTTATTTTTCATCACCGTGAAAGGACAATCCGGCACGATAGGATCTCCGGGTGTTACGCCAAACTCTTCTTCCGCTTCTTTTTTGGAGGACGCGCCGATGTCAATGAACATATCTTTCTTTTCCACGACTTTCGTCCGTTCCTCCGCGGTCATTATGTGCGGCGGCTTGCTGCCGACAACTCCGGTGATATCGCCTTTACCGGTCTTAATAATGACTTTCTGCGCCAGGATAACCTGGTCATACCAGCCGCCCACCGGTATGAATTTAATAAAGCCCTCTTCGGTGATATACCTTACCATAAAACCTATCTCATCCATATGCCCGGGCAGCATTATTTTAGGAAAGCCCGGGCCGGAACCCCCGCCCTTTTTTTCAAAGATCACGGAACCCATACGGTCCCGGGTTATATTTGTTTCAGCCTTAAGGCGCCTGATAAGAATATCCCTTATTTCTTTTTCATAACCGGATATTCCGTGCGCCTCGGTAAGTTCCTTAAGCAATGAATTATCCCTGTTCATTTTTTCTCCTCCTTTTAAAAAATAGGTGTCAGGTGAAAAGTTACTTGCCTTTTACTTGCTTTTCCCAGTACCCAAAACCTAGCACCCAGTACCTGTTATTGTGTTTTTTTATTATTTTTTTGAAGGCCTCTGGGGAGCGGGATGGTCTAAAAGATCGTGAATTTCATAAGGAACCCGGTGATGACAGCAAGGGCAGTCCCTATCTGGAAATTTAACGCCGGTGCTTTTTGAACTCTCACAAGATAGTAGCCGGTCAAAGCGGCAAGAATAGCGCCGATATTCCAGTACCCTCCCAAAAAGATAAACACCGCTATGGCCGTGCGTTCAAACATCTCAAGGTATTTTTGTTTGGCCTTAGGCCATCTCAGATTTTGATCTTTCTCCCCGGTTATCGCCTTTTTTATATACTCCTGCATTATTGAGGTGCTGTAAGTTATAACCGAGAGCCAGATAATATACAGGAACAGGTTTGTGTCGGTATAAAGTTTATTTAAGATCTCCGGGCCGGGATAAGCAGGGATGTCAAGATTCAGCGTTCCAAAACTGATAACACCGAGTACAAGAAAATGCAGCAGCTGGTCCACAAGGAAGGTCCAGAGGTTGTTTCGCTCCGTCTGAAAGTTATAGAGTATCTTGGCTTTGTCCTGAAAGATATGCAGGAAAAACCCGAGAAGAAAAAGCACAATAATAAGCGGGTACTGAAAATAAGGCAGGAGCGCCAGCGCGGTCACAACTCCTACAATACCGCCGTGCAGGAACACACCCCATTTGTGTTTCACCTTAATGAGATATACCGTGTCCGTCTGCAGCAGAAAATCGGCTATCAGGTGCGCTGCTATCAGGCGGATAAAAATAAACATTTTCGGTTCCCCCTTTTGCTTTTCGGGTGTATATTAATGGATTATAGCAAAAGAACCTGTTTTTGTGTAGTTATTTTTGGTAAGTTTACTTACAAAAGTACCCGGCAGAACAGTTTTAAAAAAACCCGCATTACCCTTTAAATGAAAAGCTTATTGCGCGGGTTAACACGCGGCAAAAAGCTCAAGGACAAAACTAGAGGGCGTTTCACTGCGCCAGCATTTTAATAATAGCTTTACAAAAAGCCGGCAGGTCATCGGGAGTTCTTGAGGTAATAAGATTGCCGTCAACCACAACATCTTTATCTATAAAGTTACAGCCGGCATAGACCATATCTTCCTTTATGGCCTTAAAAGCGGTCGCATTCTTTCCTTTGAGAACATGAGCGGAAACAAGGACGGAGCCGCCATGGCAGATAGAAGCGATCACCTTGCCCTTATTGAACGCTTCAAAAACAAGTTTGTTAACAAACTCATATCTGCGTAAAAAGTCCGGGGCCCAGCCGCCGGGTATAATAATAGCATCTATTTCCGCAGCCGAAAGATTCCCCGCCGAGGTGGTCGCCTTTATCGGATAACCATACTTTCCGGTATAGACTTCCAGGCTCCCGGTACCGGCAGTAATTACTTCGGCGCCCTCTTCGATAAATCTGTAATAAGGATACATTACCTCCATATCCTGGAACTGTTCGGCAACGAGAATGACCACTTTTTTACCTTTAAGTTTTTCCATAATGAAATATTCCTCCCGCAATCAACAAAACCTGCCAAGTCTATAAAGTTTATAAGGTCCATAAAGTTCGTAAAGTCTAAGGACTTGTCGAATTTATCATCTTATGTACGTGTTTTGTTAAACAATATCCCTCAATGATTTTAGGCCTTAAAAACCTTAAAAACTTTATGAACCTTACTTTTCTAATTCAAACTCTTTTAAACCGGCCTTCATCGGCTCGGGCCTTTCGCAGGAACTTTTCAGTTGAATGTGCCTGCCTTTTTCCGACGCCTCATGTAATGCCTGCATAATATCAAGCACATGAAACGCAAGTTCTCCGCTGGCTCTGTGTTTTCTCTTTGAAAGCAGGGCGCAGGCCATATCGGCAACACCAAGCCCTCTGGAATTACCGGAATATCCAAAAACCAGAGGCACTTCCTGCCACTCAGGTTGAGCTGTTCTTTTCACTCTTACAGGGCCGGAAAAGGTATTTGGATCCGGCACGCTCAAGGTACCTTGCCCGCAGTAAATTTCCATAACCGGCAGGGTAGAAGCCTTGACATCAAAAGAGGTTATCAGGGTTACGACCGGCCCCGCTTTAAAATCAAGCACTCCGGCTATATGGGTAGGGACTTCGACCTTGATCTTTTGTCCGTTCTTCGGCTGGCTGGTTATAAGCCTTTCCTTGAAAGATATCCTGGCAGAACCGGTCACTCTTTTTACCGGGCCCAGCAGGTTAACAAGTGCGGTAAGATAATAAGGCCCCATATCAAAAAGCGGGCCGCCGCCTTTTTGATAGTAAAACTCCGGGCCCGGATGCCAGCCTTCGTGCCCGGGACAGGCCATAAATGCGGCGGCCGCGACCGGTTCTCCGAGCTCCCGGGAATCAATTATTTTTCTGCAGGTCTGAATGCCGGCGCCCATAAAAGTATCCGGAGCGCAGCCGACCAGAACATTTTTCTTCTTTGCCGCCTCTATTATTTTTTTACCTTCTTCACGCGTGATAGCGAGCGGCTTTTCGTTATAGACGCTTTTCCCCGCTTCTATCGCAGCCAGTGCAACTTCCTTGTGGGCTTTCGGAATAGTCAGGTTAATAACAAGTTCTATATCTTTATCTTTCAGGAGCTTTTCCGGAGCAAGCACTTTCGCTATTTTAAATTCGGCCGCCCGGGCCTCCGCCTTTTTAAGATCAAGGTCAGAAACGGCGGCAAGCTCAACAGAGTCAAACAGTTTCAGGTTTTTCAAATATATAGCGCTGATGTTTCCGCAGCCTATGATACCGGTTTTTATTTTGTTCATGCCTCTTCTCCTTATGCATAAGTCAAAATATCCAAAATATTCGAACCCGCACCCTTTACCTTAATATTATCATTAAGAGCGCCAGCAAAGGCAGGGCCAGTGTCAGCAGCAGCAGGTATTTGTAAACACGGTTAATATCCGTTCCGAAATATTCACAGGTCAAAAGGTAGCAAAGATGCACCGGAGAAAGCAAGACCCCGGCGTAGCCGGATATGAAAGCAAAGGACAATAAGGGCAAAGCCGCCTGGCCTTTGGCCATGATCAACGGTATCAGCAGGGGAAAGGCAACACCCACATAGGCCTGCACAATACCGGTCAAGAGGCCGACTATAAAAGGCAGCACAAACAAGACTGCCAGGAGGGGTAATTTCATTATCGCGAGAAAACTTATCATCTGCGTGATCGCGCCGCTGGCTTCAAGCATATTCTTAAAGAGCATGACCCCGTAGATAAGTACGATTATATTCAGGCTGAAAGCTTCTTTAATATATAAAAGCAGGTCAAATACTTTTGTTTTATAGAATAATAATTCGGCCAGCACTACTACCAGCAGGGAAAAAATAAGCGGAATTTTCAGGAATAAAACAGCGAAGATTATTAAAAGGATAGGCAGTATGCCTTCAAAAAGAGCGAGCAGGTGTTGAACGGGATGCTTGTCGCTTTCCGCATTTTTCAGCAGTCTTGGCACGCCCCGGAAAGCCACGAACCAGCCGGCTAAAAGCATAAAAGCGGCAATGCCTGCCTGGTACCTGTTTATGTCATAAAGGGGGATACCCGAAAGCACGGACATAAGAATTACCCCCGGGTAGAGCGGAAAAACAGGTTCCCAGATATGCCGGAACCAGTAGTTAATGAAACTGAGCTTTTCCCCGGAAAGATGCAGGTCTTTTGCCGCCTGCCCGGCCAAAGGCGCGGAAAATCTGGCCCCGCCGGCCGAAGGCAGGGTACCGAGGAATATAGGAAAAAATACCGTTACCTTTCTGGAGTCTTTTATTACGAAGCCGATAGAGCGGAACATCCGGTCAAAAGTACCGCTTTTTCTCATGATTATCTCAAGCATGCCGATGAGAAAAAGAATAGCTATCAATTCCAGAGTGACAAAATTACCTTTTGCGTCTTTTTCGACGATGGTATAAGCAAAGGTGGAAACAGTTTTTAGAAAACCGACAGAAAAGAACAGTGCCAGAAGTATTGAAGCAAAGGTCAAGGTAAGCCCCAGGCTGACTTTAAACCGCAGGCCCAGGAGTACGACCGCAAAAATTATTATGAGATAAATAAATGCCGCTACTTCCATTTAGCTTTTACTCCTTTTTTTCCGTAAAGATCTCGCTGGTACAAACTAAAACACTGCCCGCCACAAAGCGTTGGCGGATCAAACGAGAGATCCCTGATAAAGGCCTTCGGATGACAGAGTCGAATTTTTCAACCCGCACTTGCTCAATATGCTTCAACGATATTTAGACTTTACAAACTTTACAGACTTTAAAACCTTTATAGACTGTTTTTTGCACTCACATCTTCGCAGGAGCGGTTACTCCCAGAATTTCCAGGCCTGCCCGGATAATATTTCTGGTGCCGAGACAGAGCGCCAGGCGCGCGGCTGAAAGTTCCTTATCTTCAGAAACAACACGGTGCCGTGCGTAGAAAGAATGATAGAGCTGTGCCAGTTCTTCAATATATTTAGGGACCAGATGCGGGTCATAATTTAAAGCTGCATGCTGCAGGGTATCGGCAAAACAGGCAACTTTTCTCATGAGCCCGGCTTCTTCCGGGCTGGCAAGGAGGGCATAATTTACCGTATCTAATTCCGGTTCTTTTATGCCGGAAGTTTTTGCGAACTCGATAACATTGCAGATCCGGGCATGCGCGTACTGCACGTAAAATACCGGATTCTCGTCGGTTTGTTTTTTTGCCAGGTCAATATCAAAGTCAAGATGTGAATCCAGAGAGCGCCTTAAGAAAAAATATTTCGCCGCATCCGGCCCTACTTCCTCGACTAATTCATCCATGGAAATAAAATTACCCTGCCTTTTGCTCATTTTGAAAGGCTTGCCGTCCTTTAAAAGATTCACCTGCTGGGCAATAAGTATCCGGAAGTTTTCAAGAGGCAGCCCGCCGATACTGACAGCCGCGGAAATTCTTCCGATATAACCGTGATGATCAGGCCCTAATATATCAATAATATAGTCAAAACCCCTGCTGATCTTGCTGAAATGATAAGCGATATCAGGAAGGAGATAGGTGGGAGTTCCGTCGCTTTTTATCAGGACCCTGTCCTTGTCGTCCACGGGATTACCCTCTTTATTCAGCACAGCCGTAGAGGTGAACCACCTGGCGCCTTCCTCTTCTTTTGTCATGCCTTTTTCTTCCAGGACTTTAAAGGCCCTGGTAAGTTCCTTTTTTTCATGGAGCTCACTTTCTTTGAACCAGATATCGAACTCCACGCCGTAATTTTTCAGGCTTTTTTCCTGCCAGTCAAGCATCAGCTGCACACCTGCGGGTTTGAAAACGGCAATGCGTTCCTCTTCCGTCAGGGAAAGATACTTGCTGCCCTCTTTTTCTATGAACGTTTTTGCTATTTCTTTAACATATTCCCCGCCGTAACAATCTTCCGGAAATTCTATTTTTTGCCCCAGCGCTTCCAGGTACCGGAGGCTTATGGACCTGCCGAAAGTATTGGTCTGCACTCCGACATTGTTAATATAGAATTCTTTTGTAACCAGAAAGCCGGCGTTTTTGAGCAGATTGCAGATGACGTTACCGGCAGCGGCAGCCCGGGCGTTCACTACGTTGAGCGGCCCTACAGGGTTCGCGGAGACAAATTCAAGGTTGACGCTTTTTCCCCCGCCGGCATTTGACGTATAAAACTTTTCACCCGCGGCGGCTTTTTTTATCAGGGCATACAGGTAACTTTCGGCAAGAAAAAAATTAATAAAACCGGGCCCCGCCGGCTCCACCCTGCTTATCATTGCCCTGTCAAATTTCAGTGCAGTCAGCAAATCGTTGGCGGCAGCACGCGGATCTTTTTTTAACTTTTTGGCGGCCCAGAGGGCGATATTGGACGAAAGATCCCCGAACTTTACATGCTTGGGGGTTTCAAAAACAATTTCAGGGATCTCCGCCTCAACAACCCCGCTATTTATGAGAGCTTTTTTTAACTCCCGTCTTAGGTCTTGTTTTACCCGCTCCAGCATCTTTCTTTTTTCCTTTTGTAACTCTTTTTTTCAGGATCTTGGCGGTTATCTTTATTTTCTTTGCGGCTTTCCGGGCTTTTTTCTTTGCCCGGGCTTTTTCAAGGTCTTTCTCCGGCTCTTTTCTCGCGGTTTCCACGGCCTTCACGGTCTCTCCGAACCGGAGGACCTTGGCATCGCCCCAAAGGCGCTCCAGGGAATAGAATTTTCTTGTTTGTTCCTCGAAAATATGGACGATCACATCGCTGTAGTCCAGGAGCATCCAATTACTTTTATTGTCCAGCTCGGTATGATAAGGATAGACCCCCGCTTTCCGGAGTTCGCTTTCAATATTATCCGCGATAGCCCCCACCTGCGCGAAGTTATCAGCACTCGCAATAACAAAGAAATCTGCGACATAATCAAGCTCTCTTAAGTCCAGGATGGTAATATTAGAAGCCTTTTTCTCGCTTGCAAATTCTGCGGCCAGTTCAGCCAGTTTCTTTCCTTCGATCTTCATAACTCCCCCTTTTTCCGGGCATATTTTATACATTTTAGCACATTCAGGCGTCAAATAACAGTACCCGTTCTTAATTTCAGGGAATTGTTTGTCCGCGCCGGCGGCCCTTCAGGGATTCACAACGAAAAATATGGGGAGTTTCTAGATCGAGAGCCAGGAAATGTTATTCTTTCCATTCTTTTTAACCCGGTACATTTGAGCGTCAGCATGTTTGATCAGCTGCTGAAAAGAACAATTTCCGGAAACACAGGTCACGATCCCGATACTGAAAGTAATAGGAAGATCTTCAGCTTTCGCCATTTTATCCAGCACGCTTTTAATATTATTAACGATGATCAGCACTCTTTGCGCGTCCGTTTCCGGAAAGATGAAAGCGAACTCATCCCCCCCCAAACGCGCCGCAATATCACTCGCTCTGATATGCCGGCTTATTATTCCGCCGATATTTTTAAGGGCAGTATCACCCGCGTCATGCCCTTTTTCATCATTGACCTGTTTAAAATTATCAACATCCATATAGGCAATAGACAGGATCCTTTTATATCTTTCCGCGCGGTAAGCTTCCCTTTCCCCCGCCTCATAAAAGTTCCTGGAATTTGAGAGCCCGGTCAGAGAATCTATTCTGGCCAGCATTTTTTCTTTCTCGAGGGCCTTTTTTACGGCATCTATCAACGAGAAAACAATAATAAAGATCCCCATTCTTGCTGCCGTATTCCAAAAAGTTATTATCCAGTTCGAGAAAAAATGATCCGTCAGATCGGAAACGATCCAGCATAAGATACTCAGGAAGGCAAATACCCAGGAATATTCCCTTCCCAGGTACCAGGCTGAAATACTTACAGGAACAAAATATAATATCGCCAGGGAAACATCCTCTCCGGTTAAATAGTCAAAAGACGCGATCAGCAGAAGAATAATAATATTTGCTATGAAAACATGCCTGGGAGAAAAACCGGAAGCCCTTTCGAGCAGCTTGTAGAACCTGTTGTGGGATGTTTTATTTTCCATTATCATAAATATATCAAAACTTTTCCTCTTTTACAACAAATATTAAAGCGCTGTTTTATATCTTATTTTAATATTCCTTTGATCTTTTCAGAATCCGCCTTCCAGTAGGCCTGGTTATCCTCAAATACCGGTTCACCGGGCAGTATCAATTTTGAACTGTCATGCAGGTCGTAGTTTTTGAAGACTTTAAAGAGGTAGGCGGCCCGGTCCGGAGGGAAATTCGTATTGATGCTTTTTGAGATCCTGGAATAGGTATTAATGATATTTTGCGTGTTGAGTCTTTTCATTACTATCCCGGCGAGGGTGAACATAAATTTCTGCTGGCGTTCCATCCTGCCTATATCCGCCCTGCCGTCTTTCCTGAAACGCAGGTATTTAACGGCATCGGCCCCGTTCAGGGTCCGGGGGCCGGCTTCAAAATCAATAAGCAGCCCGCCCGCGTTATCCTTATAATACATTTTCTGCTCAATGTTTACTTTGAGCCCGCCAAAATAATCCACGACCTCTTTGATCCCTTCATAATCCACCTGGGCGTAGTAAGAAACCTCTTCCTGCAGCACCGCAGACGCTATTTTCAGCATCTCATTATTCGCTTTCGGATACTTCCCGATATCATAGTTAAGCACGTAGACAGAATTTATTTTTCTGGTTTTTCCGCGGTAGATAACCCTGGTATCCCTGGGAATGGAAACAAATTTAAGTTTTTTTTGCTTCACGGAAAAATGGAGGACCATAATAGTATCGGCATGATGGGTATACTCATCGGAAGAATCAATACCCAGCAAAAGAATATTAACATCCTGTCTCAGCCGGTTAGCGTAAAAATAAACACCGGCCCCGAGCCCGGCCAGCAGTAAAATAACTATCAGGGACTTAGTCGCTAGTTTCATCTTATATACCGGTTCCAGGCTTCAATGGACCTTGGGTGTATTTTTTTTCCTTTCTTAAGGATAAACTCGATTTTTTTTGTCAGGGCGGCTATAAAACCCCGGTCGAGATCCTCTGCTGCCGCTTTTCTTATGCCCTGCACCCCCTTGAATTTCCGGTTGCGCTCCGCGGCATCCGCAATATATATTATTTTATCCAGAACTCCCATCTTTTTATCCGCCGTACTGTGTTTTCTGATAGCGCTGAGTACCGCCCGGTCTTTTACCTTAAAAACCCTGCGGGCAATAGTTTCACCGAGCTTGTTATGCCGGAGGGCCTTTATTTCTTTCTCATAACGGTCCAGTTTGACAAATTTCAAATATCTTTTATTTTTAGCCAGGTCCTTGCCCGCGTCATGTAAAAGCCCTGCTGTTTTTGCCCGGTCTATGCCGGCGCCGTAGCGCCGGGCAAGCTGAACCGCCAGAGCCGTCACACCCAGGGTATGGCGGTATTTTTCGGCCGTCAGGTTCGCTTTTAAATATTTTTTTATTTCAGCTTCCGTAAAGCTTCTGTTCATAAATATATTTTTCCACCATTTTGGGCACCATACCCGCTACCGGCCGCCCTTTTTTTATAAGTTTCCTTATACCGCTTGAAGAGATATCAATATTTTTTATTTTAAGAAGAGTGCCGAACTTCGAAGCTTTTTTGCCCGGGTTAAAACCGGGCCGGGCAATAATTACAAGTTCTACTTCTTTAATAAAATTTTCCCATTCTTTCCAGGATTCTATTTGTCCCGTAATATCGGAACCGGCAATGAAATAAAGTTTGTCCTTTTTTTTCAACTTTTTCTTAAAATACCTTACCGTATCTATAGTATAGGATTTTCCCTTTTTTTTCAACTCATAGCCGGAGATCTCAAAGCCCGGAAGGGTTTTTACCGCCAGTTTAAGCATTTTTAACCGGTGTTTTGCGGCGGTTACCAGAGCTTCGTTTTTATGAGGCGGCCGGCCGGCCGGAACAAAAATAACCCTGTCCAGTTTAAGGCTTTTCTTTAGGTCCACGGCGGAAATTATATGGCCCGAATGCACGGGGTCAAAGGTCCCGCCAAACAACGCGATCCTGCTCATTTTTTCTCTCCAGCGGCCTAATTGATTAAGGCCCGGATCTTATTACTTTAAAAAATATGCCCCAGGGCGATGTTATAGACCGGGGTTGCTCCTCCGTCCGTCCTGAAACCGGCATCCAAACGGAGCAGCACGGGCAGGGTCTGCCATATAAAACCATGGATCCGGAGCCCGAAGCCGACTCCATTTTTCAGGTCCCCGCTGCGCAGCAGTAAATAGTTATTAAAGACCACGGCCTGGTCTGAAAAGATACCGAATTTTATTTTTTTAATTAAAAGCCAGCCGGCCGGCCAAACATTAAGTTCCGCTTTTTCTACAAGCGGAAAACGTAATTCCAGATTAGCCAGCAGGAGCTTACTGCCGTTATACTCTCCGTTAAAATAACCCCTGAGAACTCCGGCGCCCAGGTCAAAAGAGCCGGGATCAGCGCCCGTGGAAGCCCCCGCAAATAGCCTTGCGCCTATTATTGTTTCACGGTCAATGAAAATAAACTGTTTTGTTTCAGCCAGCAAATTTAAAAAACTCTGGTTGCTTCCTAAAAAATAAGCCGCCCGCTCGACAGAAAAATTAAATGCTCCGCCCGCGCAGGGTTCATCAATATTATAGGAAAGACAGTCATTTACGAAGGAAAAAGATACGGAATTGGTGATATTTCTGTAATTAGCCCCGGTACCCTGGTAATAATAATTATCCTTTATATAGGTGTTAAAGCCGAGTTCCAGCCTGTTATACCGGTCAAACGGATAAATAACAGGGAGAGCCAGCCCCGTTTCCTCGGTGTAATAATGGCCGGCAATTGTACCGCCGGCAAGCAGTGAAGCCCCGTACGTTCTCCAGGTATAGACGGACACGCCAAAGTTTATCCGCCAGGCGTTGTTCCTGTAGTTGAACTGCGCGCCGGTTTGAACCTCATTAATTGCCGCCGCGAATATTTCGATATTATTCTCACCCAGTAGATCCGAGCCCGAAACATAGGCTCCTCCCATGAGCCCGCTTTCAGTATCATAACCTGCAAGAAAATAAATAAGATCCGGTGAAAAACCGGGCCGGTAGGGAACCACCGGCAGGTTGGTAAGCTTGTAATCTTTTTTTTCGGGCAATTTAACTTCGGCCGCCGGCCCTTCAAATCTTACAAGTTTTAATTCCTGCTCATAATCCAGCAGGTACAAATTATAACTGCTTTCCTCAAAGTAAGAAAAAACCAGTTTTCTTCCGCCGGGCGCAAGTTTCGGGGAAAAAGCCCCGCCTCTTACATCCGTTAAAGCGCTCAGGGCCTTTGTTCTCTGCTCATAAAAACAGAGATTATAGATACCGTTAGGATCCGCGCTAAAAATAATATTGTTTTCTTTTGTCAGTGTCAGGCCGGTATAGTTGACCCGGCCTCCGAGTATAAGTTCGGCTCCGCTGCCGGCCCTCCAGTTGGTTATTTTGTAAAGGTTCCTGAAGCCATTTTCTCTTTCAGAGGAGAAGTAAACATCCAGGCCGTCTTCCGAAAAAACCGCTTCGGTCTCGTCATACCTGTCTTCGGTAAGGCGCTTAACTATCCTGCCTTTCATATTCCCGACATAGATATCTGATTTCCCCTCCTTAACGCCGATAAATAAGAACTCGTTCTCGGCATTGAAAACAGGAGAATAAACAAGTTCCAGCCCGAAATCGCCTTCAAAAACTATCCTGTTCTCCTTTAGGTCCAGGATCCTTATTTTCTGGGTTCCGCCCGCCTTGGAAGCAAAAGCCAGATATTGCCCGTCCGGTGAAACCGAAAGCGCATTTCCGGCCTGGGCAAAGCTGTCATACCACCTGCCTATAAGTTCTGTGGCCGTGCCTGTCTTAACGTCCAGAGCCATAAGCCCGGTATAATTTAAGGCATCACAGAGAAAATATATTTTATCCCCGCCCGCAGAGAAGACCGGCTTGGTATTATAAGCAGGACGGAGCCCGTCAGCTCCGGTAAGTTTTACGGCATAGTCCCGGGCTTCTTTCCTGCCTTTGGCTTGAGCGAAATATTTCTCTTTAAGGTCATATTGCCATTTTTTATCGAAATCGTTTATTTCAAGACCCAGCACTTTTTTGATTATCAAATCCTGGGTATTGGCAAGGTAGCCGAACTCTTTAAGAATAAGGCCAACCTTGTCCTTGCCGTAAGTTTTAGCTATATAGTCAAAGATATACTGCGCTTCCTTGTACATGAGCACGACATCACGGCCTTCTATATAATTAAAACTGCCCAGGTATTCTATCCCTTTTATGCGGTTGTTGAGCACGCCGTCCCGGAGCAGCATATCGGTAATAGAACTGTCATAGTCCTCGGCTTCGTATTCGGCCATGCCTTCCATTACCCAAATAGGGATAAAGAGGGCTTTAGCAAGCTGATAAGACTTTCCAAAACCTCCATAGAGGGATTCAAACTGCAGGGCATGGGTCATTTCATGCGTAAGAACTTCTTTCATGCGTTTCGGAGAAGTTACAGCCGGCAAAACCACCCGGTCCTTTAAAGGTTCCGTAAAACCGCCCACGCCTTCGTCTATCAGGTCAGCCGTTATGTTGGTTTGCTCAAAATCTATATTTGACGCGTAGATAAATATTTTTACCGGTACGGAGGGGAACACTTTCAGATCTTCGGTCAGCCGGGCATAGGATTCTTCGGAGCAGATGGCAAATTCTTTTGCCAGGTTTTCGTCTTTCAGCGTAAAATAGAGCTCGAAGTTGCCGGTGAGCAGCTCTTTCCATTCAAGCTGCTTGTAGTTTATCTTGTTCTTCCCGTAGGAAAGAGGAAAGAACAAGGCCGGAAGCAGTAACAAAAGGATGGTTTTTTTCAGCGTCGTTAACAAAGACAACTCCCTTTAAGTAAAAGACCTGCCCGGACAGGCCTCGCGGTGAGAACAGCACCCGTCACACTTATGCGCGTCCGCGCAGCCATCCCTGCCGGCCTTAACGCCGAAAGCCGACATTTTTTTGACTACTTTTTTGCTGCCGCATTTGATACAGATTACTTTTGACGTATCCGGGCTGCAGAATAGTTCTTCAAAATCTGTCTTGCAATTTTCACAGGTAAATTCAAAAAGCGGCATTTTCTCATTCCCCGTAAAGAAAACAAACGCCCTTGAAGAGAAACTTGTTCAGGTGGCCTTCGGTTTCTTCACTGCCGGAGATCAGGCTGAGAAAACTTGTTTTTTTCTTCTCATAAACAATGACGGGTTCGCCTTTAAGCCCTGCTCTTTCGGCGGCAAACCTGACCGCGTCTTCCTGGGTTCCCAGGTAATCCACCAGCCCCAGGCCGAGGGCCTGATTACCGGAGAAGATCCGGCCGTCTGCGATCCCGACTATAAAATTTCTGACATCCGCCGTTACCGGTTTTTCAAGGCCTTTTTTCCCTTTAAGGATCTTTGTTATTTTTGCTTCCCGGTTCCTGACAATGGTATCTATGAACTGTCCGTGGACATCGTCCAGGACACCCTGCATCAGAGCTTCCTCTTCGGAGGTCATTTTCCGGGACATAGAGCCGATATCTTTATGTTTGCCGGCCTTGATGGTTATTTGTTCGAGGCCGAGTTTCTTGAAAAGCTCGCTAAAATTGAAGTAACTCATGATAACACCCAGGGAACCGGTAACCGTTCCGGGATTGGTAAAAATATAATCCGCCGCGCAGCCGACGTAATACCCGCCTGAAGCCGCGACGCTGCCAAAAGAGGACACAACTATCTTTTTATTCTCTCTGGCCTTGTATATTTCGCGGTTGATCTCCTGGCAAACGGCCACACCGCCGCCCGGTGAATCTATCCGGAGTATTATTGCTTTTATTGAAGCATCATTATTGAACCTTTGAATACTTTCACAGATATTCTTTGAATTATAGAGCGGCCCGTAAATATTTACGACCGCGACTTTCCCGCCGCCCAGCATATTTATTCCTCCGGAAAAGTGCTTTCTGCCGAACGGGCATTTACCCGCGGACGCAAAATACGCGATATTCAGGACTATTATTATCCCCGCCAGGATCAGGACGAATTTCAGGATCTTTTTATTCTTTGTTTCCATTTATTTACCCTCTCCGCCTTCCGGTGCAGTGATCTCCGGCTGGCTGTCTGAAGCCGCTTCCTGTTCCCGGCTCTGATTAATAATATCCCCGAAGGTGCCTTTCCCGTCGCTGCTGTCGCTGTATTTTTTGAGTTCTTCGGCCTGCAGGCCCGCATGCAGCTGCTTGACGCTTAAAGATACTTTTCTGGCTTCACTGTCAAGCTTAACAACACGGGCTTCTTTAATATCATTTATTTTTACCACATCTTCTATCCTGGCCACCGGCTCATCGGCAAGTTCGGAAATGTGGATGAACCCTTCCAGGTCCGGCTGCAGTTCGAGAAGAATTCCAAAACTGGCAACTTTTGTAACCCGGCCCTTAACAACGGTGCCAACCTTGTATTTTTCAGGGATCTCGGCCGCCCAGGGATCGGGCGTGAACTGTTTCAAGCCCAGGTTTACCTTGCGATTGACCTTGTCTATGCTTAAGACCAGGGTTTCGAGCTTTTCACCTTTTCTAAAAACACCTTTTAAAGTGGAAAATTTTTTCGTCCAGGAAAGGTCCTTTTTGTTCAGCACGCCTTCAATACTGTTATCAAATTCCAGGTAGACCTTGGAACCCGAATAGCCGGTAACAACGCCGGTAATTTTCATATTGGGCAGGAATTTTTTTTCAATTTCCTCGAACGGATCGTGCTCCAGTTGTTTCAACCCAAAAAGGATCTTTCTGTTATTCTTATCCACATTAAGTATTTTTACCTTTATGGCTTCCCCGACGGCCAGCAGTTCGGAAGGATTTTTAACTTTTTTTGTCCAGGACATATCGGAAACGTGCAGCAGCCCCTCAATATTTTCATCTATCTTGATGAAAGCCCCGTAATCCACAATGTTTACAATTTTTCCGTTAATAACGGAACCCATCGGATATTTCTCTTCAATTTTCATCCACGGATCGTCTTTAAGCTGTTTTAGCCCCAGGGAAATTCTTTTCTTTTCCCTGTCTATCTTGATGATCTTAACGTCTATCTCGGAATCTATCGCAAGCACTTCAGCAGGATGCGCCACCTTGCCCCAGGACATATCGGAAATATGCAGCAGCCCGGTCACTCCCCCGACATCAATAAAAGCGCCGTAGGAAGTAATGGATTTCACTATGCCTTTCCTTATATCCCCTTCGGCCACGGTGTCCCAGAGCTGCTTTCTCTGCCTGCGGCCCTTATCAAGGACGGCCACTTTATGCGAAACAATGATCTCGCCTTTTTTCTTTCCGTATTTTATTATTTTTACCGGGATCACCTTACCGGCCGCATTCTCCACGCCGCCGACTTCATTCGCCTGGAATTGAGAATTGGGCAGGAAGACTTCAACGCCGATATCGATAATGAACCCGCCCTTAATGGGCCTCAGGATCTTGCCGTCTATGGCATCTTTGTTCTTATAAACATCTTCCAGGCCGTCGAGATTTTTCATTCTATCCGCTTTTATCTTTGAGAGTACCAGAAAACCCTGGGAATTTTCTATGCGGTCAAGAAAAACTTCTACTGTATCGCCTTCTTTTACGGTTATTTTTCCTTGCAGGTCGGTGAACTCTTTGAGGGGGATCATGCCGTCGGATTTGTAACCTACATCCACAAAAACACTGTCATTATTGATCTTAATTATTCTTGCTTTTACCAGTTTTCCTTCCTCAAGGCCTCCAAACTCCTCGGCCATGAGGGCGCTCATATCTAATTCTTCGCTGTTCCCTCCATTTTCTTTTTTGCCGGCAAATTCTTCAACCATAATGACTCCTTCCCCAACAACACAAATGTATTGTTCCTGTTAGGAATTATTTTTTTGCCCGGTCCTGCTCCTGCAAGCATAAAGTTTCTCATATCAGGCCGGTGCATTTATTGTTTTTATCACAGTCTTTATTATCCAATCCGGGGTAGAGGCCCCGGCGGTAACACCGGCAACTTTCTTACCCGTAAACCAGCTCTTTTTAAGTTCAAGAGCACCTTCTATATGATAAGTCGGCACGCCTCTCTCTTCACAAAGTTCAGCTAAATGCTTTGTATTGGCGCTATTTTTGCCGCCGACGACAATCATTATATCAACTTTGCCCGCCAACTTCAAGGCGGATTCCTGGCGTTTTTTTGTCGCGTCACAAATAGTATTAAAAACCCTTATTTCGGGTGCCTTATCCATAAGCAGGCTGACGATCTTTAAAAATTTGTCCATGGACTGGGTCGTCTGAACGACCACTCCGATCTTCCCGCACTTTTTAATTTTATGGGCCTCGGCGGAACTCCCGATAACAACAGCTTTGTTCCCCGTATAACCCAGTATCCCTTTGACCTCGGGATGATGAGCCTCTCCGATTATTACAGTTTGATAACCCTCGTGTTCCAGCCCGGCCGCCAGCTTTTGCGCTTTCTTAACAAACGGGCAGGTTGCATCTACAATATTCAAGGCCTTTCTGGCAAATTCTTTTTCGGTCTCCGGCGGGACTCCGTGGGTCCGGATGACCAGTGAAGCACCTTTGCCGACTTTTTTAATATTTGAAACGGCATGCACCCCGGCCTTCTCGAACTTTTGCACAACCTGCGGATTGTGGATCAGCGGGCCGTAAGTATAAATTTTTCCTTTTGCTTTAGCAGCGGCCTTCTGCGCCGTATTAATGGCCCTTTTGACCCCGAAACAAAAACCCGCGTATTCCGCCAGAATTACTTTCATTGTTTTCCCTCTACTTTTTGTTCCGGCTCCGGAGCAGGGACTCCGCCCAGTGCCGCGATCTTTTCCATGATCTCCGCCGCGACCCGCCGGTAATCCTGTTTATCCGGTTCTCTCCCGGTTACCGCCGCAATAACAAAAGGCCGGCCAAATGTAAATATTATTTTTTTGGGCCGGGGCAGCCGGCTTCCCCTGGGCATGGCTTCATAGGCGCCGGAAATATAACAGGGAACCACCGGCAGGCCCGCCTGCAATACAAAAAGCCCGATACCCGGTTTGCCTTCTTTGAGTTTTCCGTCAGTGCTTCTTGTGCCTTCGGGAAAAGCCACGAGCGCAATTTCTTCTTTTTTTAAGGCCTCCAGGGCGCTCTCAAAACCGCCGCGAAAACCGGCCCCCCGGTTCAGGGGAAGCGCGCCCACGCGGCCGAGAAAATACTTCAGGAAAATATTATTAAAAAGCGTGTCCCGCGCCATAAATTTGGTCTTTTTCCTGAAATACACCATGATCCCGATAGCGGGCGGGTCTAGCAAACTTACATGATTGGAGAGAATAAGACAGGAACCTTTTTTTGGAATATTTTCCAAACCCACGGCCTTAGCCCGGAAATATAGACGCAGAGGGACAGCAAGGAGCATTGCCCAAATAAATTTAAACATGCTTAAATATACTATAAAAGGCCGGTTGCCGCAAGTAAAAAAGCCCGGCAAAAGATCCGGCTGATGGCACGGATAAATAAAAGAGATGGCACAGATAGAGCCGTTTACCGGGCGAGCAAGCCTGCGGAGTTAATATACTGTTCTTGCGCCGCCGGCCAGATTACAAACCCAGACTTCTGTTTTCTTTCCCGCTCTTTTTGGGTATTCTTTCATGATTTTTTCTTGCAATTCTTCCACATTTTCTTTTCTTACTAGGGTCAGGGTACAGCCGCCAAAACCCCCGCCCATCATCCGGGAACCGATAACGCCTTTGGACCTGCTTGCTATCTCGACCATGATATCAAGCTCCCTGCAGGAGACTTCGTAATCCGTTCTCAAACTTTCATGGGTCTCATAGAGCAGGCGTCCGAGTTCCGGCATATCCTTTTTTATAAGCGCTTCCGCGGCGTTTTTTGTCCTCTCTATCTCGTAGATCACATGTTTTGCACGCTTTCTTGAAACTTCGTCGAGTTTTCCCTTTAAAGCCTCGAATTCTTTGCTGGAAACATCCCGCAGAGGTTTCCCGAGAAGCCCGGCCGCTTTCGCTAACTGCTCGCGGCGGAGATTATATTCCGAACCTGCTAGCGTCCTTTCTTTTTTTGTGTCGGCAAGCACTATGGCTATGCCGGAAAAATCCGCCGGGATAAGCTGATATTCCAGGTCCCTGCAATCAAGGAGCAGAAGATTTCCTTTCTTGCTCAGGGCGGAAGCAAACTGGTCCATGATCCCGCACATTACCCCTACAAAATTATTCTCCGCTTTCTGGCAGAGCTTTACGAGCTCCAGATCGGAAAGAATAAAACCGTTAAGGAGGCGCGCGGCATAGCAGGTACCGACTTCAAGCGCGGCGGAGGAACTCAGGCCCCCGCCCTGCGGGATGTTCCCGGAAAAGGCGATATTAACGCCGTTCAATTTCAGGCCTTTTTCCTGCAGGAAATAGAAAACACCCTGGAGGTAATTGGCCCAGCGTTTCTTACCGCAAAATTTCAGCCGGTCCAGAGAACTTTCAAAACTTTCATTGTAATCCAAAGAAAATATTTTTATTTTATTGTCTTTACGGTTAGAGGCGGCAAGCAGTATTTCGCGGTCCACGGCGGAGGGCAGGACCAGGCCGCCGGCGTAATCAACATGTTCCCCAATAATATTTATGCGGCCGGGGCCGGCAACCAGCAAGGGGCTGCCGCCTTCCGGATAGAGTTCCTTAAATTTCTTTTTTAAAATAGCAATGCGTTCCTGCATTAGAACTTTACCCTGAGCTTCCTTAGTTCCGCGGCTTTTTCCTCCGCCAGGGTGTCATTTATGAACGAACCCGCTCCGGCCTCGCAGCCGGCAAGATATTTCACCTTTTTTTCCGTTCTATAGGGAGGATAGAACTCCATATGCCAGTGGGTATATTCATATTTTTTTCCGCCGGTCGGCGCCTGATGCATGAGCATGATATAGGGGAAGGAAAAATTAAAAAGCCGGTCATATTTGACCAGCACTGTTTTCAGGAGCAAGGAGAGTTCTTTCATGTCCTTTTCGGTAAAATCAAGGAGCGAGCTTTTATGCTTTTTTGAAAGGATATTCACTTCGTAAGGAAATCTGGAATAGAACGGTACAAAGGCGGCAAAACCGGCATTTTCCGCAACCATCCTTTTTTTATTTTTTTTCTCGGCTTTTAAAATATCACAGAAAAGGCATTTTTTATTTTTGGCAAAGTATTTTTTCGCCGCGGAAAGTTCGGTTTTTACCTTGGGAGGTATGAACGGAAAAGCGTAGATCTGGCCGTGCGGGTGATGCAGGGTCACGCCTGTGATCTCACCCTTGTTCTCAAAGATATAGACGTATTTTATGAACTTCCTTGCCCCGAGTTCCCTGTACCGGTCCTGCCAGACCTTGACCAGCTTGTAAATTTCCTCCACCGGCTGCGCCGCCAGCGTAGTCGCGTGCCGGGCCGTATAGACCACGACCTCGCAGATGCCCTGCGCGGGCGCGACCCTGTATAACGCATTACTGCCGACGGCCGGTTTTGGGGCATTTCGCTGGAGCGAGGGGAACTTATTCTCAAAAACAGCAATTTCGTAGCGGTCTTCCGGTATCTCGGTGGGAAATTTCCCCTTTTTTGTGGGACAGAGCGGGCAAAAATTCCTTGGAGGCAGAAAAGTCCTGTCCTGCCTGTGCGTGGCGGTTATAACCCATTCTTCCAGCATTGGATTCCATCTTAACTCTGACATCCGTAACAGCTCCTGTTTACTTCTTTTCCTGTTTTTTAAAGTATTCCAGGGTTTCTTTTATGCCTTCTTCCAGGCAGGTCTCCGGTTCCCATTTAAGGGCTTTTTTAGCTTCTGCCGCGCCTAAAATATTTTTCCGGATATCCCCCGGCCTTGCCGGGCCATGGGCCGCTTTTCCTTTAAAGCCGGCAGTTTCAGCAATTACCTTATAAAGTTCATTCACATCCACGCCCCTGCCGGTGCCGATATTCAAGCTCCCGCGGTAGCGGCTTTCAAGCGCCAGAAGATTGGCGCGCGCCACATCTTTACAGTAAACATAATCCCGTACATATTTGCCGTCCCCGTTAATAACGGGCGCCTTGCCGGAAAGCAGGGACCTGGAAAAAATAGCTACAACACCGGCCTCGCCGTGCGGGTCCTGTCTCGGCCCGTAGACATTGGAATACCGGAGCGCCGTGTAATTCAATTTGTATTCCCGGCTGTAGAACCGGATATAATATTCGACCGCCATCTTGGAGATACCGTACGGCGAACAGGCCTGTAAAGGGAATTTTTCGGTGACCGGGAATTTGTCCGGCTCGCCGTAGACCGTCCCGCCGGAAGAAGCGAAGATAAATTTCTTGACCCCGTTAAGCCTCGCGAATTCCAGAAGATTAAGGGAACCCGTGATATTGGTTTCCGCGTCAAACAGAGGGTCCCGGACCGAAGCCGAAACGCTTATCTGCGCCGCCTCGTGGATAATGTAGTCGGGCTTTTCCTTCCTGAGGATCAGAGTGGTTTCACGGCTTTTAATATCCGCTTTGTATAACTCTGCCTTTTTATTGACATTACCGGGTTTACCGGAGGAAAGATTGTCTATTACCGCCACTTTATAATTATTTTCAATTAAAATATCAACTATATGCGAGCCGATAAAACCCGCGCCGCCTGTAACTATTACTTTCATTTTGCCCCCTTTTTCTTTTTTCGGGAACTTTTTTTTGCCTTAGCCCAGCTGTAATAAACAAGATACCTGCCATCCTGCAGGTTAACCGTCTTTTTATTGAGTTTTTTTGTTTTCATCTTTTCCTTCTTTTCAAAAAAGATATTTTGCCTTTGTTGAGAGCTGTAAAAAAGACACCGGGCCGCTAATGCAAACAAAGACACTGGATCGCTGATGCAAACAAAGACACTGGATCCTCGATAGGAACACTCGAGGATGACAGAAAAATTGTCATTTTTCTGTCACTTTATACCTTTGACCTGCTTAATATCCTTCAATGATTTTAGACCTTACAAACCTTATAAACTTTAAAAACCTTAAAAACTTCGTTCCACTACTCTATCCCGTATTCTTTCATTTTGCGCCACAAGGTAGAACGGGAAATACCGAGTTTTTTTGCGGCAACAGTATGGTTATTCAGGGTTTTCTTCAGTGTTTCGCTGATGAGGCGTTTTTCCATTCCGGCAAGGGTCTCAAAACCAAAACCCGGGAGCTCCGTGTTTTCAAGCCCGCCGGTTTTTGAAGCTTCCAGCAGGGCCTGCGCCGGCATTCCTGAAGGCAGGTCGGCTTTTGTGATCGCGCCCTTTTCCGAAAAAATAATAGCATGCTTGACTATATTGGAAAGCTCCCGGATATTCCCGGGATAATCATAATTCATCAGCGTGGTAATTACATCATCAGCGATGGTGATCACGTTCTTATCATACTCCGCGTTATATTTTTCCATAAAATAACGTATCAACGGAAGCACGTCGTCGCGTCTTTCACGCAGCGGCGGAATATGTATCCTCACCACGTTCAGCCGGAAGAAAAGGTCTTCCCGGAACCTGCCCGCGGCTATTTCTTTCCAGAGGTCTTTATTGGTAGCGGCTATTATCCTTACGTCTATCTTTTTGGATTCAGTTTCTCCTATCCGCCTTACTTCGCCGTTTTCCAGGACCCGGAGCATCTTGGATTGCAGGGCAAGGGACATATCGCCTATTTCATCAAGAAAAATAGTCCCGTTATTGGCTTCTTCCATGAGCCCTTTTTTATCGGCAGTAGCTCCGGTATAGGAACCTTTTTTGTAGCCGAAAAGCTCGCTTTCCAGAAGATTTTCCGGAATAGCCGAGCAGTTGATGGCAACGAAAGGCTGTCCGGCGCGCTTGCTTGCCCTGTGGAGCTCTTCGGCAAATACTCCCTTACCTACCCCAGTTTCACCCGTAAGCAGGACAGTGGAATCAGTAGGAGCGACCTTGGCAATAATATTATGGATCTTTTTTATTGCCTGGCTTTTTCCGACTATATTATCGTCTGGTAGCATTATTACTCCGCCGAGATCCGTTCTTTGAGTTTAAGAAAGGTTTTTTCGCTTACACCTTTGACCTTTTTGAGTTCTTCGATAGTTGCGAACTTTCCGTGTCCGGTGCGGTAAGCAAGTATATTTTGCGCCGTCTTTTTGCCTATATTCGGCAAAGAATCCAGTTCCTCTGCTCCCGCGGTGTTGATATTTATCAGATAATAACTGAGGATTGCGCGTCCCGGGGGCCTGGTTCCGGCCGTGTCCTTAAAAGGGGCTCTAACCCAAAGATAGGCCAGCAGGCCCGCAAAAAAAAGCGCTAAAAAAATGAGAGAGAGTTTCTTTGCCATTAACCGTTAAATTTGTTCATAGAGGCCTCTACGGAATTCCCGGCAAGCAGAAATTCGGCGGCTTCGGCCGCTTTGCCGACAGCTTCTTGCAAAACCTCTTTTTCGTCTTTACTAAAATCCGAAAGGACATAGTTGATCACGTCCTTGGGTTTGTCCGTCCGGGAGATGCCGAGGCGGATGCGTGTAAAACCCGTATCCGCCAGGCAATCGATTATTGACTGAACGCCTTTATGGCCGCCGCTGCTGCCGCCGTGCCTGACCCGGAGTTTCCCGAGCGGCAGGTCCAGGTCGTCATGGATCACCAGCAGGTCTTTTACGGTAGCGTTAAACTTAGTAAGCAGGCATTTCACCGCGTCGCCGCTTTTATTCATATACGTCTGCGGCTTGGCGTAGAGCGTAGCCTTTTTTTCTCCAAGGAGCGAAAAGCATTCCTTGCGCGATAACTTCAAAGCCAGGCGGCCCGCGAGTTCATCCAGCACCATAAAACCCGCGTTATGCCGCGTGTTTAAATACTTCGCGTCGGGATTGCCCAGCCCAATAACCAGCTTCATTTTTTAATTTCTTTTTTGGCTTCTTCTTTAGCTTCGGCTTTTTCCTTGCTCTTGCCTTCTTTTTCTTTTTCAGCGGCAAGCCGTTTTTCCTCGCGTTCTTTCTCGCCGATAACTTCAGGGCCGGTCGGCGCTTCTTCCGCGACTGCGCCGGGTACGGGTTCTTCTTCGACCTTAACAACACTGACAATGACCACGACATCTTTCGGGTTATCGAGCAGTTTAATGCCCGCGCCTAATTTCAGGTCGCCGACATGTATGGAATCATTAATAGCCAGGCCGGAAACATCAAGCAGTACCGCTTCCGGAAGGTCTCCGGGCAGGCCTTTCACTTTCAGGGTTCTTAAAGGCTGTTCAAGCACCCCGCCCAGCTTGACGCCGGGAGCTTCACCCACGATCCGGGTTTGAATTGAAACAATAATTTCTTCTTTCATATTGACCTTGTAAAGATCCACATGGATGACCTTGCCCGTGACCGGATGCACCTGTACTTCCTTGAACATCGCGGTAACATCCGCCTTGCCGTCCAGCTTGAGATTGACCATAACATTACGGCCTCTCTTGGTGGAGAGCACCGCGCCCAATTCCTTGGCATCAATGGCAAGCGCTGTGCCTTCTTCTTTTTTACCGTAAAGGACCGCAGGGATCTCCGCTTTTTCCCTTATTCGATAAGCCGCGTTTCTGCCTCTTTCCTGCCTTACTTTTGCTTTTAATTCAACTTGTTCCATATCTCCTCCTGAAATTTTTTCTTTTAGCCCGGTTCAGCGAAACAGTTTGGTTACCGAAGTCTCATGGTGAATGCTCTTAATAGCTTCGCCCAAAACCCCTGACACTGAAATGACCTTTATTTTTTTGATATTTTTGGCTTCTTCCGATAAAGGAATTGTATCCGTTACCATGACTTCTTTTAAGACAGAATTCTTGATCTTGTCCAGCGCCGCGCCCGAAAAAACGGCATGCGTAGCGCAGGCATAAATATCCCTGGCGCCGTGTTTCTTGAGAAAATTCGCCGCTTCCACCATCGTGCCCGCGGTGGAGATCATATCATCGGGAATAAGCACATTCTTACCGTTAACATCTCCTATCAGCGACAGCGCTTCCACTTTATTTGAATGATACCTTCTTTTGTCAACAATAGCTATTGATGTCCCGAGCCGCTCCGCAAAACTCCGTGCCATCTTGGAGCCGCCCATATCTGAAGCCGCAACCACCAGGTCTTTAATTTTTTTCTTTGCGAACTCCCTGGCCAGCACCGGTTCCGCGATAAGGTGATCGACCGGTATGTCAAAGAAACCCTGGACCTGCGCCGCGTGAAGGTCCATGGCAATTACCCTGGAAGCCCCCGCGCTTGTAAGGAGATTCGCGATCAATTTAGCCGAAATGGCGACCCTGGGCTGGTCTTTCCGGTCCTGCCGGGCATAGGAGTAATAAGGAATAACCACCGTGATCCTTCTGGCGGACGATCTTCTAAAAGCGTCGATCATGAGGAATAATTCCATAAGATTCTCATTTACCGGCGTGCAGGTCGGCTGGACGATGAAACAATCCGCGCCGCGGACATTGTCGGCGATCTTAACCCAGCTTTCGCCGTCGGGGAACTTTCTTATTACCATCCTCCCGTGAGAAACCCGCAAGTACTTGCAAATTTTATGAAAAAGTTCAGGATTCGCACTGCCGCCAAAGACTTTTAATTTATAATTTTTTAGAACCAGCATCAGCGCCCCCTTTTATCAGTTATTCTTTTTTTAAGGTATTTTTCGGCGGCTTTAAGACGGGCTGTATCATCCACGCCCATAACCTCGCCCGGATTTTTCACCGGAGCCGTACCGATCCTGCAGCCTTTTTCTTTTAAGATCCTGACCGCGTCGGTCAGATAATACTCGCCTTTCAGTTTATTCTTTTTTATCCGGCCCAGCGCGAAGGAGAGCATTTTTGCGTCAAAGCAGTAGATCCCGGTGTTTATTTCTTTTATCCTTTTTTGCTTTGCCGTAGCACTCTTCTCTTCTACTATGCCGGCTGCCTCGCCCTTTTTGTTGCGTATTATCCGGCCATAGTTGAAAGGATCCCTGACCCGGGTAGTCACGAGCGTAACTTTATTCTGTTCTTTGTTGTGGGTTTCAATAATGCTCTTCAGGGTCCCCGCCGTAATAAGCGGCGTGTCGCCGCAAAGGATCAGGATATCTCCGCTGTAATTCTTGAAATGATAAGCAGCGCTTTTTACGGCATCCCCGGTCCCCAGCAGCTTCTTCTGAACAGCGGTTTTAACCCATTTGGGAAGGGCCTTTTTTACAAGAGCCCTTTTATAACCGACAACAACTATAGTTTTTTCTATTTCTTTCAAAGAAAACAGCTGTCCCAAAATATGCAAAATCATTGGTTTCCCGCAGACTTTATGCAAAACCTTAGGCAGGGTGGATTTCATCCGTTTTCCCATACCGCCGGCAAGAACTACTGCAAACATAGGTAAGTATTTTAGCGGATTTTTCGGGAAAAATCAAGGGAAATTGAGTATACTGTTCCTTTTTAAAACACTTTGCCATTTTGTATTGAAATTGCAATACTTTCCGGCCGGGTTTAGCCCTGTTTTTTTTGTGAAAAACAAGCCCATTTCACCGTGAATAACTTCCAGCCGGAGCCCGTATTTTTTGCTTTTTTTGACCGCTCTCTTGAAGAGTTTTAGGGCGGCCCCTCTTTGGCCTTCATTTCTTTTTATTTCACCATCTTGCAGAACTATATAAACAAGCCCCCTGTGATCCGCGGCTTTCTTGAACAGGCCGCCTGCTTTTTTATTCAGCCGGGCAGCTTCCTTAGTTTTCCCCAGGCAAAGAAGGGTATTCGCGCGGCCCCAAAGGACATAGGCATAATTTATCTCATCGCCAAAAGACCTGTAATATTTCCCGGCCTTTTGATAGAGCGCGTTCGAGGCGCCGTAATTACCGAGCATCCTGTTCGCGCTGCCCAGCCCGCAATTTGAGTAGGCCAGCCCGAAAACATCCTTCCTGCTCCTGAAGTATTTATTGGCGGCCTTATAGCATTTTAGAGATTCCTTAAACCGGCCCAGGATACGCAGCGTCCCGCCCCGGCCGCAAAGCGCGTAAGCAAGCTCTTCCTTATTTTTTGTTTCCCTGTAAAGCGCGACCGACCGGTCAAAGGCCTTACCGGCCTCCTTCAACCTTCCTGTTATCCTGTAAAGCCCGCCCAGGCACCAGAGAGAGTAAGCGGCCCCTTCGTTGTCACCCAGCGATTTGTAGATCCTGCGCGCTTTTATAAAACACTCTGCGGAGGTTTTATAATTCATAAGCGCTCTAAAAGTCATGCCCCGTCCCATCGCAATATCCGCGGCAGGGGCCGGGGCTTTAAAAATATACCGGCCTGCATCGTCGTAGGCCCGCCGGGCCGCATGATAGCTGCCGGTCATTCTCAGCATATCGCCGAGGCCGTAGTAAGCTTCATAAGAGGGCACTTTTCCCGTTTCAAGCGCGTAGTACTTCGCGGCCTCTTTAAATTTTGAAAGGCCCCTCAACCTGTCCGCTTTTTCCAGATAACTTTTCATTTTTCCCTTTTGAAGGATATATCCTGTTTTTAATATGTTAACATTTCATTTTTTCAAAGTAAAGTCAATTGAGGTTTTGTGTGCTCTCTGAAACATAAGTTCTACTTTTAGATTGCTTCGTCATCTAATCGCGTCTAACGCCGCATTCCTCGCAATGACAGCTGAAATTAATTAAGAAAAACAGGACAGGAATTTTTGACCGGCTTATTTTTGGCTTTACTAAGAATAGTTCTTCCTGTAAAATGTAACTATGCCGGTAAAGCCTGACAAGTGGATAATAAAGATGGCAAAAGAAAAGGCGATGATAACGCCTTTCGCGGAAGCACAGGTCAGAAAAAACGTGATCTCTTTCGGAGTGGGTTCTTACGGCTATGATTTCCGGATCGCGGACGAGTTCCAGCTCCCGAAAAAACTTCCTCTCCTGGACCCTAAGAATATCCTGCCGGGAATGTTCGGGACAAGAAAAGCCGCGTATTGTATCATTCCTCCGGGCTCTTTTATTCTCGGCAGATCGGTCGAGTATTTTAAGATCCCGCGGGAAATAGTCACTATCTGCAGCGGAAAATCCACCTACGCGCGGGTCGGGGTCATAGTAAATGTCACGCCTTTTGAACCTGAATGGGAAGGGTATGCCACGCTTTCTATTGTAAACGCTGGGAATTCACCTGTAAAGATCTATGCCAACGAAGGAATCGGCCAGCTTATTTTTCTGGAAGCCACCGACCTTTGTGATATTTCCTACGCAGATAAGAAAGGCAAGTACCAGGCGCAAAGTTCGATTACCCACGCAAAACTTTAGTTCTCTTTTAATATTTTACTTTTGTAATTTGTTGTCGTTTGTTAAAACTCTTTAAAAAATCCCAGCGAAATACCGTATTTTTGATACAAATCAACAACATTTAAATAATTTAGCTCTGTAAAAACTCCGTAATCGCTGCCTATCCAGCTTCTATGTTTAAAAGAGAGATATAGCGATTTTTCCGATATTGCCATGTAGGAGTCAATATTGGCCGGCAAAGATTTAAGTTCCCCGTAAGAAATATCAAAATAAGTCCACTGTTCACCCTCTTTTCCGCAGCCAATACTTAGCAGATTGGAAAATGAAATTGTTGTTCCGGGGTTACTGAAATTCAAGAAAAATCTGTACGTAAATATCCAAGAATCAAGATAAACCGATAATCCTGTTGAAAGAAGAACATCATTCCTCAAGTCATAATACCAGATATAGGTAAATCCCAGAGGAAGAATAAAGGCCTGCTTTTCTCCCAGCTTAAAATTAAAATCATTGTCAAATCTTACCTTCGGAGTAATAACAACATTTGTACCCGCCGATATCGAGGTAAAGGTAAACATATCACGGGACCAGTCTTTGTATCCTCCCACGGCCACCAATATTCCACTTCCTTCATTTCTCGAAAAATAACTGAAATCTGAAATTAAATTAAGGTCCTCAGAAATTTTCTGAGAAAAACCCAGAGTTCCGCTTCCCCAGTTGCCGTAGACATCTTTTGGAGAAAGGTATTCATATAAGCCGCTTACTTCAATCCGCGATGGAAGGGCAATATATTCGGCAAAGACCCCTCTTCCGGCACAAAACAAACATAGCACAATAAATGCTGTTGTAATATTTTTTTTTATCATATTCATTCCTTTAAAAATAATTTAATCCCGTTTTGTTTACCGCATTTTTAAGAGGGTCATTTCGATTATTATTCTTTGTTCCAAAGGCAACTCCGCCATTTTATCCTTATGTTTTGCCCCGTATTTGTTCCATAATTCGCTGTTTTTTATTTCATCATTACCGTCAAGAATCCCGTATAATATCACGAATATTTGAGAAAATGAATCCGGATAAAATATATTCTCATTTATATCGTTTTTAACATTTCCGCTGAGACCCCAGTAAAAATGTTTTTCCTTTTTATTAAATAGAATGCCCATAATACCCTGTTTAATTGCTTCCCGCACAACCTGATAATACTTAGCTTCACTCCCTGTAAGCTTGGCCATTTGACTGTAAGCTGCCAGCCCGCCGTAGCACTCGCAATTATCCATCAGATACTTTGCGTCAGTATCGGGCAATGCTTTTGTAAGCCCGTCCTTATCCTGAAGCATTGCTATTAAATAGGCAATATCAGTTATTTTTTCCCAGTTATTCTTAATAATAGACGGATCATTTGTTTTCTTATAATAATCATTAAGCAATATCAAAAATGTTGCCGCGTAACTGTCCACGGAATCATATTTTTTATCCGTGCTTTCCGCTCCCTCCTGAGTAATATAATAGTCATACATACTGCCCGTCAGCCCGTTTTTGTCGGGATAATTAAGATGGTCAAAGTACCATTGAATATAATGTTTAACGTCATCTATATTTTTGCTCTTTTGGAGCATATAGATCGCGGTAATATTGTTAATGTAAGGATTAACGCCGCAACCTTTTTCATTTTTTAACTCATAATATTTCCACATCTTTAAAGCCGGGTTAATATTCTCCCCCTTGCAAGCAGTAAATAATACAAGACTAATTAATACTAACTGTAATATTCTGTTCATTGACCCTGTCCTTAACGGTTAAATAGTAATAGTCGGCGTCTTCACTGCTCGTCAGGTCCTCGCGTTCGATAATTTTATATTTGTTTTTTGGTATCGCCACAGTAATGTCGTTGAGGCCCTCCGAATTATGCAGAATAACAGATAATTTATCATTGTTTTGTACATAAGAGTATTCGGTTTTTAAATATCTCAGGATGAATCTCGCGAAATAGGACATCGGCTTGACAATTATTTTATTTTCGTCCTGCAAGCTTTCAATATGATCAAGAAACCCCTTAAAAGCGTTTTCATACTGCGGCAATACATCTCTTAAATGGGAGTAAACCAGCCTGGTTGTTTTATTTTCATTAACATAATCCACCAGATTCACGAGCCAGGCCTCTATTTCGTTTGATTTGATACCTGCCTCGGACATCTCATATAACGACGCATACTTAGTATTCGACATTATCGGAAACGCTATTACTTTATCGGACACCATTTTGCCGCCGGCAAAAGTCCTGTTTGGAGCGGAGCCCGTATCCCCGGTATAGTAATATGCGATGTAATTTAAATCTTCCAATACTTCCGTATTTTCCGGCTGCGGGTACGCTCCTGCCGGGGCCGAATATTCATCGATATTATAGCTGATCAGTCTTTCCAGGGAATCCTTATTTTTCTTTATATAAAATTTTATTTTTTCTTTGTCAAACAGGTTTTTTTCTATATTATCCGCAAACCAATTATGCGCCCAACCTCCGTGACAGCCGATAGTTCCATATTTTTTCAAAATATCCACATACTGTCTTCCGCGTCCTTCCGCGTCAAAGCCTATCTTATCCCCGGCTGTATCCCTGAAATCTCCTGCGGTTATATGAATAGAACACTCAATGGTTTTTCTTAAAATATGTTTTTTCTCGGCACTTGCTACACTGGCATAATCAGGATTTGCATCTACGTGCCAATTGATCACCAGGCCGCCTTTTCCAAAAGGCGTATTCATCAGATGCGGGATCTTAACTATTTTGAACAGAAATGTCCTGAGTATTTCTCTTAACGGCATATCATCGCCGATCGTCTTTAAATATCCAAGCGGAATGTTCGCGTATAAAACATTGCCTTTATCCTGCTTTCTCACCACAAGTGCCGGATATTTTGATCTATCCGGCAATATGGAATAAGCGTATATTTCTTCAGTATCTATATGTCCGGTAAGTTCATTTCGAGCCGCAGGATACCTTAATCTCCCATAGGAATAGCCGCATAAAATATTCAGATCATCATATTTGCCGCGCGGAATCTGGAAATAATCTCCGCTTTTTTTATCACAGAATTGAAAATAACCCGTTTTATATGCTTGCTCTTTTTGTTTACCGTAAAGTATGTAATTTAACCCGGTTATTTCAGAAAAAACAGCATCATCAATGTATTGCCCTTTCGCATTCATTACACCTGCATTGTATATTACTGCAGCATTCCCGCCCGCGCCCAAATAATCCAGGATCCAGGGCCTGGTTTCAATTGGTATGTGCTGCGCGATGCTATCAGGAAATATTATGACCGGATTATTCACGGCTACTTTTTTGGCAGGTAAGGATATTAGCTGGGTTATTTCCAGGGATCTAAATGCTGTGCCTTCTTCCTTTAAAACACTTTCGTATGCCCTAAGCACATTTGGGGCAGTGCTTAAATTCACCGGATTATAAATAAGAAGAATATTAATACCGTTGTCTTTTAAAAATTCCTGCATCTTCTTATGTTTTACAAAACCGTAATAGACAATTGATAAACATACAATTACCAGCAGCAGCTTCATGATATATTTCATAAAGTGGTTCCTTTGCCTTCCGTCATTATATATCCATGAACAATAACATTTTCATAAAGTTGTATCTCTTTCTTTCCTATAACCGACCTTACCGAATCATAACTGCCCACTTCCACGCCCTTCAAGTAAATACTTTGCTGCGAATAAATATTCCCTGCCACGAATGAATTTCCGGACATATTAACTTGTCCTTCCACGAACACGCTGCCGAAAATTTCAACTTTTTCTTCCGTGTCAACAACAAAATTGCCGTTTATTTTGAGATTACCCCACAACCTTATCCCTTTTCTTATTATCAAGTCACCATTCACGGTAATAGATTTTTTTTCAACGTCCGGTTCTTGCCGGTCAGCATTTCTTATAGTTTGGGCCGTTCTTACCGGATTACCAAAAAGCCTCTTGAAGGAACATTGATTTTTAATATCTATCTGCCTATCGGTGGAAACAACAATCCCAAGATCACAATTTTCCATTATGCTTATATTACCCCCGGCATCCAGCCATCTTATCAGCTTCAAATTGGGGCGAAGAATAATATCTCCATCCGAAGCCAATGCCAAAATCGAACACCCCTCTCCGGCATCAACATTGCCGATCGAATATATTTCTTTATTGCACTTTACGGAATTTTTTATTACAAGTTTTCCTTTGTTGAACAGCACATAATTTAATTCGTTTGGAATAATATTTGTTTTTTCGGCGCTCACTCCGATTATTTCGGCTTTGGACATTTTTGACTCGCGAAACCACGCGGTTTTATTTGTCTTAAGAGAATTTTTAATAATTTCCCTGAAAGATTTTCCGAAGTATCTCGGATCCCTGGAATAATCCATATCAATAAACAGTTTTTCCGCGTCTTCTTTTTTAACAAGCTCGTAAAAAGCCGGAAGAAAAGGCAGCAAAATCAATATTATAAACAACAGGCTTATATATACTATCATTGTTTTGTTACCCTGAATCTTTCTGTTTTGACCCAAACAGTTGCTCTGCTTGTGACCAGATCAATAATTGCATCTACAAACCCCAAAGACGCGCAATACATATTAAAGAAAAAATTAAAAACCAGTACCGGCAGCAATCTTATTCTTTTTGTTGAACCATCCAGAAAAACAGCCAGGCCTATCTGATTAAACGGCGCAAAGTTACCGAAAGCTGAACATCCGACCGTGAAAATAGATATTAAACCAAAATTGAATAATATTTGTGCTTCACCGAGAAAAAACAGGACCATGGCATCAATAATTCCGGCAATTAAAAAAAACGGCATGGCATATACAAAAAGAAGAAAAATTCCGTCAATTTTTTCCCTTTTGGACAGTATCTTTGATGAAATAACAGGCAGTAAATACTTGAACATAACTTGATTGTGCCCTCTGGCCCATCTCCTCATTTGCCTTGCCCTGACACTCCAGGATTCCGGCACTTCTTCGTAACATTCCGCTCTATTAGCATAGACAACTTTCCACCCGTTAAGAAATAAGCGGAATGTTAAGTCAGTGTCTTCCGTAAGAAATTGGGGATCGAATTTACCCAGTGCTATGATCAGATCCCTTCTGAACCCTCCGACGGTCCCCCCGTATTGAGGAACAAGCAGCATATTGTACCTTGCCTGCTGGTCTATTTGATATCCTCCAGACCTTTCTATATCCAATATCCTGGTCAATAGATTCTTTGAGGCATTTACCGGGATAACCCTGCCCATTACCGCGCCAACTTCAGGATTCTCAAAACAAACAGCAATAGCTTTCAGAATGCCTTTTGGCGGCAGATAATCCGCGTCAAATATTATCATGAGTGATTTATCGGACATTTCCAGCACGTCATTTAAGGCGGCCGGTTTACCTCTTTTCATATTGTACCGGTGTAAAGGCCTGATACACGGATGTATTGCTGCGTAACTGTCAAGTATTTCTCTGGTCTTGTCCGTTGAGTGATCGTTAATAGGGATGATCTCCATCTGGCCTTCAGGGTAATCACACTTGATCAGAAGATCCAGTATGTTTGCGGCTACCTTTTCTTCATTATGCATGGGAACCACAATAGTAATTGACGGATATTTATTTTGTATAATATCCTGATAGCACATTCTTTGTTCGCCGTACATTCTGTTCATCGTAAATATAAAATGCCTGATCATGTATGAAATTACCATGATGACAAGAAATGTTGAAGTTCAGCGCTTCTTGGAAGAAATGCTAATTTAGCAAGTAGAGGGTTTTAAGGTTGTGCTCCGAAGGAAAGCAGTAAAAATCGATACCAAAGGAGCATGACAATGACAGAATCAGTATTGGAAAGAAACTCGGA
>CAITEH010000085.1 GCA_903891415.1 Candidatus Firestoneibacteriota bacterium
TACCCCCACAAAGGGAAGCGGGGCTGTTCGTGCCCGGGAAACTTCGGTTTGTTGCTCATAACCGTCTGCCACTCGCCTATCCCGTCCGGCCAGAATATTTTTGCCCGCGGGTCAGGGTGGTAGGAAGGCCAAACATAGGCCGCTATATCGTAAACTTTTTTCATGTTTTCTCCTCGTTTTTTTCTTGTCATGTTGAGCCATTTTTCTCTTGGCGAAACATCCCTGCTTTTCAGACTTTAGATTAGGTATGGTGTTAAAAAAGCCATTCCGTTCTCTGGAACGCTCACATTAAAAGTATTATACCTTCAAGCAATTCAATATGCAAGGAAAAGCAAAAAGCTAAGGCCGGGAACTTCCTCAAGACGGGTTTTTTTATGATTTTGTAGTTGCCATATTTCCGCCTGAGGCGGATCTGCCTATGGCATGACATCGGGCCTCCTTTGCTCCCGCTCTGGTCAATTTATACTATTTACATTTCCGGGATTTAACTATATGATTATGTTTAAGAGGTGCCAGATGAAGATAAAGATCATGGTTCTTGCGGTGTTTTTGTGTTTTCTATTGTTTCCGGCGGCAGTATTTTCTTCAGATATTACTTTTGGGAAGAATAACGAAATGTATGTTGACGGCAAACTATTTATGCCTGTACATGCCTGGGCCGCGAATATGAAAGATGCTGACAGATTGCAGAAAATGGGAATAAATGTTCTTTACGGAATTGATAATACCGCTCTGGCCTGGAAAGATATTTCTCCGGAATCCCTGGAATTCACAAAAAAGACGCTTGATGAACTCGCGAAAAGGAAGATGTACGGTATTTTATTCATTCATGCCTGGTGGGATGAGGATCTTAAAAGAAGAGGCACTATGAAGGAGCCGGGGGAGCTGATAAAAATGTTCAAGGATCATCCCGCGCTTCTGGGCTGGCATATTTCTACTGAAGCCGATATGGGAATGGGAAAAAAGGAAAAAACCTGGAAACCAAAACAGGCCGGAACACCTCAGGACCTGGAAATGAAATATAAAACAGTAAAAGAAGCTGATCCCAAGCATCCTGTGGTTTTGATGGTCAGCGGCGGGCAAACCCTTGCAAAAGACAGGAATTTTGGCTGGACTCTTCCGACCCCTGAAGACTGGTATTTTAGTGCCGCCCGGTGGTGCGATATTTTATACGTTGACACTTTTCCGGTATGCAGTAATTATGTGAAAGACCTGAAAATGGTCGCGGATTCTGTTGATAAAATAAAGAAATATTCCAAAGGTGTCAAAAGCTTGTGGTCTGCTTCTGACGCGGGGGACAGGAAAAGGTGGTCCAAGAATGCCCCGGCGCCTTCCGGAAAGCAGATTAAATGCGAGCTCTGGATGTCGTTAATTCACGGCGCGCACGGGCTCGGTTTTGATTATACCGGGTTCAATCCTTTTGCCTCTATCAGGATCGACCCGCAGGCGGAAGAATTGCTTGCCGCAGCGGTAAAAGAAGTTCAGACCCTGAAAGAACCTTTATTGCTGGGAGAAACTGCCGCTGAAGTAAAAGTTATTTCAAACGGGCAGGGAAAAGTTGATCTGCTCGCGAAAAGATACAATAACAAACTGTATATTTTCTGCGTAAATGTGGAAGCTGAAAAATGCAGCGCTGAAGTTACAAATACCGGCGGGAAAAGCGCGGAGGCAGTTAACGAAGGCAGGACTGTCCCTCTCAAGGCCGGGAGTTTTGTTGATACCTTTGAAGCTTATGCGGTCCATTTGTATATCGTAGAATGACCTGCTAAAAACTTTGTATTGGTTTTCTGATCTTTTGGAGTAAATATGAAATATAATAAAATATATGCCGGGCATGTTCTTGTTTTTATCGCTTTGTTTCTGCTTGGCTCCTTGGAACTATTTGCCGGAACACGTTTTGCTGTTATGGCGGATACCCATGTTAGCACGAATATCGCCAAATTCACTAAGTATGAAAAATTTATTGCCGCTCTGGACCCAAAACCCGCTTGTGTCCTGATATGCGGTGACTTAACTGATAAGGGCAGTGAAAGCCAGCTGAAATTGTTCGAATCAGGGAAAAAACTTTTTTCCGCTGTTGGAATTCCCGTATATGTAACAGTGGGAAATCATGAATTGTTCAATAAAGATATTGGACAAACCTACATTCAAAACATATTCGAAATGCCAAAAAACGGGCCAAAAGGTTTCGAAGGGCTTACATATTCTTTTGATCATGAGGATGTCCATTTCATAAGCCTCGATTCTGATTACTTTGGAAGCCGGGGCATAATAAACGATGTGCAAAGGGACTGGCTGGAAAAAGATCTTGAAAAGAATAAAAAATCGCATGTTTTTGCATTTTATCATGAACCTGCGTACCCTATCGGCGGGCATCTGGGCACATCGCTTGATAAAGAAAGTGATGAAAGAGACCGTCTTTGGGCAATAATAGATAAATATAATATAGACGCTGTTTTTAACGGGCATGAACATCACTACTCGCGTTTATTAGTCGACAAAAAAATAGATCCTGCCTGGCAAAATGCTGTCTATCAAATAGTAGTGCCCTCGGCCGGAGAAAGGCTTCATGATAGCAATATTCTCAAACCGGAAGTCTATATCCCAACGGCCGGCGGATATGTTGTTGTAGACGTTAAAGAAAATGAGTCAAATATTAAGGCCTTTGACAGTTCGAATCATTCAATAGATGAATTTGTAATAATTCGTAATTTAAGGAAGTAACCTGCACTAAACAGTATAACCTTGTCTGAAAAAATTAATATGAAAAAGAAAATATATTTTAACAACTTTGTATTCGTGGTTTTTGGCATATTTAGGTCTTAGTGATCTGTCCCGGACATTATGCCTTCCATGCTGCCTAAGGGACTTGCTCTCAAACCTTAAAAAATGCTATAAGTTATAATAGTTCAAAGGAGGAATACAATGAGAAAGGCAATAAAAACAGCGGCAGCGTTATTTTTGCTCCTGAGCACCGTATTTTTGACAAAGTCTCCGGCCGGAGATGCAAAGGTCTGGACCTGTGACGCGGTAACGGATGAAATCGACAGAAACGCGGTGAAGGAGTTAAAACCGCTTAGACTGGTAGGGGCCAGAAACGGAACTTTCTCCGGCAAGGTAGTAATAGAGTCCAATACCGCTATTACCGGCATCAGTGCTTCAGCAGGCGCGCTTTCCGGAAAAACCGGGAGCATTCCGGTTTCTAACATACAAATTCGCTACGGCAAAGATTGGAGTGTGCGGGGCATGGGTGAGAAACGGGATATTCTGCTTGAGAAGCCCGAAGATTGCCCTCCCGTCAGTGGCCGCGCGTTCGCTGTTGTGTGGGTCACAGTAAATATTCCCAGAGACGCGAAGGCAGGGAATTATACCGGCGAAGTGAAAGTAAAAGCCGCCGGAGTTGATCAAAAGTATGTGAAAGTAAGTTTGGAGGTTTCGGACTGGGCCCTGCCGGAGCCGCAGGATTACAGGACCTTTATGGATTTCATCCAGTCCCCTGATACTCTGGCTCTTGAATACAAAGTTCCGCTCTGGTCCGAAAAGCACTGGAAACTTATTGAACGTGCTTTCAAACTTTTGAGTTCCACCGGCAGCCGTATCGTCTATGTGCCGCTTATTTGCAGGACAAACCTGGGGAACGAACAATCCATGGTCCGCTGGATAAAAAAAGGCGAGAACAGGTATGATCATGACTACAGCATCATGGACAGATATATTGATACGGCCGTTGCGAACCTCGGGAAACCCAAAATAGTCGTTTTTCAGGTCTGGGATCTTTGTATGTCCTCGAACGAAAAATGGATCATAGGCCGGGGAAATTCCTTTGATCCTGAAATACAAAAGGCAATAACAGAGAACCGCAAAGCGCTGCTCAACAAAGGGCCGCGTGTATCATCCCTGGATCCCGTGACTAATGAGACAGGTATGTTAACGCTGACCCGTTACGAAGACCCTGCAAGCAAGGCCCTGTGGGCACCCCTGTTTGCGGGAGTAATAGAGCATATGAAAAAACGCGGCCTGGAAAAGGCCATTATGCTTGGGCTTATGAATGACATCCAGCCCAATAAAACTGAGGTAACCTTCTGGAATGAAGTATCAAAAAACGCGCCCTGGGTGAGCCACGGCCATGTCGGAGCCAAAGACGACGTGGTTATAGGTAACAAGGGGCTGTATAAGCTTGCCGATATCGGTTACGCGGCCTTTGTTGCCGGCCTGACTTATAACGTGAATATTGAAAAAGGACGCAAGTATGGCTGGCAAAATCCCGGAATTATGGCGGCCTATGTCAGAGGCGGGGCGAGAAATCAGCTCCAGCCCGCGGAAATCCGTGAACTTCCGGCCTTTGATATTACCGGAGGCGCTCTGCGCGGAGAAGGCCGGATCGGCGCCGACTACTGGCCTGTACTTAACAATAAAAAAGGTGAACGCTCTGCTCCGGTTTATTCCCGCTATCCGGAAAACAACTGGAGGAATCTTGACATCCTCGACTTTTTCTTAGCCCCCGGGCCCGAGATGGTAGTGTCTACAGCGCACCTGGAGTATTTAAAGGAAGGCACGCAGGTATGCGAGGCGAGGATCTTTCTTGAAGACGCTCTGCTGGATTCTTCTAAAAAAGTAAAACTCGGAGCGGAACTCGCGAAAAAATGCCAGGATGCTCTTGATGAACATCACAAAGCGATGTGGAAGATCGTCTGGGACACTGATGAAAGTATTAAGAACTTCGGCCAGGTATCCGGCGGCCGCTTTCCTGCTGAGTCCTTATGGGGAGAGCTGTTCAAGACCGGCGCGAGAAAAGCGGGATTCTTCGACAAAGATGCCAGGACTGAACTGATGGAAGAGGCGAAAAAAGGCAAGGCAAAGTTCATAGTCGGCTGGCAGGAAAGGGAAAAGAAGATTTTTGACCTTGCGGGCGAGGCCTACACGAAACTTAACTCAAAATAGCCGGGGTCTATTTACCGGAAAGTTGTGAAGGAACTTTAACTGCCGGTTTTCTGTAAAAAATTGTTCATAAAACACTTGATAAAAAGTTATCTGCATAGCTTTGTAATACTGCCAGTCCGCCTGTGGAGGAAGTGCTTTGACGAAGGATCTCTGTATTTAAGTCTGAAAAGCAGTGATGTTTCGCCGGAAGAAAAATGGCTCAACATGACAAGAAAAAGGAGAATAAATGGGCTGGCTCTACGTTGTTCTGACCGCGCTGAGTTTTGGTTTACTCGCGTTCTTTTCAAGGTTTGGTACCGTCAAAGGCGGAAAACCTGAAGGTATTTGTCTGGGCATCTATAGTTCTGCAGCTCTTGTTACTCTTATCATCTGCCTCGCGCAGGGGGATATTACTTTTTCGAAAGAACTCCTGCTTTACGGGCTTATCTCCGGTATCTTCGGTATCGCCGCGTATATCTTTTTTAGCCACGCTCTAAAGATCGGGCATTACGGCTTCTCGATCTCTTTTGTTTCGACAAGCTTTTTGATCCCGGTCATCTTTTCAATTATTATCTGGCATGAAAAACTGGTACCGGAGGGAATATTACTTATAGTGGCTTCAACATTCCTGATAGCTTTCTCTGAAGAAAAGAAAACCCCGGTGAACCAAAAAATATGGGGAAAATGGCTGGTATTTTCGATACTGGCATTTATTTTTAACGGCTTGTGCCTGATAAGCCAGGCGTATTCTTCATTCCTGCCAAAAGAGGCTACCTTTAAATTTCTATTTTTAAATTATATTGTGGGGGCTCTTGTCTCCCTGGTACTAGTGTTTAAGAAAAAAGAATTTACTTTTGTGGAAATGAAATACGGCTTTTTGGGCGGCCTTTCCAGCATCAGCGGTACTTATTTTACGCTCTATGCCTGCATGCTCCTGCAAAAAAACATAGTATTCTCAGTTTATTGCACTCTCTATATGATACTGGGAGCGTTGATCTCTCTTTTATTTTTCAAGGAAAAACTCACAAAAGCGGGTTTTTGGGGTATACTTTGCGGGATAGCAGGAATAATCCTGGTCAGTTTTAAAATAACATTTTTTTAACACGGGAGAGGTTGGAAATGAAAAAGCTTATATTTCTTTTGTTTCTACTCGCATTCTTTTTCTCCGGCTGCGGCGCCTTGCAGGAGATCTACAGAATAGACAAGGTAAAGCAAGAAAACTGTAATCCGTGCGAAGAAAAGAAAACACAAAAATGACCATCCATAAATCACTCAATCTGGATACAGTAAAAAAGCTGCAAGAATAACCGATTATATTACGTTATCTCAAAGCAAATGCCCTCATCTTTTATTTGTAGTTTCCCAGGGAGGGTACCCTGGAAGTTACTCATTAGAATATTCAAGGAAAGACATGATGGATCTTATCTTTAAGCCTTTAGAAAAAGATGAAAGTAACCCTATCTGGCAATATATTATTGAAAGAATAGCAAAAGTAGAGATAGAAAACTCAGTCTGTTTTGAACTATATGATTGCACAATCTTAGACGGTGGCAGTTATTTAGTAGCATTTCAAAAGGAATAATATTTCAAAGACGTTTACCTTCGTTTTAAAGAATATTTATGGTAAAATCATCTTAAACGTATTATTATTTTTGATTTAGTGGCTATTTTAAAATAGTGGGGAGTGGATTTTAAATGAAGCGTTCATATTATTCGTCAACAATAAAAGAATTTTTGAAAACAAATTCTGACAAAATTATTGGTCAACTTGTTTCTACAAGTGTGTTCGCGGACGAGCAGACACAAAAGGTGGCTTGGTTAAAACAGATAGATATACTAAAAATCGTGCTGGTAAATATTGAAGGAAATATTTATTTTGAATATTCAATACCTCGTATGGGAGAGAGAATAGACGTAGTTCTTGTGGTCAAATCTGTAATCTTTGTTTTGGAATTCAAAGTTGGGAAAAAAGAACTTAGCAATACAGATGTTGATCAGGTTTATGATTATGCTCTAGATTTGAAAAACTTTCACGAACCCAGTCATAAAACTTGTATTGCGCCTGTGTTGATCTTAACTGAAGCGAAAACCAATTCTCCGATTATTGAAACCACAGTCTTAAAGGATGGATTGCTCCAGCCCATTGTTACCAATGTGAAAATGCTGAAAGATGTTATTAAAGATGTGCTTCTATTTTCTGATGAACCTATAATAAATGTAAAGGAATGGGAAGAGGGTTCATATCGTCCAACTCCAACGATAATAGAAGCGGCGGTTGCCTTATATGCAGGGCACGATGTTGAAGAAATTTCAAGAAGTGATGCCGGGGCTATTAATCTAAAGCAAACTTCTTCAACTGTCTCTGAAATTATAAGAAAATCAAAAGAAACAAGGAAGAAGGCAATTTGCTTTGTTACAGGAGTGCCGGGAGCTGGTAAAACTCTCGTAGGTTTGAATATAGCAACTACTCATAATGACAAGAAAGATGAAGAATATAGTGTTTTTCTATCTGGGAATGGACCACTTGTGGCAATTCTTAGAGAAGCACTGACAAGAGATCGGGTAAAGCAGGAAAAGGAAAAAGGGAAAAAAGTTAAGAAAGGCGAAGTGTTTAGCAAAGTTAAAATGTTCATTCAGAATGTACATAATTTTAGAGATGAAGGTCTTAAAGATAGCGTTAAACCACCTTTTGAGCATGTGGCGATATTTGACGAAGCACAGAGAGCGTGGAATGTACTACAAACCACCAATTTTATGGCTAGAAAGAAAAACACGCCGGACTTCAATCGGTCAGAACCGGAATTTCTAATTTCTTGCTTAGACAGGCACAAAGATTGGGCTGTAATTGTTTGTTTAGTGGGAGGTGGACAGGAAATAAACACCGGCGAAGCCGGAATAGGAGAGTGGATTGAATCTCTAAAAAAGAGTTATCCTGACTGGTATATTTATATATCGCCCAAATTACACGACTCTGAATACGGTGCCGGAAAAGTCCTTGAAGAAATTAAGAACAATAAAAATGTAACCTACAATCCTGACTTGCATCTATCTGTGTCCATGCGATCCTTTCGGGCTGAAAATGTTTCATTGCTGGTTAAACAACTCCTGGATTTGGATGCGAAAGAGGCGAAAAAGTCTCGGGAATTACTAAAAGCAAAATATCCAATAGTCTTAGCGCGTGACTTTGTTAAGGCAAAAAAGTGGTTAAAGGAAAAAGCAAGAGGAACGGAAAGATACGGCATGGTCGTTTCATCACAAGCGGAAAGGCTAAAACCTTATGCCATTGATGTTAAATCTCCAATGGATCCGGTTCATTGGTTTCTTGACAAAAAGAATGATGTTAGATCATCTTTCTATCTTGAAGATGTTGCAACTGAATTCGACATCCAGGGCTTAGAGCTGGATTGGGCATGTGTTGCCTGGGATGCCGATTTTAGATACGTTGAAAACAATTGGCAGCATTGGTCTTTCTGTGGTGCCAAATGGCAAAACATTAACAAAGAAGAACGCAAAAAATACCAAAAGAATGCATATCGTGTATTGTTAACCCGCGCTAGGCAAGGAATGGTCATAGTCGTCCCCGAAGGCGACAAAGCAGATAAGACAAGACCGCCGGAATATTACAACTCAACTTATGAATACTTAAAAAGTATTGGGTTTGAGGTAATTTGAAATTACAAAAGGTTTATTAAGAGGATATTTTTCCTATCTTACACATAAATACTCACTAAAAATAATATTTCGGAGGCTATAACCTAATGCGTTCCTATGAATCACCATCCTCACTTAATCTTTACATCGAATGTCCGAAAAAATATTGGTTTAATTATATTGAGAAGCCGGACATTGAAGAGGAAAAGCATCTTTATTTTGCTCTGGGGACTGCTTTCCATTCGGCCATGGAGTTTCTTTATGGCGAGGTGAAAAAAAGTAAAGTTCCTTCTCTTTCAGAAGTCATTTTGGCTTTTGAGAAAAGCTGGACTGAGGAATGCGCGGAAGACGGGATGCCTGAAGAAGAGGGCGGTCTTACGCTTGAAGAAACAAGAAAGGCGGGAATTGACTGCGTTACCAGGTATTATGAAACGAAAAAACCGTTCAACGAAGGTATCGTTGTAATGATGGAGAGTGATATTGATTTTTTCCTGGAGGGTGATAAGTACAAGGTAAAGTGCAAGATAGACCGGGTCATGAATTCCGGGAAACAAAAGTTTGAGATACATGACTATAAAACATCGAAAAAACCCAGTTCTGAAGCCGATCTGAAAAAAGATAACCAGGCGGCTCTTTATGCCATGGCTCTCAGGTCTTTTTCAACGGATATTAAATATATTTCACTTATCTGGCATTATGTCAGGGTAGGCATGGATGTGCCTTTTAGTTTCAATGAAAAGGAACTGGAGCTGTTCAAAGAAGAGCTTTCTTGCGTGTATAGAAAGATAAGTGCCGGTGAGTTTGGCATGAATATCGGCAATCACTGTGACTGGTGTGACTTTCGTTCTTTGTGCCCCTCAAGGACGCATGCGGTTAAGATAGAAAAACTTCCGGAAAAGGATCTTCAAAAGGATGACGGGGTAAAACTTGTTGATAAATTGACCAAACTGGACGCGGAAAAGAAAGAACTTAACTCAAAATTTGAAGAGCTCGAGGAAAAAATAGAAGAGGTAAAGAATGACATTGCCGCTTATTCCAATAAATTCAAATACGCGGTTATAATAGGAAGCGAGAAGCAGGCAAAAGTAGTTCTTGGCAAAGAACTTTCCCTGCCCGGCAAGAATGATGAGAAAACTGAAGAATTGCAGGCAAAAGTTAAAAAATTAAAACTATGGAACGAACTCTCCATGCTTGATGCCCCAAAACTCAAAAGTTACATCAAAGAGAAAAAACTCACCGAAGCCCAGGAAAAAGAGCTAAGGAAATTTGCTGAAGAAAAAGAAACCCTAAAAGTAACCCTTTCCAACAAAAAGGAAGAGAAGGAAAAGGAATGAGTATAAGAGCGGTCAAATTGTTATATATGACGCACCGTTCTGAAAATGTTTACTGTTTTGCATATCTAAGAGAACCATGAGGCCTTACCGGGAAAAAAACAACTAAGCTGCAAATTAATTAATACTATTGACATTTAACTTACAATGTACTAGAATTATCATAATGAACAAATACTATACAATACGTCCATTAGGAGAACACTATGTTACGAGATGTAATAATACAAAATAGGGCAGAACGGGATGAATATATTTCAAAACCATTTATTTCAAGAGAAGATGTAAAGATCCCGGAGAAACTGCTTGAATCGAAACTTATTAAGGTAATAACAGGAGCCAGAAGGACCGGAAAGTCAGTATTCTGTTTTTTGCTGCTGAAAGGAAAAAAATTCGGGTACTTGAATTTTGATGACACACAGCTCATTCAGGAAAAAAACACAGATAATATAATAAAAATGCTGCATGATGTATATCCAGAAGCAGAATACTACTTTTTCGATGAGATACAAAATTTGCCTGATTGGGAGCTTTTTGTAAATAAACTGCAGCGACGGGGTTACAATCTTATACTTACCGGATCTAACTCTAAATTGCTTTCAGGAGAACTGGCGAGCAGTCTTACCGGAAGATATATTCCGGTAGATGTGCTGCCTTTTAGTTTTAAGGAATTTCTGCTGGCGGGAGGAATAGAGACCGGAGATGGGAAAATGAGCTTGCCTGAACATAAGGGCAAGGTGCAGAATGCCCTTGAAAATTATCTTTCAGAAGGAGGTTATCCGGAAGTCGTAGTGAATAAAGTTGCGCCTGATAAATATCTTGAGACCCTTTTTGACGCTGTTTTGCTTAAAGATATAGTTAAAAGATACAGGATAAGAAAACCTGATAATCTGATGGAACTGGCATATTATCTTATGTCTAATGTTTGTGGTGAGTATTCGTTTGCAGGGATACAGGAAAGCTTTGGTTTTAAGAGCAGAACAACGGTACAAAAGTACATGAGATACATGGAAGATGTTTACCTGATGTTCGGACTTAACAGATTTTCATATAAAGTGAAAGAGCAAGTTAACGCTAAGAAAAAACTATATATTCTTGATAACGGTTTTGTAAAAGCAAAAGCTTTTAAATTTTCTCCGGACAAGGGGCATTTGCTTGAGAATGTTGTGTTTGTTGAACTCATGAGGCGCGGCTTTGAACCCAATAAAGATCTTTTTTATCATAAAAATGCCGATAATACTGAAATAGATTTTGTGGCCCGCGATAACAGGAGAATAAGCCGCCTATACCAGTGTGTGTATGATGTTTCAGGTATTGGCGTTAAGAACCGGGAAGAAAAGTCGTTACTAAAAGCTTCCAATGAATTAGATTGCAAAGACCTGACAATTCTAACCCGGGACTATGACGCTGATAAAAAAGTTGAAGGAAAAACTATTAATTATGTTTCTTTATTGACATGGCTGACAGCATAAAAGGATAGAAGATCAAGTCCTAGGTTCTGGGTACTAGGAAAAACGAATAAAAGGAGGAGAAATGTTTTTTGGCTGCAAGAAGGACAAAAAGGATAACAGAGACTATCTGATGAGAGCGTATCTTCCGATTTTGAAACTACCTATAAAGGTGGATCATACTGCGAAGATGACGCCGGTCAGGGACCAGGGGGATGAGGGGACTTGTGTGGGGTTTTCTTCGGTCGCGGGGATGAAGGAGTATCAGGAGAAGATCGATTATAAAAAATATGTGGAGCTTTCGCCAAGGTATCTTTATGCGGAGTGCAAGAAGATAGACAGATCTGCGGGGGAGGGGACGACCATCAGGACGGCGATGAAGGTGCTAAAGCATCTCGGGGTCTGCAGGGAGAAATTTTGGCCTTATAAGCCGCATCAGAAGGACAGGGCAAAGGCGGGAGCGGTCTCGGACGCGAAGAAAAACAGAGTGCTTACCTATGCGAGGATAGTCGACCTATATGAATTGAAAGCCGGCCTGGCTCAAAAAGGGCCGTGCGTTATCGGGGTAGATGTATTCCGGGGAATGATGGAAACAAGGACAGGTGTGATCCCGCTTCCAAAGAGAGGCGAAAAGGTCCTTGGCGGCCATGCGATATGCCCTGTCGGGTACGATGATAATAAAGGCCTGATAAAATTCAAGAACTCCTGGTCAGAAAGATGGGGAGAAAAAGGGTACGGATACCTGAGTTACGATTATATCGATAAGTATATGATGGACGCCTGGAGTTCAGTTGATATAATAGATGCAAACCCTCTTACCGTAGGCAAGATAAGCGGATTTATCGATTATTAATTTCTGTTACAATACGCACGGTATTCCTTGACAAAACACACAAAAATGTATATAATTATACATATAGTTGTATGTAAATGTACAAATATTGTATAAAGAGGTAGTAATATGAGAATCGATAAGACAGGTTTGCTTGATAGTATCTCGGTTTGGAATAATTTTGTCGGAAGAAAAATAAAGCTTGTTGCTTGCGGAGGGACCGCAATGACACTGCTGGAGGTAAAAGTATCAACAAAAGATATAGATCTTATGGTGCCGGATGAAAAGGAGTATCAAGCTTTGCTTTCTAACCTTATTAAGTCAGGTTATAAGCAAACAACCGGCAGCGGGTGGGCAAAGGACGGTGTTTTTGTATACGATATATATTGCGGTAACAGGATACATACGACGGAATTGATCGAAAGCCCTCTTTTGCAGGGAAATAGTTTTCTTGTAAAAGAGTTTACTAAAATTGAGCTCAGAGTATTGAATTACTATGATCTGATCACAAGCAAGTTGATGAGAGGGACAGGAGTTGATCATGACGATTGTACGATGCTGGCAGAAGCAAAAAGGAAGGAAATAGACTTTGAAAAGCTGGAAAGCAGATTTAAAGAAACAGTTTCTTATGATATTTCAGAGGAAAGAGTGCTGCAGAATTTTAAAGATTTTAAGAACATTCTTATAAAGAAGAGGATAGCTTATGTTAAATGAAAAACTGAAAAAAGGACTTGAAGGGCTGGGTTTTTCAATGTTTGACACTGACAAGCAGGGTGAAGCTTCGGTTTTATTGGCAGATGTAGTTAAGAGCCGCGATATGCGTCTTTGGCACGGGTTTCCGGTTATGCTCGCAAATGCAAATGAAGAACATAAGTTCGTATTTGAAAAGTTCAAAGGAGAAATGGTTAAGAAAAGTGATCTGGAGAATGCGAAGCGTCTTGTTTCTCTTTCAGCTGAGGTTTACGACGGGGAGGGATACAAAAACACCTGGTTAAAAGGACTGAGAGAGTTTTATTCCGGGGCAAAGAAAAATAATGACCTGGATCTAGATAAAGCAGGGGAGCTGTTCAAGCTTTACTTCCTTCCTGCTGCAAGAAAGGTTAATGAGCTGCTTCCTGTAAAAAACGATAACTCGCTGGAGTATTCTTTATCAGAACTTTTCAGCCCCAAGCAGAAAGAACTGGTTTTGAAAAAATTCAAAAATGAAAAATTCACAAAGACCGAAAAAGAATACTATTCAAGAGTAGTAAAAAAGAAACTCCTGGCTGTATCCAATCAGGATCTATATAACCTTGCCAGATCCCTATTGAGGCCGTAATAACTGACCCTTTCCTGTTGAAAAAGAAGACAGCATAATGACCTTATATTAAACAGGAGTTCGAAAAGCAGATAGTATAGTTATAATAACAAGAAATAACTTTTACTTTACAAAAAACCTTATTTTTGCTATAATTTCCTTTCGCTATCATTCAAGTATAAGCAAGATGCAGTTGGTTTTTGTTCTTAATTAGTTATTAGCAATTAGTTATCAGTAATCCGTTATTACGCGGGAGTAGCTCAGTTGGTAGAGTATCAGTTTTCCAAACTGAATGTCGCGGGTTCGAGACCCGTCTCCCGCTTTTTTTGAGAATACATTCTCAAAAAAAGCGGCAGACGGGCAAGCCCTTGTCCTGACGGACACGACAATAATCAAATGGGATTATAATAAGGTAAGTCGTCCCGCTCCATTATGATTGCTTATAACTGATAAATAAAGAGAAGTTATTCTCAAAAAAAGCGGCAGACGGTGAATCCGAGATACTGCATTGAACTACAAGAACAATAGTAAATATATTAATTCATTAATGTAAGACCTTAGACTTTATGGACCTTACAGACTTTTTGACTTTTATTTTGTATTGGGCAGGTTGCGGAGTTGGTCAATCGCAATAGACTGTAAATCTATCGGCTGAAGCCTTCGAAGGTTCGAATCCTTCCCTGCCCACCATTTAAATGTTCAGGTTTATGTTTCTGACCCCGGTCCACAAGATGCGGGGCAGAAGAAAGAGGCGTATGTGGAAAGTTTAATAACTGTTTTAAGGGTCGAAATAACCGGTTGGCTGTATCCTTTAATAGGTGCAGGTAAGGCGTGCCTTAAATCCCTTCTTAGATCTGCGGTAAAAATAACAAACCTTGAAGAAAAAAATAATATAAAATCCCGGTTATCGGGTGGTATTTGTATTAGGGGAGTGGAAAATGGCCTGGCAGGATGATCATTTTTGTTTTGCTTGCGGGGACAGGAATCCGGACGGGTTGAACCTTGATTTCAGGGTGGACGGCGACAAGTTATTTGCCGAGTATACCTTTCCGAAGAAATTCCAGGGGTATGCTGATGTCGTGCATGGCGGGATGCTTTCGCTGGTGCTGGATGAAGTTATGGTGAACCTGCCCTGGAAGAAATACAATACCCCTGTCGTAAGCGCGGAGTTGAATATCCGGTTGAGAAAGCCGGTTAAGGTGGGGCAGAAAGTCATCTTTTCGGCCTGGATAGAAAAAGAGGCAAAGAATCTGGTTTTTATGAACGGAAAAGCGGAGCTGGAAAACGGCGAAGTAGCCGCGACCGCGACGGCAAAGTGTTTAAAAGTGGATTTTGAAATGATTGAAAACAGGTTAAGTAAAAAGTAAAAAAAGGTTCTAGGGGTCCGCCTAATGGCGAGATCTCTCCAAAACTTAGTTTTGGAGGACTGGGGGTTAGGTGTAGTTGCCTGATTCATCAGGCGGGAATACGCAACTACATAGTAAAAAAACATTAAATTGATTAAAATCTAATGCTTAAAGGAGCAGAATATGTTAGAAAATGCGGATAAAGTGTTTTATCCGAAGTCCATAGCGCTGGTAGGGGCTTCAACAAAGGAAAATACGTTAAGTCGTACCATCTTCACAAATCTTCAGGAGGGCGGATACAAGGGTCTTCTTTATCCCGTGAATCCAAAAGCTGAGGATATTCTTGGAACAAAGTGCTATCCCTCGGTGACCGCAATACCCGGGAATGTTGACCTGGCTGTTATTGTTATCCCTTCCAAATTTATTCCTGCTTCTCTGGAAGAATGCGGGAAGAAGGGGATCAAAGGCGTTATCATTATCTCTGCCGGTTTTAAAGAGGTCGGCGGGGAAGGTATTATGCTTGAAAAACAGGTCATTGAAATAATTAAGAAATACAACATGGCTCTTATCGGGCCCAATTGCCTGGGGGTCATAAATCCTGATCCAAAATCTTCGATGAACGCGGCCTTCGGAAAGTTCATGCCCAAAGCCGGCAACATTGCTTTTATTACCCAGTCGGGCGCTCTGGGTACGGCGATACTGGATTACGCCAAAGGGCTTAATATAGGGTTTTCAAAATTTATCTCCATGGGCAACAAAGCAGGGCTTAAAGAAATGGAGCTTTTGCAGTACCTTAAGGATGATGCCGCTACAAAAGTCATAATACTGTATGTCGAAGACATGTCCAATCCGAGAGGGTTCTTGAAGATCGCCTCCGAGATCAACGATGATGTGAACAATATGAAACCTATTATTGCGATGAAATCCGGGCGTACCGCGGAAGGTGCAAAAGCCGCGTCTTCCCATACGGGTGCGCTTGCCGGAGCGGATGAGATGTATGACGCGCTCTTTAATCAATGCAGTGTCATACGCGCCAATACCGTCGAAGAACTTCTTGACTTCTCCATGGCCTTCGCGCACATGCCTATTCCGAAAGGCAATAGAGTGTGTATCGTGACCAACGCTGGCGGCCCCGGGATCATGACCACGGATGCGGCCATAAAATACGGACTGCAGCTTGCCAAGCTTGACCCCGCGACAGTCGCGAAGCTTAGAGAAAAACTCCCGCCTACTTCCAACTTTAATAATCCCATAGATGTTATCGGTGATGCCCAGCACGACCGGTATGAATGGGCGCTTGATAATATAATGAAAGATAAAAATGTGGATTGCGTTATAGTGCTTTTGACGCCGCAGTCCGTGACTGACGTCGAAGAGATAGCCGCGTCGGTGGTAAAATGCACCAAAGGCACCAAGATACCCGTGCTGGCGTGCTTTATGGGAATAGTGGATGTCGCAAAAGGTATTGATATCCTGAAAGAGAATAATATCCCTGTTTACAGGTTCCCCGAAGAAGCCGCGCTCACGATGTCCGTAATGTATAAACACGGGCAGAATGTTTTCGCGCCCAAGACAGAAATTATCAAGTATAAAGCGGATAAAGCCGCGGCGCTTAAAGTAATTGAGAAAGCGAAAAAAGACGGAAGGAAATACCTGCCGGAACTTGAATCGCTTGAGGTTTTTAACGCGTACGGTTTCCCCACGCTTAGATCTGTCCTGTGTGCCACCTCTGATGACGCGGCAAAATGCGCGAAAGAAATAGGTTTTCCGGTCGTTATGAAGATAGTCTCCCCGGATATTATCCACAAGATAGATGTTAAAGGTGTTAAAGTAGGGCTGGATACAGAGCTTGAAGTAAAAGGCGCGTACGCTGAAATGATGCAGAATGTAAAAAATCTTATGCCCAAAGCAAAGATCTGGGGTGTAAATATCCAGCAGATGGCAAAAAAAGGCGAAGAGGTCATTGTGGGCGCAAAGAGAGACGAGTCGTTTGGCCCGCTCATAATGTTCGGCCTGGGCGGTTCTTTTGTCGAAGTGATGAAGGATGTGAGTTTCTCCATTGCCCCGGTACGGCTTTCAAGGGCACAGAAGATGATAAAGTCGGTCAAGACCTATAAGATACTTGAAGGCGTAAGAGGAAAACCGGCCTGCGATACCGACGCGATAGCGGATTGTATTTGCCGGCTGTCCCAGCTGATGATGGATTGCGAGGATATCGCGGAAGTTGATATGAACCCCGTGATAGTCCACGCAAAAGGCCTGGGCTGTAAATTAGCGGACGCGAGGATTATACTAAAGTAAGTTTATAAAGTTTATAAGGTTTGTAAAGTTTGTAAAGTCTAAGATCGTTGAAGGATATTGTAAGGGTCGAAAAAGTTTGTGTTTTATCTGTGTCATCTGTTTGCGTTTATCTGTGCCATCAGCCGCGACTTTTAGCGGCGTAAGGTCTAAGATCGTTGAAGGATGTTTTTTTGTCTGTGCATCTGCCTTCAAAAATGTAAATATTTTGATATTTGAGCATCCGCCTGGGCGGAAGCCGCGACTTTTAGCGGCGTAAGGTCTAAGATCGTTGAAGGATGTTTTTTTTGTCTGTGCATCTGCCTTCAAAAATGTAAATATTTTGATATTTGAGCATCCGCCTGGGCGGAAGCCGCAACTTTTAGCGGCAGTTGTCATCCTCGAGGGTGTTTATCGGGGATCCAGCGTCTTTGCTTGTGTTCTATCTGTGTCATCTGTTCGCGTTTATCTGTGACATCAGCTGCGCGTTTCGCAGCAGGAGGATGGTTATGAGAAAGTTTTTATGGTTGTTGCTTTTGGTGCCTTTCGTTTCCGGGGTACAGGGCGTTGAGCTCCCGGGGATAATTTCCAGCAATATGGTCCTTCAGCGGGATGTTGACCTTCCTATCTGGGGGTTTGGAGATGACGGGGAAAAAGTAACCGTAACTTTTCTTGATAAGAAGGTTTCGACCGTGGTGAAAGACGGCGCCTGGATGGTTAAACTCCCCCCGGCCAAGGCGGGCGGGCCTTTTACTATGACGGTAGAAGGGAAAGACAAAATTGAAATGGATAATATTCTTGTGGGCGAGGTCTGGCTTTGCAGCGGGCAGTCAAATATGGAATGGCAGGTACAGGGTTCTACCGGCTGGGCGGAAGAAAAGAAGGACGCGACCAATCCCAATCTTAGGCTTTTTACTCCTCCAAAAGATCCCAAGAAAACGGCTTTATACAGTTCTTTAAAGACAGTGAAAGGCAGATGGAAAGAATGCAATCCGGTAGCGGCGGGAACTTTTTCCGGCGTGGCCTACTTCTTCGGAAAGTCGCTTCAAAAGACCCTTAATGTCCCGGTGGGCCTTATCAATTCCTCTGTCGGCGGGACAGTTATTGAGTCCTGGATGAGCGCGGAAGCCCTGAGCTTAAGCAAAGAAAACGGCCTGAATGAACTTGCCGCGAAGAGCTACAGCGAGTACCTGGCAAAAGTTAAAGCCAACAACGAGAAGGTCGCGGCCTGGAGAAAAGAGAAAGAAGCCGGCGAAAAAAAGCCGGTCCCTACCGTGAATTCTCAAAATATACTTTATAATATGATGATAGCTCCGCTCATTCCCTATCCTCTAAAGGGAGTGCTCTGGTATCAGGGTGAGTCCAACAGGGACGCGAATAAATACAGAGCTATGATGCCCGAACTCATCAGGAGCTGGAGACGGGAATGGAACAATGAGTTCCCGTTCTTTATGGTGCAATTACCCTATTGCTCGTCCAAGGGCTGGGACTATACTAACATAAGGGAAGTCCAGTTCCAGACGGTTCAGAACACTCCAAAAACAGCGATAGCGGTCACAACGGACGTCGGGGATAAAGAGGCCGTGCACCCGCCGAATAAAAAGCCGGTGGGAGAACGCCTTGCACTTTGCGCGAGAGCCCTGGCTTACGGAGAAAAGATAGAATATTCAGGGCCTTTCTATGATAAAATGAAAGTGGACGGCGACAAGATAATCCTGAGCTTTACGCATGTGGGCAAGGGCCTGGAAGCAAAAGGCGATGTCCTTCGGGGTTTCAATATCGCAGGGGCTGACGGGGTATTTCAAAAAGGTGACGCGGACATAGTGGGCGACACGGTCGTGGTAAAAAATTCAGCGATCAGCAAACCTGCCGCGGTCAGATACGGCTTTGAGGCCTCCACGGACGTGAACTTATATAATAAAGACGGCCTGCCGGCAAGCCCGTTTCGGACGGACACAAAATAGGCCGGCCCTGTTCTTTAGGATTTTTTCGGTCTATAATGGGAAAGATTATTTGTAATTCAATATTAGCGGTTTTATTCCTCGCGGCTTTGCTCCCGGCCGCCGATTTTAAATTGTTTAAACGGGACCTGAAAAGGTCGGGAGCCGTAACGGAACAGGCCTATCCCGGGCTTACGCAAAAACTCGAAAAAAAACTTAACGGCGCGTCCAGGACTTCGCCCATTATTTATAAGGGACTGGTTTTTCTGGGAGATTCTTCCGGCAAGGTCTGGGCCTTTGACGCCTCGGGGGATAATTCCTCCCCGGTCTGGCAGTATTCCACTTCCGGAAAAGTAATAGCTTCCCTGGCTGCTGACAGTGAGGCCGTTTATGCCATAAGCCAGGACGGCTACCTCTACGCTTTTAATTATTCCTCAGGAGCCCTTCTCTTTACCCATTATATAGGCAGTAAGGATTCTTCTTCCCCCTTAGTCAGCTCCGGCTTTCTCTACGGCGCGACGGGCTATCCAAATACTTTCGTCTACTGTTTTAATCTTACCACCAGGTCCATGGCCTGGACCAAAGATGTTGGCCAGTATATTTATTCTTCACCGGCACTCTGGGACGGGATCGTCTATATAGGAGCCAATAACGGCTGTCTCTACGCCCTGAACGCGAATACGGGCGAGACAAAATGGTTCTTTCAGACCAAAGGGGATGTTTATCTTTCCAGCCCGTGCGTGTCCGCGGACGGTAACTGGGTATATTTCACGCCGGGAAATGATGACAGAAAAATTTACGCGCTTGACGCCAAGACCGGGGAGAAGAAGAGCGGGTGGGCTGCTTTGGACTTCGGGACCACACCTACAGTGGTTTCTTCCATCACGGAAGAAGACGGGATCCTGTATTTTATCAGCGGCGCCGCGCCTTCAACGCTTTATGCCGTCTACACCGCGGACGGCACTCAAAAATGGGCGAGGCCGCTGGACAATCCTTCTTCTTCGGGGATGCTTTCTTCCCCTGTGGCGGTAAACGGAGTCATCTATGCAGGTTCGGCTGCCAATAAACTTTATGCGGTTAAGGCCGCTGACGGTACCATCATTAACACCTATACTACGCTGGAACCGGTGCTCTCTTCCCCCGCGGCCGCGAACGGCAAGCTCTATGCCTGCGCGGGAGAGAACGGGGACGGTTATTTATATGTTTATCAGGCAGCAAAAGTTTCGGCGCTTACCTATCCCGAGGACGGCGCGAAGGTGAACGGAATGCTGGCGGTGAAAGCCGTGCTGGTGAACAGCGCTTTTATTTCGTATAAACTTGAATACACCTCGACGGCAGTTATTTCCTGGAGCACGATAAATGAAGCTTCCGTCATCCCGGAGGACGGCGTGGCGGGCAATTTTAACGTGACCGGGCTTGCAAGAGGGGACTATACCTTGCGGCTTACCGTTAATGACGGGACTTCGTTAAACAGCAAGGCAACTATTAATATTTTCGTGAACAATTATCCGGTGACGGTTACGGGGGTAACTCCGGCAGGAAGGTTCAACAATACCGCGGCCAGGACCCTTACTGTGACCGGCTCCGGCTTTACCGGAGGAATTGACGGGGGCCCTTCCACCGTGACCCTGGTGGCCATGAACGGGACCGCGTTGACCCTGCCCGGGGCGGGAATAACAGGGACGACTATTCCCGGTTTGATAATGCCTGCGGGGATAGGGACAGGAGTGTACGACATAACCGTGCAGGCCGTCGGGGGCAGCGGGACCGGGGCCAATATGGTAACGGTGGATACAAATGTCCCCGTGCCGGTTGGTTCGGCCTATCCCGTAAAACTGGGAGGGGAAACAGAAACCCTTATCGCTCCCGCGGCGTATAACAGGAGCACGGAAAATTCATTATTTATCGGCGGCACTACCGGAAAACTTTATTCGCTGAACGCGGACGGCACTACCAGGTGGCCGGCGCCTTTTGATACCGGGTCACCGCTAAGCTCCGCGCCCCAGGTGCTTACGGAAAGCGGCAATATCTATATTTACACAGTGAATGACGCGGGAACTATCTTTAAGATACTGGACCAGGGGAGTTCCGGCACCACGGTCTGGACCCTGGCTTTGGGCACGGGGGTCAAAGCGGAGCCGATAATAGACAGGGTGAATAAGGCCCTTTATGTGGGCGCGGGGCAGAAATTTTACAAGATAGACACGACCTCTGCTACCGTCATCTGGGATAGTTCGGCAGGCCTTTCCGGGGACCTTACGGGTTCCGCGGCGGTTGATAATTTTACGCCCGGGATAAATTCCTGCTGGATAGGTTCGGAAGGCGGCGCGTTATATAATATAAATACCGGGGACGGGACGGTGCATGCCTTCTTCGCGACGGCCGGAGCGATAAAGTCCTCGCCGTTCATTGACGCGGGTTATTTCTTCGGGCCGACCAACAATCTTTTTATACCCTCCGGAGACGGGAAGATCTATTGCAGGGCCTCCGGGAATCTTTCAACGACCCCGTGGACCAACAGGAGCGGGCAGGATGACGGCAGTTATAACACGGGCAGTCCCATTAATACGGTACCGTTCGTGGACACGGTACTGCAGGATGTCTATTTTGGCGCCAATGACGGGAAACTGTATAAACTTGACGCCGTGACCGGGCTTCTTAAGGCGGGCTGGCAGGTATTTCAGGCAGGCGGGCCCGTATATTCCTCGCCTATCGCCTACAACGGTACTGTTTATTTTGGTAGTGATGACGGAAAATGCTACGCCCTGGACGCAAACAACGGTTCTTTGAAGCCCAACTGGCCGGTAATAACGGGCGCGGAAGTAAAGGCGATGCCGGTACTGGGCGGCTGGAACGGCAGTAATTATACGAGTATTACCTTTACCTCCAAAGACGGAAAAGTCTATACACTGCAGCTGCCCTAGCGGTAAAAAAAGCCGGGCGTTAAGCGCTTAACGGGCAGGAAATAGTAAAAAAAATATGCTATAATCATGAAAGAACGCCAAGGAGTTTAAGATGAAAATAATAATTCAGGTGGTAATATTAGCAGGTTTGCTTTCAAGTGCCGCCTTTTCAGGGGTGACCGGTAAGGCCGTGCAAAGATATCCCGACGGGCGGTTCAAAGAAATAACCTATTACAACGACAATAAAGAAACCGCGAAAGAATATTTTGAGGAAAAAGGCGGCAAAGTAATAACGGGAAAACTGCCTGACGGTACGGCCAGGATATATTTTGAGAACGGGGCCCTGGAAGCTGAAGAGAATTACAGGAATAACAAATTGAACGGCTCCTTCAAACTTTATTATGATAACGGAAAACTTAAAGAAGAAACTTCCTACACGGAGGATAAAAAAGAAGGGCAGACGCTGAGCTATGATGAGAACGGCCGGCTTTTGGAGGAAGGCAATTACAAAGAAGGCAAAAAAGACGGCCTGCATAAATTTTATGAACCTAACGGAAGATTAAGCGCGGAGCGGAATTATAAAGAGGATGAGCTGAACGGTTCCTCCAAACTTTACTATGATAATGGAGAGCTCAGTGAAGAAGCCGGTTATAAGGACGGTAAAAAAGAAGGCCAGGCCTTAATTTATGATGACAAAGGGCAGATAAAACAGGAAGAGATCTATAAAGACGGCAAGTGCATTTATCTGGTAAAGGGAACCTACGAGAACGGGAAGCTTAAAGAGGAATGGAGCTACAAAGAAACCACGAAAGAAGGGCTCAAGGTAATATATTATCCCAGCGGGCAGGTAAGACAAGAAGGGAACTACAGGGATGGCAAATTAAACGGCGCGGTGAAAGGGTATTTTGAGAACGGCAAGCTCCGGGAAGAATGGAATTATAAGGACGATAAAAAAGACGGGCTTGATATAATGTACTATCCTGCCGGGCAGATAAAACAGGAAGGCAATTATAAGGACGGCAAGCTTAACGGCATGTGCATAGGATATTATGAGAACGGGAAAATGCAATTCTTAGACACCTACAAGGACGGGGTCAAACTAAATACCAAAAAGTATGACACGCAGGGCAACTGGATCCTGAACCAGAATTATCCGGATATTACCGATAACGGGGATTACGGCGCGTCTGATAAATTGGCGGAATACCTGCTGGAAACCGGAAAAATAAATATTCTTGACCGGGTTAAAATGAACGAACTGCTCAAAGAGCATAAATTCCAGCTGCTTGGCTGCACGCAGGCAGAATGCGCCGCGGAGATCGGCAGGATCCTTAACGTGAAGCTGGTTATTAGCGGCAGTATTTCTATCATAGCCCGGGAATTTTTGATAGTTATCCGGACCGTTAATACCGACGGCGCAAAAACAGAAGCCATAGAAATTGAGAAATGTGAAGAGGAGAAAGATCTCTGGGACACAATAAAGAAAATGGCCCAAAAAATATCAACGTCCCTAATAGAAAAACATCCTTCCGAAAAATTGATACCTGTCGCTGTTTTGGACATGGAAATGATAAAAGAGTGACCGGAGTATTTTAACGTTTAATTAACAAGAATGAACCTGCCGAAAGAGACCAGAAAATCCCTGAAAACGGGCTCTTCATTTATATTCGTATTGCCGACATTTTTTATCCTTTTTTCTATTATGGTGCCGTCGCTGGTATCGAGAGTGGAGGTCATTTCAACCATGGAAGGCAGGCCGCTCATCGTCACGCTTATCGTGCCGACCGAAAAACGCAGATAAACGCTGGCTTCAATAATATGTTCCGCACTGCCGAAGGAAGGGATAGCCAGCAGGCTGAATTCTTTAAAAACAGAGCCGCTTTCTTGCGGGAAGATCTTGAAATTTTCCTGATCAAAAACCATTGTTTTCGGGTCATACGGGAGCGAAGCAGTCGAGTCCTTGCCGTCTTTTTTCAAGCTGCTGAGAGGATGCCAGGCCAAAAGCACGTAAACACAGGCGAACTTGCAGTCCTCATATTTGTCTTCAATATAGCTAACCAGCTCTTTTTTTCTGCCCGGAAGATATGCCAGTGCGTGCAGGCCTTTTGCCGCGTTCTTGAAATTGAACCTGTCGGTAACGGATACAAACCCGGCTTCGTTCTCCACCTCCAGCGGGCTTTCAGAAAAGATGACATTGCCTATACCGATATCTTTGATAAAGTATTTTCTCAAAAGGACCGGGACGCTTTTTTCACTTTTGTCAAGCTTGCGGTAGTTTGAATTTAAGACGGAAAAGGTGAATCCGGGAAGTTCCTCAGGAAAGAGCTCCGGAACCGCCAAAAGAAGGAGGATCAGAGCGTAGAACAGCGCTATTTTCTTCATAGTTTAATTCTATTGTAAATAAAAAAAATTGTCAACGGGTTAATTCCCGGGATTTTTTAGTTGCCAGATCCGGCGGGCGCTTTAAAACCGCTCAATAAATTGAGCAACTACAAGAAAACCATGTAATTTTTCACGCTAAGGTGTAACTTTAACTTTACAAAAAACCTTGTATTTGCTATAATTCCATAAAAGGGCGCTTACCCTAAACCACTTACTAGCGTTCGGGTATAGGGAACAGCTCTTTTGGAAAGAAAAGTTTATTATTGGATGTGGGCGCTTAGCTCAGTTGGTTAGAGTATCAGCTCGACAAGCTGAGGGTCACTGGTTCAAGCCCAGTAGCGCCCACCATATACCACTCCCCGAGTAGTTCTTCTGGTCAGGTATATGGCAAGCCATAAACTACTCCGTGTGAAGTGAAATAGTTTGGGGCGGGTACCTGGCATGACCTAAATATAAAGGGCGTAAGCCATGCCGGAGAAGAAGCGGAAAATTCTCTGATGAGGAAAAGCACAAAAGATGAAATGTTCAAATCATAAAAAAAAAGAAGCCGTTACGGCCTGTTCTCTTTGCGGGACGGCTTTATGCGCGAAGTGTAATTTAACGCTTGCCGGGAAGAACTACTGTCAAAAATGCGCGGACGAACTGGTAAGAGACGGCGCTATTGTGACGGTCCGGAAGCTTTATGAGATACTGGAAGAAAAAAGAAAGCATTACCGGGTACATCTCCTCCTGAATCTTAAAATAGCGTCTGTTGAGAATAAAGAAATGCTCTTGAAAGGGATCCTCCACAACATAAGTTCAGGAGGCATGGCGGCGCTCAGTGATAAACCTGTCTCTATTAATGAAATAGTTCGTCTTTCCTTTGTTCTGCCGACCAGAGAGCACCTGGAAAATCTGCAGGGCGGGGTAATAAGATCAGAAAAGATAGGCGAGAAATATAACCTCGGATTTATTTTTATGAACCTGGGGGAAAAACAAAAAATTATTGATGACTTCCTGATGGATTTCAGAAAGAAAAAATACGCGCAGGACAGCGCGAACATGTCAAACTACCTGTTCTAACAGCTTGCTTCCCCGTATGAACTGAATTGACAGTTATTGGCCGCTGTGCTATACTTTTGTTCAGAGAGATATTTTTGGTTCTTTGGTCCGGCTTCACGGGAAAAGGATTTAAATGAGAAAATTTACCGCGGTTCTCATATTATTTATTGTATCAGCAAGTTTCTGCGCCGGCGGCGAAGGGACTACTGCCGTAAATTTCCTCAGGATCGGGACCGGAGCCAAGGCCTCGGGCATGGGTGAAGCGCAGGTGGCAGTTTCTGACAGTGTTGATTCTGTCTACTGGAACCCGGCGGGCCTGGCTTTAGTAACAAACACAGAGATCAGTTTAATGCATCTGGTCTACTGGCAGGGAATAAGTTCTGAGTATGCCGCCGTTGCCTTTCCTCTCGAAAAAATCGGAGTTATCGGCATCGGTTTTAATTACCTCAGCAGCGGTAATATTAATAAGACTATTGAGAATCTTACCGGAACTGATTACGATCTCTCCGGTTCCTTCAGTTACACCGCCTTTGCCGGAACTGTGTCCTTTGGCAGTAAGTTTATGCTTGAAAAAATGCCGTTGAATCTGGGGGCCAGCGTTAAACTGGTCGGGGATAAAATTGAGGACGACCTTGCTATGGGCGCGGTGCTGGACGCCGGCGCTATATTGCAGTTCACCAAGAATGCCTATCTGGGCCTGATGCTTAATAATATAGGCATTACCTACTCCAAAAGCCTTCCTATGCCTATGGAACTTAAAGTGGGTACCGGCCTTGCTTTGAATGTGCTTGAAAACAACCATTTTATACTGGCGGCTGTTGATGCTGTTTTGCCTCTTGACTCTTCCCTTAAATTTAACACCGGAATAGAATACAATTTTCAAAAGACCTTCTTCCTGAGATTCGGGTATAAAATAAATTATCCTCTTGAAAATATCACCGCGGGCGCCGGTTTCAGGCTCATGATAGACAAAACCCAGTATGAGCTTAATTATTCTTTCACGCCCGGGCTTGATGACGTGGGTACTTCACACAGGATAAGCCTGCTCATTCGCATGGATCAAAAGATCGCCAGGGATACCGGTGAGACGGAGGGCGTAAGCGCGCCTGTTAAACAGATCCAGGTGACCAAATATGACGCGGTAAAGGAACCGGTCCCTGAAATACTTCTGCCTGTTAAAGGGTCCAATGATACCGCAAATTATAACGTGACTGTTTCCGATACCGTACGCGAGGCGTTTAAGGCCTCAGGCAAATTTGAGATCCTCGAGGGCAAGAAAATAGATGAATTATTGAAGGTCAAGCACCTGCAGCTCTTTGGCTGTACGACCAAGGAATGCGCTATTGAGGCAGGGAAGGCCCTGAATGCCGATTATGTCCTCATAGGAACGGTGAAGAATCCGGACAAAAAATTTGAGATCGCTCTTAAACTTATTGATGTTGAAACCGGCAGAGCAATTCTTGCCGAAAGGAAGTTTGAAACAGAGACCATGTCAGAAGGCCTGCAAAAAGTGGCGGCCCAGATCGGCGCTATGAACAGGTTCCAGGAAAAGAGACGCACTATTGCAATTCTCGACCTCCAGGATATTTCCAAGTAACCACACCGGTTTTTATCCCGTATTCCAAAAAATCAAAAAGACGTCCGATATTTTTGTAGTTGCTCAATTCATTGAGCGTTTAAAACACCCGCCTTCGCCAAAGCGCCCGATTAATCGGGCAACTACAAAGTATCCTATTCCGCTCCAGTTCCATCTGTGTCTGCCTGCGGCGAGATCTCGCCAAAGTTTTGGCGGACCATCAGTCCCCCGGCACTCCGTCGGACGGTAATCCTTGAATATTCCGCTTATTTGTGCTAATTTAGGTCTCTATGGACGTAAATAAAATCCGCAATTTTTGCATAATTGCTCACATTGATCACGGGAAATCCACACTGGCAGACAGGATACTTGAGTTTACCGGCGCTATTTCCTCACGTGATATGAAAGAACAATTCCTGGATAAAATGGACCTGGAACGGGAACGGGGAATAACCATTAAGGCAAAAGCTGTCCGCCTTAATTATCACTCAAAAGACGGTCAGGATTATGTTTTTAATCTGATAGATACCCCGGGGCATGTGGACTTTACCTATGAAGTTTCAAAATCACTTTTTGCCTGTGAGGGCGCGCTCTTGATAGTTGATGCCTCCCAGGGCGTGGAAGCCCAGACCATCGCCAATTATCATCTGGCGAAAGACGCGGGACTGCGGGTCATTCCTGTGATAAATAAAATAGACCTGCAGGGAGCCGAACCTGAAAAAGTCCTGCTGCAGCTTGAAGAGCTCGGGCTTAATTCCGATGAGGCCATCCTCGCGAGCGCCAAGGAAGGCATAGGGACTGAGGCCATTTTAGAGGCCCTGGTCCGCCTGGTGCCTCCTCCCAGAGGCCACGCGGAAAAACCTTTAAAAGCGCTTATTTTTGATTCTCTCTATGATGTTTACAAAGGGGTTGTGGTATTTTTCAGGATATTTGACGGCAGTATTAAGACCGGCTTCAAGGCCTTAATGATGCGGGCCGGTAGAACCTTTGAAGTTACAGAAGTCGGTGTTTTTACGCCGGGTATGAAGCAGATAGAATCACTTTCCTGCGGTGAAGTCGGTTATTATATCGCCAATATCAAAAATGTTTCTGATGTGAAAGTCGGGGACACTATAACAGATTCTTCAAATCCGGTAAAAGCTCCCCTGCCGGGTTATAAAGAGATCAAGCCCATGGTTTTTTGCGGTTTTTATCCGGTAAATCCCAATGAGTACAATCTCCTCAAAGACGCCCTGGAAAAATTAAAACTTAATGATTCTCCGCTGGTCTTTGAACCGGAATCTTCCCGGGCCCTGGGTTTTGGTTTCCGCTGCGGTTTCCTGGGCCTCTTGCATATGGAAATAGTACAGGAACGGCTGGAACGCGAATATAATATCAATATGATAGCGACCTGCCCCAACGTAAAATATAAGGTGATAAAACAGGGCGGGGAAGTGGTTGAAATAGATAATCCCGCGAACCTGCCGGCGCCGGGCGAGATCGCGAAAGTTCTGGAGCCCTACATACTGGTGTCCATTATCACGCCTCCGGAGTTTATGAGCAATATAATGGAACTCTGTAAAGCCAAGCGCGGGGTCTATGTGGAAAATCAGTACGTTACCACGACCAGGGTCCAGATACACTATGAGATCCCCATGGCCGAAGTAGTTTTTGATTTTTTTGATATTTTAAAGAGCGTTTCCAAGGGCTATGCTTCCATGGATTATGAATATATAGACCACAGGGATTCCGAGCTGGTCAAGCTTGATATTCTTGTGGCCACAGAAATAGTGGACGCGCTTTCTATTATCGTGCACCGCGAAAAGGCCTACTCCAAAGGCAAAGAACTGGCGCTCCGGCTTAAAGAAATAATACCCCGGCAGATGTTCGAAGTCGCCATTCAGGCCGCTATCGGAAGCAAGATAATAGCCCGGGAATCTATACCGGCGCTGAGAAAAAATGTTATCGCGAAATGTTACGGCGGAGATATAACCCGGAAAAGGAAACTTCTAGAAAAGCAGAAAGAAGGCAAAAAGAGGATGAAAAAAATAGGCCGGGTGGATATCCCCCAGGAAGCCTTCCTAGCCGTACTTAAAATACAGTAAAAGAAAGGTTCTAGGTGCTAGGTTCTAGGTGTTGGGTGCTAGGTTTTAGGTACTAGGTTTTAGGTTCCAGCTTTTATCTGTGCCATCTGTCTTAAATCTGTGTCATCAGTTATCGGAGATAACATGAAAATAGCCATATTCGGAATGCCCCAGTCGGGAAAGAAAACCCTGTTCACGCTTATTGCGGGAAAGAAACTCACTGAGAATGAACTTTCCGCCAACGCGGCGGTTGAGGGTATTGCGGAGATAATTGACCCGCGGTTTGAAAAACTTGTCGCTCTGTACAATCCGGAAAGCGTTGCCCGGGCAAGAATAAATGTGACCCTCCTGCCCAAGATAGAAAAGGGCTTTTCTTCAAACTCCGAATTCATTAATGAACTTGATAAATATGACGCTTTTGTCGCGGTTATCCGGGCTTTTACGAATGAAGCGGTCTATCATGTTTCAGGTACTGTCGATCCGGAAAGGGACCTGGAAGAGATAGTGATGGAACTTGCATTCAACGATCTTTCCTTTGTTGATAAACGCCTGCAGAAAGTGAGCAATGAAAGAGGGGCAAAGACCCCGCAGACCGAGAAGGAAAAGGAAATACTGCCGAAGTTAAAAGCACACCTGGAGAAGGAACTCCCGCTCCGCACACTGGTGCTGGCTCCCGAAGAATTAAAACTTATCTCCAGCTATCCTCTGGTCACTTTCAAGGAGCTTATTGTGGCTTTGAATATTTCTGAGGAGGACCTTAATAACGCGGAGCTGCTCAAGAGATTCGAGGAAAAATATAAGGATAAAAAAATAAGTTTTATGGCGGTTTCGGCTAAACTTGAAGGGGAGATAGCAGCTATAGAAAATAGGGAAGAACGCGAGGAATTTTTAAGATCCATGAATATCGCGGAACCGGTAGTGGATGTTTTGAAACGCACCTTCTTAAAGGCCATGGACCTTATGTCTTTCTTCGGGGTCGGGTCCGACGAGGTCAAACAGTGGCTGGTAAAAAAAGATTCTCCGGCGCCAAAAGCCGCCGGGGCCATACACTCCGACCTGGAAAAGGGCTTTATCCGGGCCGAGGTAATGAAATATAAGGAATTGATAGAGGCCGGCAGCGAAGCAAAATTGAAAGAGTCCGGAAAATATTACCTTAAAGGAAAAGATTACATTGTTGAAGACGGAGATATTTTAAGCATCCGTTTTAATGTCTGAACTTATGCCTGAACCTACCGCGGGCCTTTACGTCCATATACCTTTCTGCCTTTCAAAATGCAGGTACTGCGATTTTAATTCGAGCCCGCTGGCAGGCCGGAGCGGCCTGGCCGGTGCTTACCTGGACGCCCTCCTGGAAGAAATAGCCGCAAGGTGCCGGGGCCGGAAGATCAGCACTGTCTTCGCGGGCGGCGGGACGCCCACCGTTCTGGCGGAGAAAGAGCTTGAAAAACTTATCCGGGGAATATTTAAAAATGCCTGCATAGACAAAAATGCGGAATTTTCCTGTGAAGCAAATCCCGGAACTTTGACGGCCGCCAAGGCAAAACTTCTGTTTGAACTGGGGGTCAACCGCCTTTCTTTGGGCCTGCAGTCAACGGAGGCCAAGATATTGAAGGTACTGGGAAGGGTGCATTCCTGGCCTGATTTTCTGAAAAGCTATGATTTTGCCGGGAAAGCGGGTTTTACGAACATTAATGTTGATCTTATCTTCGGGGTTCCCGGGCAGACCCTTTTTGGCCTGAAAAGGGATATTTGTAAAGTAAAAGAACTCAAACCCGCGCATATTTCCATATATAATCTCATCCTTGAAGAAGGAACGCAAATGCACGCGGATGTGAAGAACGGCCTTTATGCCCTTCCCGGCGAGGATCTGGATGCCGATATGTATTATATGATAAAGGAAATGCTTGAAACAGCCGGCTACGTGCATTATGAGATCTCAAACTTCGCCAGGCCGGGAAAAGAATGCAGGCATAATATAATATACTGGAAGGCACAGGATTATATCGGGACGGGCGCGGGGGCCTCCGGAAAGCTCGGAAAAGAAAGGAGCGATAATATAGAGGACCCTGAACAATATATAGTCTTGATTAAAAAAAACAAAAATGCTATAATACGAAGTCAAAAATTAAGCCGGAAGGAAGAGCTCAGCGAAACTATCTTCCTCGGTTTAAGGATGCTGGAAGGACTAAGCCTTACCACATTCAAGGAAAGAACTGGTAAGGATTTTTTTGTTTTATTTGAAAAAGAATTCAAAAAACTTTCCGGTCTGGAACTGCTTAAAGAAGAGAACGGCTTTATAAAATTGACCGGAAAAGGGCTATTTCTTTCGAACGAAGTGTTTGTTGAGTTTGTTTGAAATTACAGGAGGAAAGTAAAGTGAAGAGTTATCAGATCAAACCCGCCGAAGTCGTGCGGAAATGGTATATCATTGACGGGGCCGATAAAATACTGGGCAGGATAGCTTCAAGAGCCGCCATGGCCGTTATGGGCAAGAACAAACCTATCTATACCCCCAATGTGGACTGCGGTGATTTTGTTATAGTTATCAACGCCGACAAAATAAAATTAACAGGCAAGAAACTGGAACAAAAACTTGATTTCACGCATTCAGGATATCCGACCGGTGATAAATACACGCCTTACGGCATCCTTATGAAAAAGAATCCCGAAAGAGCCGTAATGCTTGCCGTAAAAGGCATGCTGCCCAAGAATAAACTCAGGGACAGAATGATCAAAAGAATTAAATCATACCAGGGTGACAAGCACCCGCATACAGCGGAAAAGCCCGTAACCATTAAAGTTTAAGGAGGAGATTAAATTGCAGGAAACTACCAAGAAAAAGAAAGGTTTAGTGGTTGGCAGGCGTAAAACTGCCATTGCCAATGTAAGAATTATTGACGGCGACGGCAAAATTACGGTGAATAACAGAAAATTCGAAGAATTTTTTCCCAGGCCGGTGCATCAGATCTTTGTAAAAAAGGCCATAGAGCTTTTGGGCCTTAATTCCAAGATAGATGTTTACGCGAAAGTCAGGGGCGGAGGTATTACGGGCCAGGCGGAAGCGATGAAGCTGGGTATAGCAAGAGCCCTGATCCAGTATAATCCTGATTACAGGTCTTTGTTATCCCAGAACGGTTTACTGCTCCGGGATCCGAGAATGGTTGAAAGAAAGAAATGCGGCAGGGCAGGGGCAAGGAAGAGATTCCAGTTCAGCAAGCGTTAATTTTACTATAATAAATAACCCTAAACCCGCTCTGTCGGAAACGGCAGAGCGGGTTTCTCTTTTTCTAAAGTAAAGGAAAAGCTGGGTGCTAGGTCCTGGGTGTTGGAAGAGGAAAAGAGCAAGATAAAAAGTGACAGGTGCTGGGAAAAAAGAAAAAGGAAATTCCTAATTCCTAATACCTAGCACCTAGTACCCAGAACCCAGAACCTTTTACCTCGTACCCATAACGTTTTCTTATTGAAGGACCGACTTTTGAACAAAACCTTTTTCATTCATACTTTTGGGTGTCAGATGAATCAATATGATTCTGAACTTGTTACCGGAATACTGGAAAAGGAAGGCCTCAGCAGGGTTGATGCTTATGAAAAAGCGGACCTCTGCCTCGTTAACTCCTGTTCGGTGCGGGAACTGGCCGCGCAAAAGGCCAGAAGCGAGCTGGGGTTATTCGCTTTATATAAAAGGCGGAGCAGAAAAAAAGTTTACTACGGAATAATCGGCTGTTTGGCCGAACAGGAGGGGAAAAACCTGTTCAAGAAATTTCCTGATATGGATCTTATAGCCGGGCCCGCGCATGAAAGGCAGCTCGGACAGTATGTAAGTTCCATACTCGCGGGCAACGGGCCTGTTATTAAGACCGGAGAAGGCGTTCAGGATTGGGATGTTGACGCGCTGATAAAAAGGGAAAACAGCAGAAGTGCCTGGGTTACGGTAAGCAAAGGGTGCAATTCTTTCTGTTCTTACTGTGTAGTCCCGTATGCCAGGGGCAGGGAAGAGAGCCGCCCGTTTTCGGCCATTGTCAGGGAAATTAAGGCGCTTACAGGCAGGGGCTATAAGGAAATAAATCTTCTGGGCCAGAATGTAAATACTTACGGCCGGGACCTTAAAGGCGCCGCCGCGGGCAAAGATTTTTCTGCCCTCCTTAAAGAAGTAAATTCACTCCCCGGGGATTTTTGGGTACGTTTCTGGACTTCGCATCCAAAAGACATCCCCGACACACTGATAGATGCCGTGGCCTCGGGAAAAAAGATCTGCCCGCTGTTCCACCTGCCGGTCCAGTCAGGCTCTGATGCCATACTTAAAGCCATGAACAGAAAATATACGGCCGGGCAGTATCTTGAAATAACGGAAAAGATCAGAAAAAAAATTCCCGGAGCCGCCATTTCAACGGATTTTATTGTGGGCTTTCCCGGGGAAACAGAAAAAGATCTTGAGTTATCGCTTGAACTGTACAGGAAGGCCCGGTTTGATACCGCGTTTACCTATAAGTATTCCCCCAGAAAAGGGACCCGGGCTTTTGACCTGAAAGATGAGGTCAGTAAGGACGTGAAGGAAGAAAGATTAAGGGCGCTTATGACCCTGCAAAAAGAGCTGGGCCTGGAGATCAACAGGCAGTTCATCGGCACGGTAAGGGACGTCATGCTTTCGGCTCCCGGGCCGGGGCCGGCCGGCGGGCGTGACAGGACGAACAGGCCTTTCCTGGTGGAAGGAGTCAAGAAATACAAGGAAGGCGAAATTGTCAGCGTCAAGGTTACGGGTGCGGCGCCGTTCAGCCTTAAAGGAATAAGTCTATAATGGTCTATAAAAGTCTGTAAGAGTCTGTAAAGGAGAAAATTATTGTGGAAATTATCAAGACCGACGAAAAGCTGCTAACCTCTCCCATGACCGTTAAGGAACTCCTTATTTATTATTCCTGCGTTAAAGGTAAGATAAGGGGCCGGCTTAAAGAGTTTGAAGAGGCAGGCAAAGAGAACGACCGGAGATTATTTGAAGAACTTTGTTTTTGTATCTTTACCGCGAATGCTTCCGCGAAGATGGGCGCTGTCTGCGTAGAAAGGATACGCCCGGTGCTTTTGACCGCTTCTGCGGCGGAACTTCAGGAAAAAATAAAGGGGCATTACCGCTTCTGGCGGATAAGGCCTGAATATATCGTGCATACAAGAGAGTATCTGAGGAAGGAATACGGGCTGAAAATGCGGAAATTACTGGACTCTTTTAAAGACCGTGATTCGCTAAGGGATTTCTTCGCGAAAAATAAGGGAATTAAGGGGATAGGTTATAAAGAGGCCAGTCATTTTCTGCGGAATATCGGCATAAAAGGTTATGGCATAATGGATAAACATATCTTAAAATGCCTCTGTGAATTTGGTATAATATGCGAAGTTAAGCCGGTCAATACCAAAGAAAAATACCTGGCAATGGAAGAAAAGCTTAAAGAGTTTTCAAAAAAAATAAAAGTTGATCTGGACGAACTTGACCTGCTGCTTTGGTCCAGCAAGACGGGGGAAATACTTAAGTAACGATTACTAATAACTAATTGCTGATTGCTGATAAAGGAAAAATGAAAAAGAGGATAGTGGGGATGATACCGGCCAGGCTCGGGTCGACGCGGTTTCCGGAGAAAGTTCTTGCTCCCATTCTCGGAAAGCCCATGCTCTGGTGGGTCTGGAAAGAGGCAAAGAAAGTAAAATGTTTGTCCGAGGTTTATATTGCTACCGATAGTAAAAAGATATTTGAGGTTGTTGAAAAATTCGGGGGCAAGCCGGTTATGACCTCCAAAAAGCATAAAAGCGGTACGGACAGGATAGCTGAAGCGGTTAAGGGTATTAAAGCAGATATAGTGGTGAACATTCAGGGTGATGAACCTTTAATAAAAGCCGCCATGATAGCCCGGGCCGCCGGGCCGCTCCTAAAAGACGCCGGCCTCCGCATGAGCACGCTTGTTTACAGGTCCGCGGACAAAAAGCTTCTTAAGGACGGCAATATAGTCAAAGTCGCGGTGGATAAGAACGGGTACGCGCTGTATTTTTCCAGAGCTGTTATACCCTCCCTGGAAAGAGCCGTGAGTTTTGAGTATTTTTTTAAGCACATCGGGGTCTACGTTTATAGAAAAGATTTTCTCCTAAAATATGTTAAAATGAAGCAGACCAGAATGGAAAAGATAGAAAAACTTGAGCAGCTGCGGGTGCTGGAAAACGGCTTTAAGATCAAGACCGTGGAGACGCCGTTTGACACGCTGCCCGTGGATACGAAGCAGGAATTGGCCAGGGTCATAAAAATAATAAAAAAGGGCGGGCTAAAGCGGCCTTAAAATATTTTTAAGGAGAGTCTGATGGCAAAGTTTATATTTGTGACGGGGGGTGTTGTTTCCTCACTGGGTAAAGGCATTACAAGCGCGTCCATAGGATGCCTGCTTGAATCAAGGGGCTTGAAGGTCACTCTCCAGAAATTTGATCCCTATATAAATGTTGATCCCGGCACCATGAACCCTTACCAGCACGGTGAGGTTTTTGTGACCGATGACGGCGCGGAAACCGACCTGGATCTGGGCCATTACGAAAGATTTACCAGCGCGGTCCTTACCCGGGACAACAACATAACGACCGGCCAGATATATAATTCGGTGATCTCGAAGGAAAGAAAAGGCGAATACCTGGGGAAGACCATCCAGGTGATACCGCATATCACAAATGAGATCAAAGAAAGGATCCACAAAGTTGCCCGGGACAAGGAAGTTGACGTGGCCATAATTGAAATAGGCGGAACTGTCGGAGATATCGAATCCCTGCCGTTCCTTGAAGCGATCAGGCAGTTCAAAAAAGATGTAGGAAAAGAAAATGTTATCTACGTACATGTGACCCTGGTGCCGCACATCAGCACGGCCGGTGAATTAAAGACCAAACCCACCCAGCATTCGGTGGCCCAGCTCAGGGGCATCGGTATTCAGCCGGACATTCTTATTTGCCGTTCCCAGCGGCCTCTCACAAAAGATGTAAGGAACAAACTGGCGCTGTTTTGTAATGTGGAGGAAGAAGGAGTTATCCAGAATCTGGACGCGCAATCGGTATACGAACTTCCGCTCATGCTCAAGGAAGACGGGCTGGATATAATAATAATGAAATTATTAAATCTGCGGTACGGAAAACAAAATATCTCCAGCTGGGAAAAGGCCGTGCAGAAAATAGTAAATCCTTCCAAAACGGTCAATATAGGTATAGTCGGAAAATACGTGGAATTGCTGGATGCCTATAAGAGTATTATTGAGGCCTTCGTGCACGCAGGCAGTGCCAATGATGCCAGAGTTAAACTGTGCTGGATAGAAGCGGATTCGGTCATCAAATGCGGCGCTAAAGCATCTCTTTGCGAGGTGGACGGGATCCTGGTTCCCGGAGGTTTTGGGGGCAGGGGCATTGAAGGCAAAATAGAGGCCATCAGATATGCCCGGGAGAATAAAATGCCGTTTTTCGGTATCTGCCTCGGCATGCAGTGCGCGGTCATTGAGTTCGCCCGGAATGTGGCGGGGCTTAAGGACGCGAACAGCACGGAATTCGATGAAAAAACCACCCATAAAGTAATAACCCTGCTGGACAGCCAGCGGAATGTTACCGATAAAGGCGGTACCATGCGCCTCGGGGCCTGGGACTGCAAGCTTGCAAGGGATACCAAGTCCTTTGAGGCCTACGGAAAAGAACTGATCTCTGAGCGCCACAGGCACAGATATGAATTCAATAATGAATACCGGCAGGCCTTTAAAACAAAAGGTTTGAAACTGGCCGGGACCACAATGGACGGGGGACTGGTGGAAATAGTTGAGCTTCCATCCCACCCCTGGTTTGTAGGAGTCCAGTTCCATCCGGAATTCAAGTCCAGGCCTTTAAGCCCGCACCCGCTATTTGCAAACTTTGTAAAAGCAGCGCTTGCAGGGAAGGAAAAACAGCCTCCTGTTAAAAAGAAGGTAAAATGAAAAATAATACAGCATACGACTACAAAAAAAATAGAGGCAGTTTCACTCTGATCTCAGGGCCCTGCGTGATCGAATCCGAAGGGCTTTGCCTTGAAATTGCCCGGGAGATAAAAAAGATAGCCGGGGAACTGGAGATACCGTTCGTCTTTAAAGCGTCCTACGACAAAGCGAACAGGACTGCGGTAGAAAATTACCGGGGGCCGGGGCTTAAGGCCGGCTTGAAAATACTTGAGAAAGTCAAAGAAAAAACGGGAGTACCTGTTTTAACGGATGTGCATAGCTGCGAAGAAGTTGAAGCAGCTTCAAAAGTGGTGGATATCATTCAAATACCCGCCTACCTTTGCCAGCAAACCTCGCTTACCATTAAGGTGGCTGAGACGGGGAAAACTGTTAATATCAAAAAAGCCCAGTTTCTTTCCCCCTGGGATATAAAAAAAGTGATCAATAAGGTGAAGTCAACGGGCAACGAGAAAATAATAATCACTGAAAGGGGTTCGGTTTTCGGATACAGCACGCTGATCACGGATATGAGGGCTTTTACGATAATGAAAGCTTATGGTTATCCCGTGATCTTTGATGTGACGCATGCCGTGCGTATCCCGGGTTTTACCAGCGCTGACGCGAGAGGCGGGACCCCCGAGATGATATTGCCGATGGCCCTGGCGGGTGTAGGCGCGGGGAGCGACGGCTTGTTCATAGAAACTCATCCGAATTGTAAAGAAGCGCTCTGTGATGCTTCTTCCATGCTGCAGCTTGACCGCTTAAAAGAACTCCTTATTAAAGCAAAAAAAGTTTATGAGATAGTAAGGAATTAAAAGAAAGGTGCTAGGTCCTGGGTTTTAGGTACAAGGAAAAAAAGAAAAAGATAAGAAAAGGAAAAAATAAAGGTTTTGGGTTCTGGGGAGAAAAAGGATAAAGGAAAGTACCGGGTAACGGAAAAAATCAAAAGGATTTTTACCTAGCACCTAAAACCTAACACCTAACACCCAGCACCTTGCAGTTAACACCTATAACCTGTAGTTCTCTTGGAGAAGAAAAATGCCATCAGATAAATATATAATAAAAAAAGCCGGGGAAGTTTTAAAAATAGAAGCCGAAGCTGTTAACGGCCTGAAAAAAAGTATGAATGCTGATTTTCTCCGGGCTGTCAGGTTGATCCTCAATTGCGCAGGACGGGTTATTGTAACAGGTATAGGCAAATCCGGAATAATGGCAAGAAAGATAGCTGCCACCCTGGCCTCTACCGGTACGCCTGCGATCTTTCTTCATTCAACGGAAGGCCTGCACGGGGATCTGGGGGCGGTTACAAAACGCGATGTGGTTATTGCTTTGTCCCAGAGCGGAGAATCCAGGGAAGTATTGGAGATCCTGCCGGCAATAAAAAAAATAGGCGCAAAACTGATCGTATTTACGGGGGATAAAAACTCGTCCCTGGCGGAAAAAAGCGATCTCTGTCTTGATGTTTCGGTAAAAAAAGAGGCCTGTCCTTTAAATCTGGCACCGACAGCGTCCTGCATGGCGCAACTGGCCATGGGTGACGCCCTGGCTATAGCGCTTCTTATTAAAAGAGGTTTCAAGGAAGAGGATTACGCGCTTTTACATCCCGGCGGCTCCCTGGGCAGAAAACTTAAGACGGTGGAAGATGTTATGAGGCGCGGCGCGGATATTCCCCGGGTCGGGGAAAAAATGAATATGGAAAAAGTTATTTTTGAAATGACCTCAAAGAAAATGGGCTGCACCTGTGTGGTTAACGGCGCGGGAAAGCTTACGGGAATAATAACCGATCAGAATTTAAGGAATCACCTGCAAAGAGACCGCAATATTATGAAAAAGCGGGCCGCTGAGATCATGACCAGGCATCCCAAAACCATCGCCAAAGAAGCCCTGGTTGACGAAGCTATAACAATGACCGGGGAAAGATCCATAAGCACGCTGCTTATCGTGGATAAAGCACAAAAACCGCTGGGCATAGTTCACCTGCATGATCTTCTGAAATTGGACAGATAAAAATGAAAAGTTACCGGATCATAATTGTTTTAGGCCTGCTTGCCGTACTCGGCTGCAGCAGGCAGGGCCGGCAGGCCTCGCTCGCGGAGAAGACCCGCGAAGTGGTCACCATGCGCGGATTTCACATGGTGCAGACCGACCTGGGTGTCAAAAAATATATTATTGACGCGGATGAAGCCAATATCAATCCCCGGGTAAAACTGATAAGTTTCAAAGTTGTAAAGACAAAATACTACGATAAAGAAAAAGAGATCGCGAACCTGAGATCCGACACGGGAGTTATTCACACGGACACGAATGACATAGAAGTGAAAGGCAATGTGCTGCTTAAGACCACGGACGGTTCCCGGCTGGAAACAGAAAGCCTGACCTGGAGCAACGCAAAGAACAAACTTAGAACTGAGGCCTTTGTGAAAGTTTTCAGAGGGGATAATGTAATGTCCGGCTACGGCATGGAATCAGATCTTCTGCTGGAAAATGTAACTATCAAAAAAGTCAGCACCAGAATATCGGATCTGGAGACTTTCAAAGAAAAAGGAAAAAAATGAAGCAGCTTCCGGGCCTCGTACTTGCGCTGCTGCTGGCAGGAAATATTACGGCGGCTGAGATGAAAGTTGATAAGGATACACCTCTGGAAATTACGGCAAAGAAAGTGGTGGGCAACAGCAAGACGCGGGAAGTCACCTATTCCGGAGAAGTGGTACTCAAACATGACGGAAATATATTGAGATCGGAAAAACTGGTCCTGCTGCCGGGCAATAACAAAATAATCGCGGAAACTAACGTAAAATTTTTCAGCGGGAATAAGCAGGTGGAAATAACCGGAGGTTATACCGAATACCTGAAAGACACGGGGCAGCTCACCATGAAAATAGCCCCCGTCCTTTTCTTGAAGGATAAAGAAGGAGTAGAGACCAATATTAAAGGCGATGTAGTGGATGTCTATAATGCAGGCGCTCGCGCGGTCGTAAGCGGGAAAGTTGAAATAAGGCGTGAGGATCTGACCATTTATTGCGGGAACGCCGATTATGACAGGCCGTCAGACAGGATAAAACTTGAAGGCCACCCGAAAGTACTGCAGGGGAAGAACACCTATGAAGGGGAACTCATTAATATAACCATTAAAGACAGAAAATTGACCGCGGACAGGAATGTAAAAGCCCGGATCTACACGGAAGAGAAAAAAAATGTTAATTAAAACCGAAGGACTTGCAAAAAAATATAAGAACCACTTTGTGGTGGACGGCGTTAATATTGAAGTAAAAAAAGGGGAGATAGTAGGCCTGCTGGGCCCCAACGGCGCCGGGAAAAGCACCACTTTCTATATGATCGTAGGCCTGATCAAACCGGATGCCGGCAGGGTCTTTATAGGCAGTAATGACGTGACAAAATGCCCGACTTATGAGCGCGCGAAATTCGGGGTCGGCTATCTTCCCCAGGAACCGTCCATTTTCAGGAAGCTTTCGGTGGCAGATAATATAATGGCCATTCTGGAGTCGCTGGATATACCGCAGGAAGAAAAAGAGAAAACTTTAAATACGCTGCTTGCCGAGTTTAATATTGAAAGGTTAAGAAAAAACATGGCCTATACTCTTTCCGGCGGGGAAAGGAGAAGAGTGGAAATAGCGCGGGCGCTGGTCACTAATCCTTCCTTTCTGCTGCTGGATGAACCGTTTGTCGGGATAGATCCTATTACGGTCACCGATATTCAGCAGGTTATCTCCCAATTAAGAAAAAAGGGCCTCGGCATACTGATAACCGATCATAATGTCAGAGAGACCCTTTCGATAACCGACAGGGCCTATATAATGTATGAAGGGAAGATCCTGCTTTCGGGGGACGCAAAAAAACTTTCCACGGATAAGAAGGCCAGGGAATTCTACCTGGGCGAGAAATTTACTCTTTAAGATGACAAAAATCATAAAAGAAATATGAGAAAAGCTTATAATATAAAATGAAAAATATGAAGATCCTTAAATACGGCAGCCCGGTGCTGCGCAAGAAGGCCGCGAAAATAACCAGGATAGACCAGCGGATAAAAGAGCTGGCTGAAGCCATGATGAAAAGCATGCATGCCTCCAAAGGTATAGGTTTGGCCGCCAATCAGATAGGAATACTTGAGAGGCTGGTCACGGTCGATACCGGCAGGGGCGAAAAAAAAGGCGATGTGCTTTGCCTGGTCAATCCGGAAATAACGGAGCATGAAGGCAGCGCGCGTTTCGAAGAAGGGTGTCTTTCTTTCCCCGAGATCTTCGCCGACGTTGACCGTCCCGCGAAGGTCCGCGTAAAATACCAGGACCTTGAGGGCGCTGTTTGCGAGGTGGCCGCCGAGGGCGTGCTGGCCAGGGTGCTGCAGCACGAGATAGATCATTTGAACGGGGTTCTTTTTGTGGATAAAATAAGCAAAATTAAATATTTATTATTGAGTAAAAGGCTGAAAGAGCTGGAAAGAGCCACCAGGGCAAAATGAAGATACTTTTTTACGGTACGGCGGAAACCTCTGCCAGAGTTCTGAAAAAGCTCTTTGACACGGGCAAACACGAGCTCGAAGTTATCACGGCCTGCGATAAACCGCGCGGCCGGGGACAGAAGGTCAATTGCTGTGAAGTGAAAGGCCTGGCGGAACTGCTTGGGTTAAAGTATTATCAGCCGGAGAATATTAAAGAGCCCGGCTTTTACGAAAAACTTTCCGGCAAGGCCTATGATCTTGGCGTAGTGGCGGCGTACGGGCAGATAATAAGCGAAAAACTTTTAAAACTGCCGGCGGCGGGGACCATAAATCTCCATTTTTCCCTGCTCCCCGGGTACCGCGGGGCCGCCCCTTATAACTGGGCTTTGATAAACGGGGAAAAAAGTACCGGCGTAACTGTCATGTTCGTGGAAAAAAAGCTGGATTCCGGGGACATTGTTCTCCAAAAAGAAGTACCTATTGCCCCGGAGGATAATTCCGGTACCTTGCTTGAGAAACTTACGGAAGCGGGCAGCGGGCTGCTTTTAGAAGCTGTGGAACTGATCGGGCAAAAAAAAGCTGTGAGGATAAAACAGAACGAAACACAAGCGACTTACTTCGGTAAACTGCCGGATTCCATCTTTGAAATAGACTGGCAGAAAAGCGCTTTGGAAATAAATTATCTTGTTCGAGGCCTGGCGCCGGAGCCCGGAGCTTTTTCAACCTTAAACGGGAAGCTGGTTAAGATACTAAAAACTTCTATACTCTCGCATGGGGATTTTTCGGGGAAACCCGGGGAAATAAAAGAAATAGTGAAGGGGCGCGGCTTGCCGGTAGGCACGGGTAAAGGCGGCCTGCTCATAGAAAGGATAAAGCCGGAAGGTAAAAAGGAAATGTCTGTTATTGATTATATTAGAGGGAACCCTATATTGCCGGGAACAGTATTTGAAAGATCTAAGTGATAGGTACTAAGTGATAGGTGCTGGGTGCTAGGTCCTGGGGACTGGGAAAAAAAAGTTCCAAAACCTAACACCTAGTCCTCCAAAACTGAGTTTTGGAGAGATCTCGCCTTTAGGCGGAAACCGAGAACCTGTTTTTAAAGGAGAACGTTGGGGAAATAGGTAAGTGATAGGTACTAGGTCCTGGGGGCTGGGGACTGGGAAAAGAAAAATGTTCCAAAACCTAGCACCTAGAACCCTTCTTAAAAAGGAGAACTTAAATGAACGCATTGAAAACAACTGTTTTGCTTGCAGCTTTGATGGGTATTTTTATATTTTTCGGGGGGATTTTCGGGGGAAAAAGCGGAGTAATAATAGCTTTCATTATCGGAATGCTGATGAATCTTGTTATGTACTGGTTTTCCGACAGGATGATCTTATCCATGTATGGCGCCAAACCGCTTGCGGACGGAGAAGCACCCGAACTGGCCGGTATGGTGCGGAACCTTGCTGCAAGGATGGACCTGCCGATGCCCAAGGTCTATATCATAAACATGGAAGCTCCAAATGCTTTTGCCACGGGAAGAGATCCGGAACATGCCGCGGTTGCCGTGAGCCCTTCCATAATGCAGCTGCTTTCCAAACATGAATTGGAAGCTGTGCTGGCACATGAACTTTCCCACATTAAACACAGAGATACTTTGATAGCGACGCTGGCGGCCGGAATTGCTTCCGCTATCTCCATGCTGGCAAATCTGGCTTATTTTTCGTCTTTCTTTGGAATGGGAAGCAGTAGTGATGAGGACAGGGGCAATCCGCTGGTAATGCTTCTTTTGGCGATACTGACGCCGATAGTCGCCATGTTTATCCAGCTGGCTATAAGCAGAGCGAGAGAGTTTGAAGCGGACAGCGGTTCGGCCATCGTTACGAACAGGCCGCAGAGCCTGGTCTCAGCGCTTGAAAAGATCCATGGTTATGCGAAAGAAGCGCCGCTCACGGGCGGTTCCCCCTCAACAGCCAGCCTGTTTATCGCTAATCCCTATAAAGAAAGTTTTATGGTAAATTTATTAAGCACGCATCCGACTTTAAGCAGAAGAATAAAAAATCTCCAGAAAACCGCGGAGACGCTGGGAATACCGTTTTAAAAATAATACTAAGCGTAAGGATGTTTGTAAGGTTTTTAAAGTCTATAAGGTTCGTAAGGTCTAAAATCGTTGAAGCTATATTGCCTGAAATACTTTGGTCGGGGAAAAGCCGGTAAATACAAAGTACGAAATTGATATTATATTGTTTAAAGACTTTATAAACTTTAGGAACTTTACGAACCTTATGAACTATTTTAGGAGGCAATATGGAAAGTTACAGCAATAAAGTCATGGAACATTTTAAGAATCCGAGAAATGTCGGAGAAATGGAAAAACCGGACGGTATAGGCCATGTGGGAAACCCGGTCTGCGGGGATATAATGGAACTCTATATCAGGGTCAAGGATAACATTATAACCGATGCCAAATTCAAGACCTTCGGCTGCGGGGCCGCGATCGCGACAAGCAGTATGGTCACGGAACTGGTTAAGGGAAAGAATCTCGAAGAAGCCCTTAAGCTCACGAACCAGGCGGTAGTGGACGCACTGGACGGCCTGCCCAAAGTCAAACTTCACTGTTCGGTTCTCGCCGAACAGGCGCTAAAAAGGGCTATTGATGATTATTTAAAAAAGACAACCGGCAAAGGCCTGGGTTTACCGGAAACGGACCCGGACCATCATGAGGCTTGTGAACATGAGTTGCCGGAAGAATTGAAATAGAACCTTTTTATATGCATTCTTCGCGAAAAAGGGTCGTAGTGGCAATGAGCGGGGGAGTTGACAGTTCGGTCGCCGCAGCTCTCTTAAAGGAAAAAGGTTTTGACGTTATAGGCATTACGCTTAAGCTTGTTCCCGACCCCAAGACCAAAGAAGAACCGCGCTACGGTGACTGCTGTTCCGCGGAAGCCGTGCTGGACGCAAAAAAAGTAGCTTTTAAACTCGGTATTCCCCATTATACGGTCAATCTGACAAAAGAGTTTGAAAAGTTCGTTATCAAGGATTTTGTTAAGGAATATTCCGCCGGCAGGACCCCTAATCCCTGTATTAAATGTAATTTTTATATTAAATTTGGATTTCTTTTGAAAAAAGCAGCCGCTTTGAAGGCGGAGTATCTCGCGACCGGCCATTACGCCCGGGTTACCCGCGATAAAACAAAGAAAAGATTTATTTTGAAAAAGGGAAGGGACGCGGGAAAAGACCAGTCCTATGCCCTTTATTCATTGACCCAGGAACAGTTAAAGAGGACGCTTTTCCCCGTCGGGGCCTTAAAAAAAGACCGGGTCCGGAAGCTCGCGGCAAAATACGGCCTTGGTGTGGCGGGAAAAAAAGAGAGCATGGAGATCTGTTTTGTGCCGGATAATGATTACGCCGGATTTCTAAAGAAAAATTACGGGCTCGAAGCAGCCCGGGGCAATATCGAAGATGCTCAAGGCCGGCTCCTGGGCCGGCATAACGGAATAATCAATTATACCATAGGCCAGAGAAGGGGCCTCGGTATCGCGGCAAAAGAGCCGCTTTACGTTACGGCTATAGATAAAAAAAACAATAAAATAATAGCCGGCGGCAAAGAAGCCGCGGCAGGCCGCAGGCTCTACGCGAAGAAATTTAATTTTATAGGGCTTAAAAAGCTAAGCGGCAGGCTAAAAGTTTCGGCCAGGATAAGATACCGGAGCGTTCCCGCGGCGGCTGCCGCCAGGCCGTATAAAAAGGGCGTGCTGGTGGAGTTTAAAGAACCGCAGTGGGCTATTACTCCGGGCCAGGCCGTGGTCCTCTACCGCGGCGCGGAAGTTCTCGGCGGCGGGCTTATAGAGAAGAAACTTGACTGAAATACGGGAGGCGGAAGCATGCCTGATAATAGAAAATTGCAGGAAGAAATAGCGAAGCTTAAGAAAGAAAGGGATGCCGTTATCCTCGTGCATAATTACCAGCTGCCGGAAGTGCAGGATATCGCCGATTTTTTGGGTGATTCGCTGGGCTTAAGCCGTGAAGCCGCGAAGACCAAAGCGAAAGTCATTGTTTTTTGCGGGGTGCATTTTATGGCTGAAACGGCAAATATCCTTGCACCCGAAAAAACCGTGCTCCTGCCCGACCCTGCTTCCGGCTGTCCGATGGCTGACATGATCAGCGCGAAAGAATTGAGAGCTTTGAAAGCAAAACATCCAGGGCATATTGTGGTTGCCTATGTTAATTCGTCCGCCGAAGTTAAAGCGGAGACCGACTACTGCTGTACTTCCGGCAATGCCCTGCAAGTGGTGGAAAAGCTTAAAAATGAAAAAATAATATTTGTTCCGGATAAATATCTGGGTTCCTGGATAGCGGGCCGGCTGAATAAAGAAATGGTGCTCTGGCACGGTTATTGCCCTACCCACGCGAAAATATTGCCGGCGCATATAGAAAAAGCAAAAAAAGAACACCCGGGCGCCGTAGTTATGGCCCATCCTGAATGCAGGAATGACGTCTGGCCTCTCGCAGACGAAGTCTGTTCCACCGAGGGCTTTTTAAGGTACGTGAAAACAAGCCGGGTAAAAGAATTCATCGTGGCAACGGAACCCGGCATGCTTTACCGTTTAGCCAAAGAGAATCCCGGCAAAAAATTCTATCCTGCCAGTGCGGAAGCGTCCTGTCCCAATATGAAGAAAAACACGCTGGAGAAGGTCCTCTGGTCCCTTCAGGACATGGCGAATATAGTCAGAGTTCCTGAAGAGATCCGCCTTAAGGCCAAAAAAGCAATAGAAAGAATGGTAATGTTAGTGTAAGGCAAATACAGCCGGAACAGTTCTCTGATTGAAATACCTGCCTGATTAATAGTATAATACCTGAGTTATGATAAGCCACATTAAAGCCATATTGGAAAAGGATCCGGCAGCTAACATCTTTGATGTTATTCTTTACCCCTGCCTGTACGCGATATTTTTCCACAGAATAGCCAACTTTCTATGGAAAATGCATATTCCTTTTTTTCCCCGGCTGCTCTCGCAGGTTTCCAGGTTCCTTACCGGTATTGAGATCCATCCCGGAGCGGTCATAGGCAAAGGTTTCTTTATTGATCACGGCATGGGTGTGGTTATCGGAGAAACCACGGTTATCGGAAATAATGTCACGCTATTTCAGGGCGTTACGCTGGGCGGGACCGGGAAAGAAAAAGGAAAGCGCCATCCGACACTCGGTAACAATGTGGTGGTGGGCTCCGGCGCGAAAATTCTCGGTAATTTCAAGATAGGGGACGATAGTTATATCGGAGCCAATTCCGTAGTGCTCAAAGAGGTGCCGCCGCATTCCACTATAGTCGGAATTCCGGGAAGGGTAGTAAAGATAAAAGGGAAATATGTGCCTAATATCACGTTCAATCATGCCGATCTGCCTGATCCTCTGGCCAGCAGGTTAAAAAAAATACAGGCGGAACTTCTTGAAGTGGAGGAGCATGTTAAGCTCTGGAAAAAGAAACGCAGGCCCTGATGAATTTGAACGTTAAAAAACTTACCCTTATCACGCTTACCCATATCATAAATGATTCTTATACCGGTTTTATACCCATGGTGATCCCTGTTTTAATAAGCCGGGGCTACAGTGTTGCGCTTGCCGGCTCCCTGGGTATGATCCTGACCCTGGCGACAAATTTTCCCCAGCCTTTGTTCGGACTCCTCTATGATAAGACCAAAAAATATCTGATCTTCCTGGCTCCGCTTTTTTCGGCTGTTTTTATCGGGACCGCGGCGCTTATGCCTTCGTATTTCCTTATCGCGCTTTTTCTTGTGACCGGCGGGCTCGGGGTGGCGCTTTTCCATCCTGAAGCCACGCATATTGCCAGGTCCACGGAGAGCGGAAACTCCAATTTTGCTGTTTCTATTTTTCTGGCCGGCGGCACGGGCGGCTACGCCGCGGGCGGGCTGGCTGCAGGCCTGCTTATCTGGGGCTTCGGGTTAAAGGGCCTGCTCTTTACCGTAATATTCGGCATTCTTGCCTCTTATTATTTGTACAAGCACCGCGCGTTCCTTTCCGGAGCGGAGGGAATGGACAGCGGGGCCCCGCCGGTCCTGCGGAATATAAAGGAAGTGAACCGGATCCCGGAATTTTTATTGATCTTTTCGATAGTCACAATAATTGTCTCGGTGCAAGCCACGACCGCAATGTTTTTGCCGGCCTATCTTAAACAGAAAGGCATCAGTATTGTTTTTAGCGCTATAGCCTTCATACTTTTTACCGTCCCGGGTTCGCTTGGCGGAATAGCGGCCGGAAAACTGGCAAAACGGTTCAGCCTAAAAAAACTTATCCTGGTTTCCCAGCTTCTTGCCGTGGCGTTCTTATACGCGTTCGTTTTTACGCCTTATCCTTATTTCATAATATTTATTCCGCTCGCGGGCTGCGCGCTGCTTTCGTCCTTTCCGCTCCTGGTAAATCAATCCTATACGTATTTGCCGGAAAATAAAGGCGTTGCCGGAGGTTCAATAATCGGACTGACCTGGGGCCTGGCCAGTGTCTTGATCCTGCTCACGGGTGCTTTGGCCGATCTCGGCGGCTCCCTTGCCTATGCTTATAAGATAATATTTGCCCTGCCTCTTATTGCCTGCCTGCTGCTTTTGAAACTCAAAATAAAATAGAATTAAATTTTAGCCGCGCAATTATTTCCCCGGGAACCGGTGTTGACAACCTTTTACATTAGGAATATAATAACAAAATGCAAAAAAAAATACAGGCACCTGCAGCTTCTTACAGGCCGAAAAAACGCTTCGGCCAAAATTTTATGAAAGACCGGTCCTTGCGGGAATTTATCGTGAATTCCGCCTCTCTCTCCCAAAAGGATACCGTCCTGGAGATCGGCCCCGGCCGGGGGGAGCTTACAGGTATTATTGCTTCAAAATGCCCCGTTGTCGCGGTTGAAATTGACCGGGACCTGGCGGCGCTCCTTAAGAACAAGTTTGCCGGAAATGAAAGAGTGAAAATTATTGAAGGGGATATTCTGGCGGTTGAGTTCAATAAAATTAGCGTTCCAAAATTTAAAATTATAGGGAACATCCCGTATAACATAACTACGCCTATTATCTTTAAAATACTGGAGAGCCGGTCCGGTATAGAAACCGCGGTCTTAACGGTGCAGAAAGAGGTGGCGGAAAGGCTGGCGGCAAAGCCGGGTTCCGGGGACTACGGGGTCCTGACCATCATGGCTGGAATATTTGCTTCCGTGGAGATCTTGAGAACTATTCCGGCTGCGGCTTTTTTTCCGGCGCCGAACGTGGATTCCGCGGTGATATGTTTAAGGCCTCTCAAAGACCCTGCGGTCCCGGAAAAGGAACTTGCCCTATTTGAAAAACTCGTAAAAACCGCTTTCCAGCAGAGAAGAAAGAATATAAGGAACGCGCTTTTAAGGTTCGGCCTCTCAAAAGAAAAGGCTTTAAGAGTTCTTTCTGCCTGCGGCATACCTGAAAATACCAGGCCTGAAGGTGTTTCTATCGAGGAGTTCAAGCAGCTGGCCGGCCTGGCAGGGGCGGAAACTTAGGATAGGCCCGCTTTACTGCGAGGTGAAAGATTCAATATTCTCATGTTTATTGCATATTTCCACCGGTGCTGTGCCTTCGATAAAGACTTCTTTAAGGGATCTTTTGCATTTTGGAGAATAAAGCATCCCGGAATCCGGATCTATCTTTACGGTCACAACTTTTGGAGGTTTGGTAAAAGGTTCGGGCGGTTTCCCCTTATAGACTTCTTTCATGAACTCACCCCAGATAGGAACAGGCGTATTTGAACTTGATATCCAGGAACCCAAAGAACGCCTGTTGTCAAAGCCCACCCAGCAGCCGGCGATAAGATCTGAAGTAAAGCCGATGAACCATACATCGGCCTGATTGTCGGTAGTTCCCGTCTTACCCGCGCAATTAAAGGTGATCCCGTTTCCTCTGATCCTGCTTGCGGTACCTTCATTAACGACACTTTCCAGCATGGAGGTCATAAGATAGGCAGATTCCGGTTTTAATACATCCTGCAGGCGCGGCTGATTTTCTTCAAGTATCTTGCCCGTGCTGTCTTTCACCGTAAGGATGCAGAGAGGTTCGACTTTAACTCCCAGGTTGGGGAAAGTAGAATACGCGGAGGTGAGTTCCAGCAGGGTGACTTCCGAGGTGCCGAAAGCAAGTGAAAGATTTTTGTGCAACTGGCTTTTGATCCCCATTTTGTTCGCGTATGAAACTACCGAAGAGGTCCCGACTTTCATGAGCAGTTTTAAGGTGACGATATTTCTGGAAAGGGTCAGAGCTTTCCGCAGGGTGGTCGGGCCAAAAAATTTCTTTTCATAATTTTCAGGTTTCCAGACCTGCCCGTCTTTTTCGTTTATGGACATCGGCGCATCAACTATTATATCCGCGGGAGTAAAACTGTTATCCAGCGCGGTCGCGTATATGAAAGGTTTAAAAGCGGAACCGGGCTGCCTTTTTGCCTGGACGGCCCTGTTGTATTCGGATTCAGAAAAGTCCCTGCCGCCGATCATGGCCTTAATATACCCGGTCTTGGGATCCAGGGCAATAAAGGAGGCCTGGATAGGCAGATTTTTTCTGAATTCCGCGTCGAAAATATTTTCCACGGGTATGCCGTTTTCTTTTGCTATTTTGATCTCCGCTTCTTCCAGTCCCCGGGCCACTGCTTTCTGGGCGTATTCCTGCATTTGCATATCCAAAGAAGTATAGACGGAAAGCCCGCCTTTATATATTACATTGGAACCGTAGGTCTCTTCCAGCTGCTGTCTTACGTATTCAACAAAATACGGGGCGTTTTTTTGTTCTATCCTGTGGATCTCTATCGGGGCCAGCTTGGCAGCTTCAGCTTCTTTTTTGGTGATCACGTCCTTTTTTAGAAGCCTGTCAAGAATGCGGTTACGCCTCATTTTGGCTTTATACGCGTTTTTGTACGGGGAATATTTGTTGGGCGCCCTGGGCAGGCCGGCTAAGAGCGCGCATTCCGGCAGCGTCAGCCGCTCCACGTTTTTCCCGAAATAGGTCCTTGCCGCGGCTTCCACCCCGTAAGCCCCCGAGCCCATGTTTATCTGGTTCAGATACATTTCCAGTATTTCGTCTTTGGTATAACAATACTCTATTTTGAAGGAAAGCATGACTTCCTTTATCTTTCTTGAAAAAGTCCGTTCCTGGGTCAGGAACAGATTTTTCGCCAGCTGCTGGGTAATAGTGCTGCCGCCCTGCGCCACTCTGCCCTGTATCATATTCACTAAAAATGCCCGCAGCATGGATACGGGAGAGATCCCGAGATGGGAATAGAAGCCTTCGTCTTCGATGATAATAATGGTCTTTTTTAAGAGCTCGGGTATTTTTTTTAACGGCACCAGCGATCTCTGTTCTATGAATAACTGGGCGATCAGCGTTCCTTTTTCATCGTAGATCTTGCTGGCAAGAGAAGGCTTGTAATTTTCCAGATCGGCAAGAGGCGGGAGGTCGAGGTAAAAGGCCAGCAGCAGTCCTATGAACCACCCGAGAAAAATAGTCAGAGAGATAGTGGCGATCAATTTTATCTGCCGGGTCTTCATAGATTGTATTACTTCACGGAACATAGTATTGAAACTCATATTTATGTATTTTACAGCAAAATAAAAAGTTAGTAAACATGTAATTGGCAATATGGCTTCATGCTTTCCCTTTACTCTATTGACAAAAAAATCATATTTTGCTATAATCAATCAGTCCACTTGACGTGGGCTTTTTTCATTTGGTTTATCTCTTCAAGAATCGCTTATGCTCTGTAAAAAGAACAAAAATCAAAAAAAGGAAGGGTGATATAAAGTGGTCGAAGTAATTGTGAAATACGATGAGTCTTTGGAATCGGCTCTGAAACGGTTTAAGAGAAAATGCCAGACTGAAGGCATTCTTACCGAAATCAGAAAAAGAGAGTTTTACGAAAAACCGAGCGAAAAGAGAAAGAAGAAAGAAGAAGCTGCTGCCAGGAAATTAAGAAAACGCCTCGAAAAGCTGGACTAAGGAGTTTTTTAGAGCATGGATGTTAAAGAAAAGCTTAATGAGGACCTGAAAGCTGCAATGAAAGCCGGGGACGCGTTAAAAACTTCCACCGTGAGGATGCTTAAAGCCGCGATCAATAACGCGGAAATGGCCAAGAAAGTATCCTTTACGGATGAGGAAGTTTTTCGTGTTATCGCTGCTTCTATTAAACAGCGCAGAGATTCTATCGAACAGTATAAAAAGGGAAACAGGCCGGAGCTTGCGGCACAGGAAGAAGCAGAGCTCGTTATCCTGCAGTCCTATCTTCCGGCGCAAATGAGTGAAGAGGAATTAAGGGCTCTGGTCGCCAGAGTAATTGCTGAAACGGGCGCGGGCGCGGTTAAAGATATGGGCAAGGTCATGGGGAAACTCATGCCGCTTCTTAAGGGCAGAGCCGAGAATTCACTGGTAAGTTCAATCGTAAAAGAAAATCTTAAATAGCTCATGAAAGTTTTAGGCCGCAATTTTTTCAACAGAGCTACCCGCAAGGTGGCAAAAGAGCTGCTTGGAAAGATACTGGTAAGGAAGTATCGCGGAAAAAGACTTGCCGGGCGCATTGTCGAAACAGAAGCCTACCTTGGCAAAAATGATCCGGCAAGCCATGCCTGCCGTAAGATAACACCAAGAAATATTGTGATGTTCGGCCCTCCCGGGGTTGCGTATGTGTATTTATGTTACGGGTTTCACTATATGCTGAATGCCGTAACAGAAAAAAACGGCAAAGCCGGAGCGGTACTTATAAGAGGCGTGGAACCTTTAACGGTCCCGGCAGATAAGGCCGCGAACGGGCCCGGGAAATTAACAAAGCTGTTTAAAATAACAAAAAAACAAAATGGCAGGGTGCTTGCACTAAAGACCGGCCTTTATATCGCCTCTGACGGCATGAAACCTTTAAAAATAAGAAATACCGTAAGGATAGGCATAAAAAAAGGCGCAGAGCTGCCTTTCAGGTACTATATAGAAGGGAAGCAGCATGTCTCAGGTAAATAAATTTTAGACAGCGTGTGGAACACTTTAGTAATTCTCCTGACTTCAACAAAGGATAGGAAATATGAAACTAAAAGAGCTCTACAGAGCAATTGTTGAAAATGGTATCGAAGCAGATCCGCGCGGCAGTGATTTTGTGCGCAAAGAATTGAAAAGGACCGCGGAAGAGTTTAAAGAACTTAAAGCCGAAGCCAGGAAAGATTATGACCAGGACCGGCTCTTCAATCCTTATGCGGATACAAGGGTCTTGAACGGTGAGCTGAATTCCGAGATCAAGAAAATACTGGTAGGCATTGATATTGATTCCGGCGAGCTGGCCGTTGCCGATCTCCTCGCAAAAAAAAGCGGAAAGATAGACCTTGTTTTGACCCACCACCCGGCGGGAAAGGCCTACGCAAATTTTTATGAAGTTATGGGCATGCAAAGCGAGATCTTTCATAAAGCGGGTGTACCTATCAATATAGCCGAAAACACCATGGCCCCGAGAATGAAGGATGTGGAACGCAGGGTGCTTCCGGCCAACCATACCCGGGCGGTCGATACCGCAAAACTCCTGAATCTTAACCTGATGTGCGCGCATACCGCCGCGGATAATTTTGTGTCAACGTTTCTTACCGGGCTTTTTGCCGCGCGTAAACCTGAAAAAATAAAAGACCTGCTCGGTATATTAAAAGAAATTCCGGAGTATAAGCTGGCGGCCGGGAACAATGCCGGGCCCAAGATATTTTCGGGCAGTGAGAATTCGCGCTGCGGAAAGATCTTTGTTGATATGACAGGCGGAACAGAAGGGCCGAAAGAGATCTATGAGGCAGCCGCCAAGGCCGGGATCGGGACTTTTGTCGGCATGCATTACTCTGACGAGCATAGAAAAGAACTGGAAAAAAACTTCATAAATGTAGTTGTTGCCGGGCATATCAGCAGTGATAATCTCGGCTTAAACCTGCTTTTTGATGCAATAATAAAAAAGAACGGTAAACTTGAAATAATAGAGTGTTCCGGTTATCGCAGAGTAGCCAGGCTGAAGTAACAGGAGTTCATGGGCCTAATTCCAAGAGAAAAAATAGAACTTATTAAACAGTCTTTTGACATCGTGGATGTTGTAAGCGAGCGCGTGCAGCTGAAAAAGTCGGGCCAGAATTTTAAAGGGCTTTGTCCTTTTCATTCAGAAAAGACCTCCTCTTTTGTGGTCAGCCCGGCAAAACAAATTTACCATTGCTTCGGCTGCGGCGAGGGCGGGAATGTTATCCAGTTCATATCTAAAATGGATAACATAAATTTTTTCGAAGCGGTAAAAGTGCTGGCGCAGAAAAAAGGCATACCGCTGGATGCAGCTGATAAAGCCGGCAAAGACGAGTTTGACGAGCTTTTTAAAGTTAACGAATTGGCGGTCAGGTACTACAAGCAGAAACTGCAGGAGAATAAAGCCGCCCGGGAGTATCTGGCGAAACGGAAATTAAGCCAGGACACGATAGAAAAATTCGGGCTGGGCTATGCTCCGGACGAGTGGGAAGGCCTGCTTAATTACGCGGGAAAGAACGGAGTTCCCGCCTTGCTTCTCGAAAAAGCCGGCCTTTGTATCAAGCGGGACAAAAAAGAAGGCCACTACGACAGGTTTCGCAACCGGATAATTTTCCCGATAGTCAGCAGTTTCGGGAAATATGTGGCGTTTGGCGCCCGGGTAATGGATGCCGGGCTTCCGAAATATATTAATTCTCCGGAAACACCGGTCTATTCAAAAGGGAAGAATCTCTATGCCTGGAATCTGGCCAGGGTCAAGATCCCGGAGGATATCGGGATAATTGTAGTAGAAGGGTACCTGGACTGTATAACCTGCCACCAGTATGGAATAACAAATACGGTGGCGACCCTGGGTACTTCACTGACCCGGGAACAGGCCGCGCTGTTAAAAAGATACACCGATAAAGTTGTGATCGCTTATGACCTGGACGCGGCCGGGATAAATGCTTCGCTCCGCGGCATTGCCGTTCTGGTGGAGGCCGGCCTGGATGTAAAAGTGGCCGTTTTTACCGGCAGTAAAGACCCGGATGAATATCTCAATGTGCACGGGAAAGACGCTTTTTCCGGGAAGGTCAAAGAGGCCAAGAGCATAGTTGATTTCTGGCTGGACAGCGTAAAGCCGGAGGCGCTTTCCGATCTCAAGGGTAAATTAAATATTTTTAATCAAATGCTTCCGGTGATCTCCGCTGTTAATGATGACGCCAGAAGAGCGGAATATAAAAAGGCCATAGCCGGCAGGATGAATTTGCCGGAGAAAGTTATCAACGAAGCAATAGAAAAGCATTATGAGAAAATATATAATATGGCCCCGGCCGGCAAAAATATCGCGGTTACAGCGGGGAAAAAAATAAGGCCGCCGGTTTCCAGGACTGAGCTTACCGAAAAGCAGCTTCTTATTCTGGCTTTGAGCGATATAGAAACTGCAAAAAGAGTAAAGAAAGAAGTGTTTCCGGAGGACTTTAATAACGGCTCAATAAGGCGCATAATTGAGCTTCTTTTTGAATATTGCGAGAAAAAAAATATACTGGATTATACGGCCATGGTCGAAGAACTTGACGGAGAAACGCGCCGTTTGTTCACCGAACTTATACTGGATAAAGTGGAGTATTCTTCAGAGAGCCGGACGCAGGCCGAGAAGGACCTTATAGAGGCCATCAGGAACGGCAGGATCGAGAAACGCCTTAAAGAACTAGAGGTGGAGATAAAAAAACTTAATAGAGGTGACGGGGACAAGGATCTGGTAAATGAATATCTTCAGCTCCAGCGTCATTTAAAAGGCAAGAAGGTTAAGGGGGAAAAGTGAAAGAATCGGCAAAAGCAGTGAAATTATCCAAACTTAAACTGAAAAAAAATGAAGTGGAAAAACTTCTTATAGAAAAGGGGAAAGAAAAAGGTTATTTAACCTACCAGGAAGTCAATGAGATCATTCCCGAAGATGTTATTTCCCCGGAAGAAATAGATAATCTGCTTACCAAGCTGGATGAAATGGACATTAATATAGTTGATGCTCCCAAAGAGGAGAAAGTCCCGGACCTGCATCTTACGGCCTCCTCGGATATAGCTATTGATGATCCTATCCGGCTCTACCTGCGTTCCATGGGCCAGATCTCCATACTCGCGCGGGCTGAGGAACTCAGTTTAGCCGAAGAAATAGAAAAAGCCGAAGAAGAAATAGATAAGATCCTCTTTCAATCGCCCAGTATTCTGGAAAAATTCAAGACCATGGCCAACGAAGTGCTCGAAAGCAGCCGGGGCATTCATGAGTTAATGAATATAGACGCGGAAGGGGAGATAAGCAACCGTATCGTAAAAAAGTACAAGAAAAAGCTGCGGGATGCCTTAAAAAAGATCAGGCAGGAAGAAACCAGGATAGAACTTATCAACAGCCGCCTGAAAAAGAAGTCCATCAATGACAGGCAAAGAGCTTCTCTTGAAGAGAAAAAAATAGTCGGCCTTGAGAAGATCGTGGAAGCGGTCATTGAACTGGACCTTAATACCGAAGAAAAAAAGGGCATGATAGATAAGGTCAAAACTATGACCTCGCAGATCCATGCTTTTGAACGGGAAATAGAAGGGGTAATTAAGGCCTGCGGTTTGACCAAGGAAGAACTGAGAAAAGTATTTAATTCCAAAAAAGTCAGCAGTTCCTGCAAGTACGGGGTAAAAGAACTTTGCGAGAATTACAAGCTGATAACGGTCAAAGAGAAAAATATAAAACAAATTGCGGATGAATCGGCGAGTACGGCTTCCAAAATAAAAGCAGATACGCGCCTTATTACCGAGAATGAATTTCGGGCTTATAACGCCAAGATGAAGCTTGTGAAGGCCAATCTCCGCCTGGTTGTGTCAATCGCGAAAAAATATACCAATAGAGGCCTGCATTTCCTTGACCTTATTCAGGAGGGAAATATCGGGCTTATGCGGGCGGTCGACAAATTTGAATACAAACGCGGCTATAAATTCTCAACTTACGCGACCTGGTGGATAAGACAGGCCATAACCAGGGCTATAGCTGATCAGGGCCGGACCATAAGAGTCCCGGTGCATATGATAGAAACGCTTAATAAATTAATAAAGAATTACAGGGAGCTGGTACAGAAACTCGGGCGGGACCCGCTGCCGGAAGAAGTTGCCAAAAAAATGGGCTTGCCGGTGGAAAAGATCAGAGAGGTCTTGAAGATCGCCCAGGAACCCATTTCCCTGGAAACTCCCATTGGCGAGGACAAAGACGGCCATCTGGGAGACATTATCGAGGACAAGGAAGTGGTCTCTCCCGCGACAGCCGCGGCACACATGATCCTGCAGGAACAGCTGGAAAAAGTCCTGATCACGTTAAAAAGCAGGGAGGCGGAAGTGATCCGCCTGCGTTTTGGCATTAATAAACCGTACCCCTACACGCTCGAAGAAGTCGGCAATATTTTTAATATTACCAGAGAGCGGGTGAGACAGATAGAGGCCAAGGCGCTGAGAAAACTCAGGCACCCCATAAGGGCCAAGTTCCTTAAGGGGTTCATGGAACAGTAATAATAAAAAGTACCGCAAGGGTAAGATGACCTCAAAAGAGCTCATAACCACCATACTGAATAGAAAAGCCGCGGAAAGATTCGGTATTTTTGAACATTTCTGGCCTGAAACTATCCGGGACTACTGGACAAAAGAAGGCTTCCCGGCAAAGACAGATCAGGCTGATTATTTTGACTATGATATTGCCCACGCGGGCGGCTGGTTTGATGTTACTTCCTTTCCCGGAAAAAAAGAAATACTTGAGCAAACCGAAGAATGGGAAATAATCAAAAATGGCAACGGAGCTTCGGTAAAGCTCTGGAGGCACAAATCAGGCACGCCCGAACATATCGGGTTTGAAATGACCGGCAGGGAAATATGGGAAAAGACCTATCGCGAGCCGCTGCTTGCTCTTGATAAAAACAGGCTGGATCTCCCGGGCATGAAGCAGAACCTTGAGAAAGCCAGGAAGACCGGTAAGTTCACCGTTTTTGGAAATTTTTTTATTTTCGAACTGATGAGGAATACGATAGGGGATGAGCATTTTCTTCCTGCAATGCTCCTTGAACCCGGATGGCTCAAAGATTTTTGCCAGGTTTATACCGATTTTTACATCCGGCATTATGAAATGATCTTCAGGGAAGCCGGGCTCCCGGACGGAATGTTCATTTATGAGGATCTGGGGTATAAGAACGGGTTATTTTGTTCTCCCGCGGCTTTGAAAGAGCTGGTAACTCCTTACCATAAAAGACTGGTGAATTATTTTAAAGATCACGGGCTTCCGGTGATCCTGCATTCGTGCGGGGACGTGAGGCGGGCCCTGCCGTCAATTTTAGAAGCGGGCTTTGACTGCCTCCAGCCGATGGAAGCCAAAGCGAATATGAATGTGCTTGAGCTGGCAAAAGAATATTCCGGAAAAATAGCTTTTATGGGAAATATTGACGTAACCGTGCTGAATACCAATAATAAGGCTGCCGTGAAACAGGAGATAGAATATAAACTGAAAGCACTAAAAAAACTGAAAGCACCCTACGTGTTCCACAGCGATCATTCCATACCTCCTGATGTGCGGTTTGAAACCTATAAATACGCGCTTGAAGTTTATAAAGCTAATTGCAGGTTATGAGACCTATATGAAAAGACTGGGGTTAATTTTATTCAGCTGCCTGCTCTTTTACGGTTGTGAAGATAAAGAGGCAAATATGCAAAAACCAAAGCCGGGAAAAGTTGATATTTTTAATTTTGAAACCGGAAAAGTTGATACAGTTGACAAAGTCGTTCCTACCGCGGAACAATTAAAGGAACTTCCTGCGGATGTCTGCTATGTTGTAAGAGATAAAGGCACAGAAGCGCCTTTTACGGGGAAATTTTACAATAACCATGCTAAAGGCGTCTATAAATGCGTTGTTTGTAAAACGGATCTGTTTGTTTCTGACACAAAATTTGAGTCAGGCACCGGCTGGCCAAGTTTTTTTCAGCCGGTTTCAGAACTGAATATTAAGACCGTTAAAGATACCAGCCACGGTATGGAAAGAAGTGAAGTTGTTTGTGCCCGGTGCGGAGCCCATCTGGGACATGTTTTTGATGACGGGCCCAAACCTACGGGAAAACGCTACTGCATGAACTCAGTTTCTTTATTTTTTGTGAAACATTAAAGACGACCGGTCCCGGAACCTGCCTGCCTTTCCAAATCAGATATTGACTTTAATATACCTTTGTGCAATAATAAAATGACTTTTTTTGGGAGGTCTTTTATGAAAAAAGCAGGACTTTTAAGCTCCATGATAAGCCTTATTTGCTTATTAATGACCGGAACCGGCTTTGCGGGTATTATGGCGCGGCCGGCAGACACTATATGCGCTGTCACGGGGGCGCCTCTTAAAGTTAACGATGCAACACCCTTCAGTAAGTATAATAATGATTATTATTATTTTCTAAGCAACAGTGAAAAAGCGCAGTTCGACAGTAATCCCTTTAAATTTGCAAAAAATATGGATACCTGCCAGGTTTGCGGCAAACAGGAGAGAAAGACCAGAGGCAAATCCTCCTTTCTGGACTATAGCTACAACGGAAAAAGCTACCATTTTTGCACGCTTATTCACTGTGAGGAATTTCAAAAAGACCCCGGAAAATACATCAGGGGAGGGGAGTCTTATTCGACCAGGCCGGTTGGAAAGTATAAGGCAAAAAGTACTGTTAAGGCCGGGCTTAAGGATAAGAAGAAGGATGCGACTGAAGATGTCGAAGTCTTGACCGAAGAAGCTCCGGCGGTAACTCCGGAGAAAAAACCGGCGATCTTAGGAACAGAGAAAAAGCTCCCGGAAGTAAAGCCGCCTTTGGCCGAGGTAACAAATGAGAAGGGCGTGACTGCCGTGGAGAAAAAGGAACCAAAAAATATCCAGGAAATTAAACCGCCTGTTCCGGCTGTGACAAATGAAGCCGTGAAAACTGCCGCACCGGCTCCCGCGGCTTTAAGCAAACCGGCGGCGGAAAAGACCAAAGCTCCCAAAAAACCGGTAACGATGGAATTTGAAGATACCATTGTTGAAGAGTAGGGATCTTTTAGAGTAAATGGAAACCTACACCGTCCGTCCCTGAAAAGGCGGGCGGTGTTTTTATGAAGAGGGCTTTATAAAATGCCAAAGCGCACTGATATAAAAAAGATACTGCTTATCGGGTCCGGGCCTATTGTCATCGGCCAGGCGTGCGAGTTTGATTATTCCGGTACGCAGGCCTGCAAAGCGCTTAAAGAAGAAGGCTACGAAGTTGTCCTGGTAAATAGTAATCCTGCCACAATAATGACCGACCCGGAATTTGCCGACCGCACGTATATTGAACCTGTCACCGCCGAAATGGTCGCGAAAATAATAGAAAAAGAACGCCCGGACGCGCTACTACCCACTATAGGCGGCCAGACGGGGCTGAATGTCGCGGTTGAACTTGCGGAAAGCGGGATCCTGGCAAGATATAATGTTGAATTGATAGGCGCAAAGATCGAAGCCATAAAAAAAGCGGAAGACCGGATGCTTTTCAAGGCGGCGGTAGAAAAGATAGGTTTAAGCGTTCCCTTGAGTTTCGCGGCTTACAGCTCCGAAGATGCCGAAAAGTATTCAAAAGAACTCGGGTTTCCTGTCATCATCCGCCCCGCTTTTACACTCGGCGGTTCAGGCAGCAGTATTGCCTATAACATGGAAGAACTTAAAGATAAGGTCAAGTTTGGAGTTGAAGCCAGCATGATCGGCCAGGTCCTGCTCGAGCAGTCCATAATCGGCTGGAAAGAATATGAACTGGAAGTCATGCGGGACCTTAAAGATAATGTCGTAATAATCTGTCCTATAGAGAACTTTGATCCCATGGGGATACATACCGGCGATTCCATAACAGTTGCTCCCGCCCAGACTTTGTCCGATAAGGAATACCAGGTCCTGCGTGACGCCTCCATAGCCATCATGCGGGAAATAGGCGTGGACACCGGAGGCAGTAATGTTCAGTTCGGCATCAATCCCGCTAACGGTAAAGTGGTTGTTATAGAAATGAACCCCAGGGTTTCCAGAAGTTCCGCCCTGGCCTCAAAAGCTACAGGTTTTCCCATTGCTAAGATCGCGGCCAAACTGGCGGTAGGTTTTACGCTGGATGAGATCCCCAATGATATCACCAAATATACCTATGCCGCGTTTGAACCTACTATTGATTATGTGGTTACAAAGATCCCCCGCTGGACCTTTGAAAAATTCCCCGGGGCTGACGATATTCTCGGAACCCAGATGAAATCCGTGGGCGAAGTTATGGCCATAGGCCGGACCTTTAAGGAGTCGTTTCAAAAGGCCATAAGGTCCCTGGAAATAGATAAATACAGCTTGTACTGGAGCGGGCCCAAACCGACAAAAGAACAGATAACAGAGAAACTCCGCACGCCGAATTGCGACCGGCTGTATTTTATCAGAGAGGCACTAAAGAATGATTTCAGCCTGGAGGAGATATTTAATTTAACCAGGATAGATAAATGGTTTTTAAGCAACTTAAAAGAACTTGTGGATATGGAAGCGGTGATAATTAAGGCCGGCAAGAATAAAAAGCAGCTTCCGGATGTTATTAAAGAAGCAAAAAAATACGGTTTTTCTGACCGCTATCTGGCGAAACTGCTCGGTATGGAAGAGGCAAAACTGCGGGCCCTGCGCCTGAAGCATGGCATAAAACCGGTCTATAAAATGGTGGATACCTGCGCCGCGGAGTTTGAGGCCTTTACGCCTTATCTTTATTCCACATACGAAGAGGAAGAGGAAGCCCTGCCGACAAAAAATAAAAAAATAGCAATTCTGGGGGGAGGGCCCAACCGGATCGGACAGGGAATTGAGTTTGACTACTGTTGCGTGCACGCGGCCTTTGCCTTAAGAGAAGACGGTTATGAGGTCATAATGATAAATTGCAATCCCGAGACGGTTTCTACCGATTATGATACCTCCGACCGGCTGTATTTTGAACCTTTAACCCTGGAAGATACCCTGCATATCCTTAAAAGGGAAAAACCGGACGGGGTCATAGTCCAGTTTGGCGGGCAGACACCTCTTAAACTGGCGCTTCCGCTTTTTAAAGAGAAGATAAAAATAATCGGTACCAGCCCTAAAAGCATAGATGCGGCGGAGGATAGAAAACTCTTCGGGGCTATTTTGAATAAATTAAAGATACCGCAGCCGGAGAACGGCACCGCCCGCAATTTGAAAGATGCGCTCAAAGTAGCCCGGCGGATCGGCTTTCCGGTGCTTGTGCGGCCGTCCTATGTTCTTGGCGGAAGAGCGATGGAGATAGTCTACGATGAAGAGAGCATGGTGAATTTTGTTAAAATGGCTCTTGAGGTATCCGGAAAACATCCTGTACTTATAGATAAATTCCTGGAAGATGCCGGGGAGATAGATGTGGACGCGGTCTGCGACGGTGAGACCACCGTTATCTGCGGAATAATGGAGCATATAGAAGAAGCGGGCATTCACTCCGGAGATTCGGCCTGCGTCATCCCTGCTTTTTCACTTGCTGAAAACCAGCTGGCCACCATAAGAAAATACACCTGTGCCCTGGCTAAAGAGCTCAAAGTCATAGGGCTTATGAACATTCAGTATGCCTACAAAGGGGACACCATCTATGTGCTGGAGGTCAACCCGAGAGCTTCAAGGACCGTGCCTTTTGTTTCTAAAGCCACAGGAATACCCTGGGCCAAGGTGGCAGCCCGGATCATGACGGGCCAAAAACTGAAAAAAATGGGCCTCACCGGAGAAATTCAATCAAAACATTTTTCCGTCAAAGAATCGGTCTTTCCTTTCGGGAAATTTCCGGGTGTGGATTCCGTGCTGGGGCCGGAAATGAAATCGACCGGCGAGGTAATGGGCATTGATGCTGATTTTGGCCGTGCTTTCGCAAAATCCCAGATGGCGGCGGGTTCCGCGCTTCCCGTTAAAGGCAAGGTCTTCATAAGTGTCAAGAACAAAGATAAGCGGAATATAATATATGTGGCCAAACTGCTTGTGGACCTGGGTTTTAAGCTTGTGGCCACCGGCGGTACGGCAGCCGCACTTTCCAACAACGGAATGGAAGTTGAAAAAGTTAATAAGGTAGGGGAAGGCCGGCCCAATATCGTGGATTATATAAGAAATAAAGAGATAAATCTTATCATAAATACCCCGACCGGCAAAGGCCCCAAGACCGATGAATATCACATCCGCAGGGCCGCGATAGTCAATAACATACCCTGTATTACCACGGTCTCCGGCGCGCAGGCGGCGGTCAACGGTATAGAGTCCCTGCTTAAAAGCGAGCTTACGGTAAAGTCTTTACAGGAATACCATCTTAAGAAAAAGTAATATAGGTTCCAAGCGGTAAAGGAGATTATGCGAACTTCTTTGCAGCCCTTGACGGTTGTCGGACATCTCGAAGAACTTAGAAAAAGAATAATAGTCTGCCTGGTGATATTCCTGGCGGTTTTTTTAGCGCTGGTAACCCTGCCTTCGTTCACGGATTCCTTTGGTACCCGCATTATGAACTTTTTAAGGGAATTTTTCCTCAAAGACCTCGTCAAAGGCGCCGCGTTAAAACTGGTTTTTCTTGATCCCCTGGAACCGGTCTTTACCGTACTTAAATTATCCCTGCTTACTTCTCTTTTCATACTTTCTCCGGTCTTCTTTTATCAGGCCTGGGCTTATATCGGCCCCGCTTTTAAGAAAAAAACAAAAAAATATATGCTCCTGCTTTTTTTCGGGGCTTTCTTTTTCCTGTTCTTAGGCGCGGTCTTTTCGTTCTATCTGCTCATGCCTATCTCCTTTAAGATACTTATTCAATACGGGCTTTCCGCCGGTGCTGAGCCGGTCTTAAGCATGGGCAAATTCTTTGATATGTTCATAGTGATGCTCGTCCTCTTTGCTATACCGTTCGAACTGCCTGTGGTTATCGGAGTATTAAGTAAAGCGGGGATAGTTTCCGCCAGAGCTCTGGCCAAAGCCAGAAAAATAATGTATTTTGGCATGGCCGTATTTGCCGCGGCCGTTACGCCGGATCCTACGCCGGTTTCAATGCTCATACTCTGGGCTATGCTGGTCCTGCTTTTTGAGTTCGGGATCTTTCTGGCCCGGTTATTTGAAAGGAGTAAAAAATAATGGGAGTCTCGGTTCAATTCTTCGGCGCCGCGAGAACAGTAACGGGTTCCAAATACCTCATCACCGGAGATAAAGGTAAAATTCTGATAGATTTCGGCATGTTTCGCGGTGAGGACCGCCTGACACAGCGGAATTACGAGGAGTTTGATTTTAATCCGGAAGAAATTCAATATGTTATTCTGACGCACGCGCATATTGATCACAGCGGTTTGATCCCGAGATTGGTGAAAAAGGGGTTCAGAGGGCGGATCCTTTGCACCAAACCCACTCTGGAACTCTGCAAGATAATGTTCCTGGATGCCGCGCATGTGGAAAGTATAGAAATTGAATGGCGTAACAGAAAAAGACAGCGGGCGGGAAAACCCCTGCTGGAGCCGGTCTATAACGCTGAAGATGCCGCCTCCTGCATGCAATATTTTGAAGCAGTAGAATACGGTAAATTGAAAGACCTGAAGAACGGTTTCAAGGTCAGGTTTGAGGATGCCGGGCATATTCTTGGTTCTTCTATCATAGAGGTATTCACAAAGATAGAGGGCAAGGCAAAGCGGCTTGTGTTCTCGGGAGACCTGGGTAATGAAATGCAGAAACTAATACGGGATCCCAAAAAACTTGTTGATGCCGACTACCTTTTTATAGAATCCACCTACGGCGACCGGCTGCACAAGAGCCATAAAGAGACTATTAAGGAATTTGAGAACGCGATCCTGGGCGCGGAAAAAGACCGGGGAAATATTATTATTCCGGCGTTTGCCGTCGAGAGGACCCAGGAAATAATCTTTGAACTTTCGCAGATGTATAAAAAAAGCAGCCTGGACGGTTTTTCTGTATATGTGGATTCGCCTCTGGCCATTGCCGCCACAGAGATCTTTCAGGCCAACAGCCGGCACTTTGACGAAGAAACCAAAGCAGCCATGAAAAAAGGGATAGATCCTTTTTCTTTTCCCTCTCTGGTTTATTGCCGGCGGATGGAGGAGTCCCGAGCCCTGAATGACCTCAAGAGCAACGCGATCATAGTTTCTGCGAGCGGGATGTGCGAAGCCGGGCGGATCAAGCACCATCTAAAGCATAACTTGTGGCGCGAGGAATGTGTTATAATATTTACGGGTTACCAGGCGATAGGCACTACCGGCAGGGCTATCGTTGACGGGGTAAAAACCGTGAAAATATTCGGGGAAGAGATAGCGGTGCGGGCAAAAATATTCACTCTGGGCGGTTTTTCGGGGCATGCCGATCAAAACGGCCTCTTAAAATGGCTTTCTAACTTTAAGAACAAGAAAATGCAGGTTTTTGTGGTGCATGGCGAAGAAAAGAGCGCTCTTGCCTTTGCCGAAATAATACGGCAAAAAAGACGCCTGCAGGTTGTCGTGCCAGAACTGGGACAAAAAGTAAAATTATGAGGATAGATACCAACGCCCGTATAATCTATAACAAGCAGGTTTCCGGGGAATACCGGAATATGAAAATTTATGCGCCGCGGATCGCGCGGCACGCCCGGCCCGGGCAATTCTTAAATATACAAACTTCAAAGACCGGACGGCCTCTTTTACGCAGGCCTATGTCCATTCACAAACTGTCGCCCGCCGGGCTTGAAATTCTTTACAAAGTCCGCGGCACGGGTACTTCTCTTTTAGCGCAATTAAAAAAAGGCATGGAAATTCAGGTGCTCGGGCCTCTGGGGAAAGGGTTTGATATAAAAGCCCCGTTCACCACCGCTATACTGGTGGGAGGAGGTTACGGGATCTCGCCTTTAAAAGCGCTGCATGACCTGCTTAAGAAAAAAAGAAAAAAAATAATAACCCTGATAGGGGCGAAGAACTCGAAGCTTATATATAAAAAGGGCTTTACCGGGGTAAAAGTGGCAACGGAAGACGGTTCTTCCGGGACCAAAGGGCTTGTGACCCGGGTTCTTGACAGGGTTTGTTGTTCCGGAGCCAAACACCCGGCGGTGATCTTTGCCTGCGGGCCGGACAGAATGCTGGAAGCGGTCGCCAAAATTGCCGGCAAATATAATATTCCCTGCCAGGTTTCCTTGGAAGCCCTGATGGGTTGCGGTACCGGCGTCTGCCTGTCTTGTGTCTGTAAGAAAAAAGACGGCCGGCAGGCCCGCGTTTGCGTTGACGGCCCTGTATTTAAGGCCGGGGAAATAGAATGGAAAACCTAAAAGTTAAAATAGGCAAGCTGCTGCTTAAGAATCCGGTCATGACCGCGTCCGGAACTTTTGGCACGGGTGAGGAACTTGAAGATCTCCTGGACCTGAATAAATTGGGCGCTGTTGTGGTAAAAGGTGTTACGCTTTTAGCAAGAGAAGGAAATCCCCTCCCCAGAATAGCCGAGACTCCTTCCGGGATGCTTAATGCCATAGGCCTGCAAAATCCCGGAATAGACGCTTTCATTAAAGAAAAATGCCCCTTCTTTCTCAGATACAAAGTCCCTTTCATAGTCAACATCTCCGGTTATCAGGAAAAAGAATACGGCCTGCTCGCGGAGAAACTGGAAGATGTCCCCGGGGTGGCCGGCCTGGAAGTAAATGTTTCGTGTCCTAATGTGAATTACAGCCACGGCAGGATCTTTGCGAAAGATCCCGGCGCCGTAGCGCGCATAACGCGCCTCGTAAGAAAAAATACAAAAAAAACGGTTATTGTAAAACTTTCTCCGGAAATTTCTGATATTAAAATAATTGCCCGCGCGGCCGAGGATGCGGGAGCTGACGCCTTATCTCTGGTCAATACTATTTCGGGCCTGGCCGTGGACACCGTGACCCGCAAGCCCAGGCTGGCCAATATTATAGGCGGGCTTTCCGGGCCGGCAATCAAACCTATCGGCCTCCGCTGCGTGTGGCAGGTTTATAATACCGTGAAAATACCCATAGTCGGCATGGGGGGTATTTGCGGGACGGAAGATGCCCTTGAATATCTGATAGCCGGAGCTTCCGCGGTCGCGGTCGGTACCGGTAATTTTATAGATCCTCAAAGCACGGTCAGGATAGTTGACGGAATAAAAAAATATCTTAAAGCAAACGGCCTGAAGAACGTGTCTGATTTGACAGGAAGTTTACAGGTATAAGGAACAGGCGGAAATTTATGGCGGAATACAGGTTAGAAAAAGACAGTCTCGGGGAAAAAAATGTGCCCAAAGCGGCGTATTACGGCATTCATACCCAAAGAGCGCTGGAGAATTTTGTCTTATCCGGCAAAGCTGTAAACAAAGCGCTTATCCGGGCTCTGGCGCTTGTAAAAAAAGCCGCCGCCGAAACAAATCACGAGCTGAAATATCTTACTGTTACACAGGTAAAGGCCATCACAGCGGCTTGTGACGAAATAATAGACGGGGGCCTGGCCGGAGAATTCCCGGTAGACGCGCTTCAGGGCGGGGCCGGTACGTCCACTAATATGAATGTCAATGAAGTTATTGCCAACCGGGCCATAGAACTGCTGGGGGGAGAAAAGGGGAATTATACTCTGGTAGATCCGCTGGGCCAGGTTAACCTCCACCAGTCCACAAACGATGTCTATCCTACGGCCTTAAAGATCGCCTGCATATATTCTTTAAGGGCCCTGAGCCAGTCCATTACCCTGCTGCAAGGCGCTTTCCAGAGAAAAGAGAAGGAGTTCGCAGGTATTGTTAAAATAGGCCGGACAGAACTTCAGGAAGCGGTGCCGATAACCCTGGGAGCGGAGTTCTCGGCTTTTGCCGAAGCTTTTGCAAGGGACCGCTGGAGGACCTTTAAGTCAGAGGAGCGTTTAAGGGTCGTAAATATAGGGGGTACCGCGGTAGGCACGGGCCTGGGCGCTCCCAAAAGCTATATCTTTCAGGTTATTGAAAAACTCAGGGCCTTATCCGGGCTCGGGATCTCCAGAAATGAAAATGTTGTGGACGCGACAGCAAATGCGGACGCGTTTGCCGAGGTTTCCGGTATTTTAAAAGCGCACGCGGTGAATATCATTAAGATCTCGAATGACCTGCGGCTGCTAAATCTGCTGGGAGAGCTCAAACTCCCGGAACTGCAGGCCGGCTCCTCCATAATGCCGGGGAAGATCAATCCGGTGATCCCGGAGGCGGCCATACAGGCGGGGCTTACAGTTATCGCGAATGATTCAATAATTACGCAGGCGGTTTCAAGAGGCACCCTGCAGATCAGCGAGTTTATGCCGGTTATCGCCGAGGCCATGCTGGGCTCCCTGGAGCTTCTGAACAATATTGATCTTATGCTCCTCAAACTTGTTGACGGCATAACGGCGGACGAAGCCCGGTGCCGGGAGTATTTTGAGAGAAGCCCGGCAATAGTAACGGCATTTTTGCCTTACATAGGGTATGAAAAAGCCGGAGAGCTTCTAAAGGAATTCAAGGGCTCAGGAAAAACAGGCCTTAAAGATTTCCTTTCAGAAAAACTGGGGGCGGAACTGGTGGAAAAAGTGCTTTCACCTTATGCTCTGGTCGCCCTGGGTTATAGAGATGATGCAAACCACACCTAAATCTTTGCGCCTGCAAATAGGTATTTTCGGCAGGACAAATATCGGAAAATCCAGTTTTCTTAATATGATCGCCGGCCAGGATGTTTCCATTACCAGCGCGGTCGCGGGTACCACCACCGATGTTGTCGAGAAGGCCATGGAACTCCTGCCCCTAGGGCCGGTGGTTTTTTTGGATACGGCGGGTTTTGATGACAGATCCGAACTCGGGAGTTTAAGGGTCAAGAAAACAAAAAAAATATTTGACCGGTCTGATATTATCCTGCTGCTTGTCGAGGCCGGGACCTGGTCGCCTTATGAAGAAGAAATACTGTCCGAAGCAAAACTAAGAAAGATCCCCGTCATCCCGGTAGTTAATAAGACCGATCTCAAAAAAGCGGACAGTGCTTTTCTGGAACTGCTGAAACAAAAGTCGGGGCAGGTGGTGGAATGTTCCTCCCTGGACCTTAAGAACCGGGATAGATACATAAATATTTTGAAGACCGAACTTATAAAGGCCTGTCCCGAAGGGTTCCTTAATCCTCCGGCTCTTCTGGGGGACCTAATTAAACCCGGAGGTATGGGAGTGCTTATTGTTCCCATAGACCTGCAGGCGCCGAAGGGGCGTTTGATACTCCCCCAGGTGCAGGCAATAAGGGACGCGCTGGATAATGACGAAGCGGTAGTTGTCTGCAAGGAAAGGGAGTACGCGCATGTTCTTGCGAACCTTAAGAACCCCCCGGATATAGTAGTCTCTGATTCCCAGTCGGTCCTTAAAATGGTCGCCGATACCCCGCCCGGAGTGAATTGCACGACTTTTTCTATACTTTTCTCCCGCTATAAAGGCGATATTGTAGAGGCGGCAAAAGGTATTACAGCCGTGGAAACCATGAAAGCCGGGGATAAGATACTGATAGCTGAGGCCTGTTCTCACCATGCTATTGAGGATGACATTGGCAGGGTAAAGATCCCGAGATGGCTGCGGCAGTACATCGGAGGGGATATTGAAGTTGAGATCTGTTCGGGCAGGGATTATCCCGAGGATCTTTCAAGTTATAAACTTATTATTCCCTGCGGCGGCTGCATGCTGACCAGGCGTGAAATGCTGGCCCGCATACACAAGGCAAAAGAGTACGGAGTCGCGGTTTCAAATTACGGGATCGCGATAGCGTTCCTTCAGGGTGTATTAAAAAGAGTGCTTTCCCCGTTCCCTGCCGCACTTGAAGCCTTTGAAAGAGAAATGAAAGCGGTGAAGAGAAAATGAAAAAAGTTAGAAGGCGGCAGCTGCCCGCCGGCTGGTATCCTGTTTCCGAAAAAGAGACACTTAAAGAGATAGAGGATTTTAAAAGCCGGTTCCTGCCCTATTTTATACCCAGGAAATACGGTATTGGCGGGCTCGTGCCCCACGCGGGCTGGTACTTCAGCGGAGAGCTCGCCGCTTCCGTTATGGCTTCTCTTGAATGGCAAAAACCGGAACTTGTGGTCATCTTTGGCGGCCATCTTCCGGCAGGAGAACAGCCGCTGATAACTCTCGCGGAAAATTTCGAAACACCCCTGGGGAATATAGAAAATGCCTCCGGTTTGGCGGCGGAGCTTTCTAAGGAACTTGAATTCGGAGAAGATATTTTTCCCGACAATACTGTTGAGATCCAGCTTCCGCTCGTAAAATATTTTTTTCCCCGGGCAAAGCTCCTGGCAGTAAGACTGCCTGCGTCCCTTGCTGCCCTGCGGAGTTCTCCGCTTATTCTGGAAAAAATAAAAAAAACCTTTTCGAAATATTTATTTCTTGCCAGTACGGATCTGACGCATTACGGCCCTAATTATGATTTTACCCCGCGGGGTACGGGCAAAAAAGCCCTGGAGTGGGTAAAAGAAGTTAATGATAAAGGTTTTATTGACTTGGCTGCCGGGTTAAAAGGGAAAGAGCTTATCGAATACGCGGACTCTTCCGGAAGTGCCTGTTCTGCCGGCGCGGCAGCCGGGCTAATTGCCACGGCAAAACAACTTGGCGCAGTTTCCGGAAAACTTTTGACCTATAGAACAAGTTATGACGTTATGCCTGATCCCGGGGGCTCCTTTGTCGGTTACGCGGGAATTGTGTATTAGGGAAAAGGGAATGGGTCCTCGGTGCTGGGTTTTGGGGGCTGGGTGTTAGGAGAAGCAAGCAGGGAAGAACCCGCTTGGCGGGGCATATTTTATAAAGGAGAGAAAATGATAAAAGGATTTGCGCATATATGTTTCATAGTATCTGATCTTGAGCGCTCCGTAAAATTTTACAGGGACGTTCTTGGTTTTAAAGAGGCCTTTGATTTTACCGACGAAAAGAGAGGTAAATTCGGGGCGTATTTGCATATTAATAACAGATGTTTTATTGAGATGTTCAAGGGGGAACTTAAACCCCGGGCCGAAGGACAACCTTACGGTCATTTTTGTCTGGAAGTAAATGAAATTGAAAAGACCGTAACAGAACTCCGGAAAAAGGGCCTGGACGTAACAGAGGTAAAACTGGGTTCTGATCAAAGTTATCAGGCCTGGCTCGCGGATCCCGACGGCAACAGGATAGAACTTCATGAGTATACTGAAAAAAGCAGGCAGAATATACATTTGAAGTGACCGGAAGACGGTATTTTGTACTTGATTTGCAAAAGGTTAGTGCTATAATAAATCACTTAAAAACAAATTTCAGGTAAAGCGGATAAGATCCGGGAGGGTGGAGCTATGGTAAGAAAGCTGGTGATGGCAGTAATGGTGGTATGTTTCGGGTTTTCGCTGTACGCGGCGAAGATCTCCGAAGGTTTTGAGGACAAAACAGTCCTGAAGAAGTGGGAGATAGAAGGTGATGTAGCCGTTTCTGACGCGCAGAAACACGGGGGTAACTCCTCTCTTTTTACGCCGGCCGGAGCAACAGCAATTTTCAGATTCAGTACCGAGAACAAGTTTGGTACCGTAACTATGTGGGTATATGACTCTTTTGCCGTAAAAAAAGGGACGGGCAGCGGTCCTTACTTCGGGTTGATAAACAGCGATGATGACAAAGCAGTTGAGATAATAAGCTATAAACCCTATCTAAATCTCAATGACTATAGTGAGGTCTTTACCGCTGAAAACCAGTGGTTCAGCCCGTGGCATTCCGCAATCAAAAGGCCCAAAGCGGCCTGGGGGAAGTTCACTTTTACTTTTACCGATGATAAAACTCTGGGAGCTACATTTAACGATGATAAAGAGAGTGCCCAATTTTCTAATAAACTTGAATTTTTCAATAAAGGCGCGAACGGTATAGTTCTTTCCGGCGGCGCAAGCCAGGGTGCCAAAAATGAGACTTTCTATTTTGACGACATTGAAATAGATGTAAAGGATGCCGCAAAGGCCCCGGAAAAGAAATAAAATAATAAGCAAAAATGGACGCCTGCTTCTCCGGGCGTCCATTTTTTTTATTGTTTTCTCAGCTTCTAAACGGACACAATACCCTTTAAACCCGTGAAAAAATATGATAAAATATAAAAAGACGCTGATGTAGCTCAGTTGGTAGAGCAGCAAATTCGTAATTTGCAGGTCGTCGGTTCGATCCCGACCATCAGCTCCAGTTAAAGCTATTCCACTGACCCTGTAGCATGCTCTATGTTCAGGTGCAGGGCCATCATGGTTGCAAAAATATCTGATTCCACTGATATTAAGACAGAGTAAAAGAATACAGAATGGCAGGATAACAAGTTGAGCAAAGGTATTTAAAAATCCTTTTACCTTTTGCGAAATCCGCCTGGGCGGAAAATTCCACTGATAAAATGTATAGAATATTAAAAGCGTATTGCATAGCCATATTATTCCTGGCGCCGCTTTTTGGCGCTGATTATCCTATTTCCGAGTATTTTAATATACTTATTAATGATTCCAAAGTGGGCTATTCTTCCGTTCTTACCGAAAAAACCATTTTTGAAACCAAAACCTGCCTTAAAGAAACCACTTACATGCTTTTTGAAATAAAAAGATTTAAAGATTCAATAAAAATGGAGACAAAAACTGAACTTTATTTTTCTGAAGAGCTTGAACCGTATTATTTTAAGTCCTACGAAAACCTGACAGGCCAGGAAAGGTTCATGGAAGGGAGGATAAAACAAAATAAGGCCTATATAACCGATAAATTCGCGGGTAAAGAGGAAAAGAAAGAATTTGCACTTCCTCCCGGGACAATATTTGCCGGTATGCTGGATAATTTCTTAAGAAAAGCGGGGCTCCTTCCCAATAAGAGCTATGTTGTAAAGGTCTTTGATAACAGCATGCTGTCCGTAGCCGATGTTAAAATTAAGATAAACGGCCTTGAAAAACAAACTGCCGGGAACAGGGAGTACAGCTGCTACGCTATCGATACGGAAATGTATAATATTTTGACCAGTATTTACGTTGATAAACAGGGTTATACCATAAGGACGAAAAATGCCCAGCTGGGACTGGAAGAGGTCATAGCGACGGAAGCTGAAGCAAAGAAAAGCTTTTCCGCGAATGTCGATATTCTTTCTGATTTTGCGGTCAAATGCAGCCGTATCATAGAAAGGCCGGGTGACGTAAAAGAAATGAATTGCAGCCTGGTCTTTGAAAAAGGACTGCCGGAAGGCCTTAACCAAAACAGCCTTTCAGGGACTTCCATAAAAATAATTAAAGAAAATATGGCTATTTGTACCCTGCGGCGGACGGAGTTTCCCGTAGAAAAAGCCGCGGCTTTCCCTATAGGCGAGAAAGGCCTGGAAAAATATTTGAAACCGTCGCCGTATGAACAGTCTGAAGATGCGGAACTGATAAAAACGGCAAGAACCATCGCGGGGAACGAGAAGAATTCCCTGAAAGCCGCCGGAAAAATAGTCAACTGGGTGAACGGGCGCGTAGTAAACAAGAGTTTTAGTTCTGTTTTTGCCACGGCCAAAGAAACCTTTGACAGTAAACAGGGCGACTGCAAAGGGCATGCCGTACTGGCCAGCGCGCTTTGTAAAGCACTCGGCATTCCGGCAAAAATAGCCGCGGGGATCTACCCGGTGAATGACCGGTTCTATTATCATATGTGGTTAGAGGTCTATTTGGGCAACGGAAATTGGGCGGCCATGGACCCCACATTCAATGAAACTGTTCTGGACGCCGCGCACATAAAACTGGTCGAGGGGACGCTGGATGACGCGGGGAAACTGGCTTTTATGGTGGAAGTGTATAAATATTTTAAAAATATGGAAGTGGTGGTGTTTAAACTTATTTACAGGTAGGGGGAAAGATGGGTAAGTACGAAATAGTCATAGGCCTGGAAGTACACGTACAGTTAAAAACTGAAAGCAAACTTTTCTGCGGTTGTTCCACAAAATTCGGTTCGGAGCCCAACACCCAGACCTGCCCGGTATGTGAGGGCCTGCCCGGGGTCCTGCCGGTACTGAATAAAAAAGCCGTGGAATTTGCGGTTAGAACAGCCCTGGCCTTGAATTGCAGGGTTAACGAATATGCCAAATTTGACCGGAAAAATTATTTTTACCCGGACCTGCCGAAAAATTATCAAACCTCACAGAAGGATATGCCTTTCGCGGAACACGGTTTTCTGGAAGTTATGGTGGACGGAAAGAATGTTAAGATAGGTATCACCCGGGCGCATCTTGAAGAGGATGCAGGTAAGCTCCTGCATGCGGGTAGTTCCGGGCAAATAGGAGAAGCGGAGGAGAGCCTGGTGGATCTTAACCGCACCGGTATCCCCCTGCTGGAAATCGTATCTGAACCTGATATACGGTCCTCTGAAGAGGCCTACGAATATCTAAATTCATTAAAGAGCATATTGCAGTATATCGGGGTTTCTGACTGCGATATGGAAAAAGGCTCGTTAAGATGCGACGCTAATATTTCCCTCCGGCCTTGCGGACAAAAAGAATTAAATCCTAAGGTGGAGATAAAGAACCTTAACTCCTTTAAGAATGTCAAGGACGCGCTGGATTATGAAACTGCGCGCCAGACGGAATGCCTTGACACGGGGGAAAAGACCTATCAGGAGACCAGGCTGTTTACGGCGGAGAAAGGTGTCACAACTCAGATGCGCTCCAAGGAAGAGGCAAATGATTACAGATATTTCCCCGAACCGGACCTGGTGGTCAACCGTATCACGCCCGCGTATATTGAAGAAGCAAAAAAAGGGCTGGTGGAACTTCCGATAGCCCGGAAAAAAAGATTTGTAACACAATACGGCCTGCCGGAATATGATGCCGGGGTACTTACCGCGGCCAAGGCAACCGCGGACTATTTTGAACGCTGTGCGGCGCTCCATGCTAATTTCAAAGCGCTCAGCAACCTGGTCATGGGTGAACTTCTGGGTTTTTTAAAAGCGGCGGGGAAAGATATCTCGGAAGCGCCGGTTACTCCGGAAAATCTTGTGAAACTTGTAAAATTGATAGACAATAATACCATCTCCGGTAAGATAGCCAAGGTGGTTTTTGAGGATATGTTTAAGGAGGGCGCGGATCCGGAAGCGGTTGTGAAGAAAAAAGGCCTGGTACAGATAACCGATGCAGGTAAACTTGGCGCGCTCGTGGAACTGGTTATTTCCAAAAATCCAAAAAGTGTGGAACAGTACAGGTCCGGCAAGCAGGAAGTAATGGGCTTTCTTGTAGGGCAGGTAATGAAAGAGTCCCAGGGGAAAGCAAATCCGGGACTGGTAAATAAGATATTAAAAGAGAAACTGGGTCCTAGGTCCTAGGTGCTAAAAGATAAAAATATTTTTTCCCAGCACCTAACACCCAGCACCTGTTACTTAGAACCTATAGTTTTTTATATTATGATTATAAAGGAGAAAAATGAATCAGCCGGTTAAAGTCGGAGATAAGATCAAGTTAACCATTGACAGTGTTGCCAATAGCGCGGATGCGGTCGGGAAATATGACAATTTTATTGTCTTCGTGCCGTTCGCGGTTCCGGGGGATGAGGTAGAGGTAATGATAACTGAAGTAAGAAAAAACTTCTCCCGGGGAAATATTCTAACCGTACTCAAGCCGTCCCCCTTCAGGGTGGAGCCTGCCTGCAAAGTATTCGGAGAGTGCGGCGGGTGCCACCGGCAGGCGGTAGATTATACCAAACAGCTGGAATACAAGCATAAGATAGTGGTCAATGCGTTTAAAAAATTTCCCGGAGTAAAGGTAAATAAAGTTACCGCCGCAAAAGAACCCTATTATTATCGCAATAAAACCCAGTTCCCGGCTGATATGAAGCAGAAAAAACTCGGGCTTTATGCCTTGAGAAGCCATTTTGTTGTTGATGTCGAAGCCTGCCCGCTGGTCAGCAGGGAAATTAATAATATTTATGCCGAGATCCGCGCCTATCTGGTGAAGATAAAATACAATGTACCGACCCTGCGGCATGTCGTGATACGTGTTACAGAAACTTCGGGCGCGGCCGTAGTGATCTTTGTATTGAAAAACGAGGATTTCACTAAAATTCACGAAGTTTCCAGTTTTCTGCGCTATAAATTCCCCAAGCTGTCGGTCCTGTACAATATTAATCCGGAAGATTCTAACATAATTATGGGTGACAAGCATTTTGTCTACGCGGGGGACGGCCGGCTCGCGGAAAAAATTGATAAGATAGAATACGGTTTCTCTGCCATATCTTTCTTTCAGACCAATACTTCCCAGGCAAAAACCATATTCAAGAAGATAAAAGCCTGGGTCAGCGGTTCCTTCGAAAAAACCGCTCTCGATCTTTTCTGCGGGGTGGGCGCGATCTCTCTTTACATCGCCTCGGAGTTTAAAGAGGTCGTAGGTGTCGAAGAGATGGGCCAGGCGGTGCTGGATGCCATGCAGAACGCGAAAAACAACGGCATTCTTAATTGTGAGTTCCTGAATGGAAGGTCGGAGACCATGCTGGTGAAACTGATGAAGCAGGGTTTTAAGCCTTCGACAATAATTCTTGATCCGCCGAGAAAAGGCTGCGAGCAGGAACTCTTAAATCTTATCGCGAAATGCGCTCCGGAAACGGTCATCTATCTTTCCTGCGATGTTATGACCCTGGCGCGGGACCTGGAAAACCTTACGGGGCATGGCTACAAAATAGAAGAGGTTGTACCTTATGATATGTTCCCTATGACCTACCATATAGAGACCCTGGTCAAATTGACAAAGCGCGCTGAAGCTTTGAAGGTTGAAAAAATAAATGCTTAAGCTTGCCGTGGAGGCCGCGAAAAAAGCGGCTTGCCTGCATAAAAAGTTTTACCGCAATGCCGGGACGGTCAGGCATAAGGGTACTTCCAATAACCTGGTGACCAAGGTTGACCTTGCGGCAGAGCGGATAATAAAAGAAACCCTCCACAGGGCCTATCCTTCGCACGGCTTTATCTGCGAGGAAAATGGCACCGAGAACGCGGATAATGAATTCCGCTGGATCATCGATCCTCTGGACGGTACGGTGAATTACGCTCACGGTTTCCCTCTGTTTTGCGTTTCCATTGCCTTACAGAAGCAGGGTGTTACCCGGCTGGGCGTGGTTTACGCTTCAGTCCTGGAAGAATTGTTCACCGTTGAATTGGGAAAAGGTGCCCGGCTGAACGGAGAAAAGGCCCGTGTTTCGGGAACGAAAAAATTGGAAAATGCCCTGCTGGCTACCGGCTTTCCCTATTCTCTGAAACAGAGGCCCGGGGACAATTTCAGGCATTTTAATAAATTTTGTATGAGTTCGCAGGCGGTCCGCAGGGCCGGGTCCGCGGCGCTTGATCTTTGCTATGTGGGCTGCGGTATCCTGGACGGATTTTTTGAGCAGGAACTGTATGCCTGGGATACGGCCGCGGGGGTTCTTTTTGTGGAGGAAGCTAAAGGCAGGGTAACTGACTATGGCGGGAAAAAATATAACGTTTTTCAAAAAACAATAGCCGCCAGTAACGGCTTGATACACGGGGAAATGCTTAAGGTGCTGCAATAAACAGGCTTGCAGAGGAGCGTAATGTCCGACGGGGAGCTTTTAATAAATAAAAGGAAGATGCCCAGGTGGAAATGCTCTATCAACGTCAAATTTAAGGTTGTAAAGGAAGATAAATTCGGCGTCCTAAAGAATATTTTTGTGAAAACCCGCGAGGCCGAAAGCCGTGACATCAGCGCGGCCGGTTCACTCTTGCTTACAAAAGAACCGCTGCAGGTGGGTGACCGCCTGGCTTTTAGCATCTTTCTGCCCGCTACGGACAGCAATATTAAAGCTCTGGGGGAAGTTGTCAGGGTCTTCGAGAAAACAGACGCCGGCGAAAAAAAGTACTTTATAGGCGTAAAATATATTGATATAATAACCGAAAGTGATGACGTTCTGGAAGAGATACTTGTCCAGAAACTTAGAGCCGGGGCCAAAACTAATTTATCCAAGGAAGAGGCCCTGAAACAAGCCCGCTACGAGTATTTTATGCGCTTGATAAACGAAGAAACTTTTTATATCAATTCTGAGCTAAAAAAACACAAATAATATTTTAAGAGGGGGAGCCGGCCTGTGAACTTTAAACTGCAAAAGTTCTCCATGATCCTTATCGGCATTATCGGCGTTTTTTCCGGAGTGATAATCGTTCTGGCCATAAATATCGCCGTTTTTAACAGGATGGGCAAAGGGAATGATAAGCTTGCTCCGGCAAAGGAAGCTATAATGCTCCAGGATTCATTTATTGCCGTTGCCGATCTGGTAAGCCCCGCGGTCGTCAATATAAGCACCGAACAGATATTGAAATACCGGTATTACGGCTATGATTATGATGATTTTTTTAACCGGTTTTTTAATTCTCCCTTCAGCCAGCCCAAAGAAAAATACTTTAAGAGGCAGGGGCTCGGGACAGGAATTATAGTTTCCGGCGACGGTTATATACTTACTAATTATCATGTGGTCTCGGATGTTACCAAAATAAAAGCGGTTTTCGCGGATAAAAGCGAGTATGAAGGAAAGCTTGCAGGCGTGGATAAGGCGCATGACCTTGCGCTTGTAAAAATAGAGCCCAAAGGCAGGCTTGCGAAGGTAATTCTCGGAAATTCAGAAAAGGTCCGGGTCGGGGAATGGGCTATTGCCATAGGTAATCCGTTTGGCTACGACCATACGGTTACAGCCGGCATTGTAAGCGCTAAAGGGCGTTTGTACCAGAGCGCGGACGGTTCTCAAATGCCTGATCTTATTCAGACCGATGCGGCAATAAATCCAGGTAACTCCGGCGGGCCCCTGGTAAATATTTCCGGAGAAGTAATAGGCATAAACACCTTTATAGTTTCCACTTCGGGCTCCTATTCCGGTATCGGTTTTGCCGTTCCGATAAATGATGCCGGCGCCATTTTAAAGGAAATATCCGGTTCGGGAAAAGAAGCCCGGAATAAAAAAAACACAGAACCCGCCTCCGGGAATACCGGCAGGGATTTTGACCGCCTCGGGCTTAAAATAAGCACGCTTAATGAGGAAAGAATACACAAATACGGAGTTTCCATGAGATCCGGGGTGGTTATCTCCGGAGTAAAAGCCGGAAGTTCCGCGGATACCGCCGGGCTGCTGGAAGGCGATGTGCTCCTGGAAATTGACAAAAAGCCGGTACGGGTACTGGAGGATTATTATTCAGCCGTTAAGAATTCCAGCCTGCATGAAGGGATACTTTTTGTAATAAACAGGCAGGGCGCGGCGTATTATGTTGTAATAAATAGGCCGGAATAGTGGGCAGTTTAAAAGCCGCGGGGATCTTTCTGGCCGCGCTGATATTTGTTCCGGGCTGTGCTGGCAGCAATAGGCGGCCTGAGCCGGATAAAAAGCTCAGAGTGCTGGCTGTTATGCCCTTTGAAAATCTCAGCAATGACGCTTCCGGAGCGGAAATTACCAGAAAAAAAATATATGACGCGCTGGTAAATGATAAGTATGAAGTAATGGAACTGGAAAAGACCGATGCAATATTGCGCGGGCTGGGTGTGACCGACGGCGGGCAGTTAAAGCGCGTAGAACTTTCAAAACTTGCCGCCGGGCTGGGAACCGGCACCTTAATAACAGGAGAGGTGCAGGAATACTTTCAAGGCGCTTCTTTGGAAGTTATTCCGTTCGGCTTCTGCTTTAAAAGACAGGTGAAACTTAAAATTACTGTAAGAGACGCCCTGACCGGCAAAATACTTTTTGAAAGACAAAAAGAGCTCGTAACCAGGGAACCGCTTGATCAGCAGGAAGAGAAAAGGAAACAAAATGAGAAAAACAAAAGAGAGCTGGAAAAGGAAAAGCGAAACGGCGGGAAAGCCGGTGAAAATGACACTGCTGCCGGGGAAAAAGAACCCACTTTTCTTGAAAACCTTTTCGGGGGCATTTTGAGGAACGCAATTTCAGATACAATATATTCCGGAGCGGAGCTCATGGCTTACAATATAGCGCAAGAACTCGTGCGTGAAATGCCTTATTTTTATGAAGAATAGCGCAAGGTGACCCGTGGAATTTTGAGCTATGCGGGCAAGATCTTTTTAGGTGACCGGAGAAAAATGAAAAAAATTCTTATCTTTATTTTAACTGCGGTATTTTTTAGCGGCTGCGGCGTCTCTTCACGCGTTACAAAAGAAGACACGCTTTCCGTGCAGCCGGGGCGGCCGGCCGAGGGCGTGTATAAGGGAGTCAGGAGAAGAGTTGCCGTGGCGGAATTTTCCAACAAAACCGCTTACGGCCAGCGGCTGGGTACCGCGGCATCCGACATACTTGTTACGGAACTTAACAAGACAGGGAATTTTATTTTAATAGAACGGGAGAGGCTTGATAAAGTGATCCAGGAGCAAAAGCTTTCTCTGGCCGGAATTATTGACAACCGGACGGCGGCAAGTGTCGGAAATCTTCTCGGAGCAGGGGCCATAGTGACCGGCAGTATTACCGATTTTGGAGTTAAAACCGAATCCGGAGGCATGCTGATAACTCAGGGTAAAAAACAAACCTCCTCCTGTACCGTGGATGTAAGAGTGGTGGATGTGGCGACCGGGAGGATAATTTTTGCGGAGTCCGGCAAAGGGACTGCGGAAAGATCAAGCGGGACTTTTTTAGGAATGGGTTCAAAGAGCGGTTATGACGAAACACTTGAGGGAGCTTCCCTCCGGGCGGCAATAGTCAAACTCACGGAAAATATAGCAGAGCAGATCAATTCTTCATGTATCTGGGCCTGTAATATCGCGGAGATAACGCAGGAGAGGATATATATAGACGCGGGAAAAGCTTCCGGGCTTGAACAGGGAACAGTGCTTGATGTTTTTCTGCCCGGGAAGGAAATAGTAAGCCCGTCTACCGGGCTGGTGCTGGGGCGTGAACAAAAAAAGACAGGCCGGGTTAAAGTACTGGAAATGTTCGGTGAAGATGCCGCGATAGTTAAGCTCATAGAAGGCAATGCCGAAAAAGGAGATATCTGTAAAATAAATGAAGAAAAAAAATGAACTTATAGGCATAGCCTGGTTTGCCGCGGGGGTCTTACTGCTGGCATCACTTTTTACGGGACTTTTCGCAGGCCAGGGCATGGGTTTGCTGGGCGGATACATAAAAACGGCCTTCTTTTATGTCTTTGGCTTTGGCTCTTTTCTTTTACCGGTTATTTTTGGCTTTGTCGGCTACTATAGTTTTCAGAATGCTGAGCCGAAGAAGCCGGTTCACAAAATAGCCGGGGCTTTACTTTTCCTGGCCGCTACCTGCGTGAGCTTCTATCTAACAGGCCTTTATGAGAGCAATGAGAACATGCTTGGAAATATTTTGGGGAGAGTTCTTATTAAACTGTTAGATAATATCGGGGCCTGGTTTGTCTGTCTCCTGTTATTTATTTTTGCGCTCTATTTTCTTGAGCTTGAACACCTGCCCAAAAATTTACTTGAAATATTACTGCTAAAGTATAAAAAATGGCAGGCCGTCCGGAGGGAAAAAAAGGAACAAAAAACAGCCGGGGCAACACCTTTCAGGCAGGCAATTGAAAAAGAAAGGCCGAAAATAGAACCTATAAGGATAGATGCCACAAAAACTTCCGCGCAGTCCCAGGCCAGGCCCAAACCCGCGGAAAAAAAGCCGGAAAAACCTGCTAAACCTGTTCAGGCGGACACGGAAGCAGCAGGAACAAAACAATATACCCTGCCTTCCTTCTCTCTGCTTGCGGACTACGAGTCCTCCATAAAAATGAACAAAGAGGATTTCCGCGAGAAAGAAGATATCATTAAACAGACACTTTTAAACTTTGGAATCGAGGTCGAACCCACGCGCGCGATCATGGGCCCGGTCATTACCCGCTATGAAGTTACGGTTGCGGCCGGGCAGAAAGTGAACAGGATAGTTGCGCTTTCAAATGATCTGGCGATGGCTCTGCGGGCCACGCATATCAGGATAATCGCGCCGATACCGGGTACCAACGCTGTCGGTATCGAGATCCCGAATAAAAAATCAAATACCGTGAGCCTAAAAAGCATAATTGATTCGAATGAATTTAATAATCCCGCCTTCCGCCTGCCCATCTCTATCGGCAAGACCGTGGACGGCGAGAATATGGTCGCGGACCTTGCGGATATGCCGCATTTGCTGGTTGCGGGCGCGACCGGCGCGGGGAAGAGCGTATGCCTGAATTCCATAATTGTATCCCTGCTTTATAAATTTAAACCCGATGAATTGAAAATTCTCTTAATAGACCCGAAAAGAGTGGAATTCACTCTTTATAACGAAATGCCCCATCTCTACACTCCGGTGATAACGGATGTGCGCAAGGCCTCGGAAGCGCTCAAACATCTGGTCAGGGACATGACTGACAGGTATGATAAACTTTCAAAAGCGCACGCGCGGGACATAGTTTCCTATAACAAAAAGGCGGAGGTTAAACTTCCTTATGTCGTGGTAATTATTGACGAGCTTGCGGATATGATGCTGCTGGCAGCCAGAGAAATTGAGGACGTTATTACCCGTTTGGCCCAGCTGGCCCGCGGTGTCGGAATTCATCTGGTTTTCGCGACCCAGAGGCCGTCCGTGGATGTCATAACCGGTGTAATAAAAGCCAATTTTCCTTCGCGCATAGCGTTGCAGGTTTTCTCCAAGGTTGACTCCCGGGTTATTCTTGATACCGGAGGGGCGGAAGACCTGCTTGGTAAAGGAGATATGCTTTTCTCCCTGGCAAGCTTTCCCAGGCCGGTACGCTGCCAGTGTTCTTTCATCTCAACAGCCGAGATTAAGAATTTAATGGACTTCTGGACCGCGCAAGGCGAACCGACTCTTGTTAATATTGAGGTGAAAAGCGAGAGCGGGGTGCAGGAGGGGGACGGGGAGGATAACGAACTTTTTATGAACGCGCTGGTTTTTGTAAAGGAAAGAAAACGCGCTTCCGTGCAGCTGCTGCAGGGGGCTTTTCATATCAGCGGCGGCCGGGCCACCAATCTTATTTCTTTAATGGAATCGAAGGGTTTGATAGGCCCGGGGATCGGCAATAAACCCAGAGATATTAATTATGATAAGATAGAAGAGCTCTTGAAGAAATTCAAGAAGGCGTAGCATGTTAAAACATATCTTATTTGCGGCCGTTCTCGCGGGCAATCTGTCCGCGCTTAATTATGATGAAGCGCTGGAGAAGCTGCTGGACAGTTTTAGAAATAAACTGGAGAACTTCAGGGCGGATGTTACAGAGGAAGTGAAACTCGGTGACATGTCCGAACCGAAGCTCCTCCGGGGTACTATGACGGTTAAGGCCCCGGGGAAACTGCTGCTGGAATACACGGCTCCGGTAAAACAAAGCATCATTTCCGACGGGAAGACCCTCTGGATCTACTTTAAAGAACAGAACCAGGTAGTGATCCAGGATGTCTCGGAAGTAAAAAGCAAAGATAATATAATATTCCAACTGCCTAAATATCTCGAATACCTTAAGGAAAAATACATCGGCAGTTTGAAAGAAGAAGAAAAACACGATGAAGTGGAAGCTGTCCTTTTGGAATTTGTCCCCAGGGACGAAGGCGAGGACTTTACAAAGATAACTCTGTGGGCCGATAAAGAAAAATGGCTTCCTCTTTCCAGCACCGTCTTTATAGGGGACGGCAACAGCATTACGGTGAAATTCAGCAAAATAAAAACAAACGAACTCCTGGAGGATTCCCTGTTTGATTTTAAGGTCCCGGAAGGGGCGGAAAAAATAACATCCCTGCTCCGGTAGCTGCCCGGCCAAGCCGGCAACCGTATTGATGAACTGTTCCTTTTGCAGTCCCGCGAACTTGAAAAATAATTATCAGGAAAATATGCTTTCATAATAAGCTTTATATCGGAGGATGCGTGAATGTATGAAGATCTGAAAAAAAAGATCCAAAAAGAATTTTCTTCTGAAATTGTTAGAAAGGAGATCTATGGAATATTTAAAAATGACCGCAAAGGGACTACCCCGGCCTTTGTCCGGACCGGAAGCCATATATATAAAAGGCTAAAAAAAATAGGTTTGAAAGAAATAAAAAAAAGCTGGTTTTTGGCTGACGGTAAAACTCTGATCCAGGACTGGCTCCCCTTCCCCGGCCTGGGACTGCAAAGAAGCTTTTTTAAAGATCACAGAACCAAAAGAATATGCAAGAACCATGGTAAAATTTCCTGATAAATTTCTTTGTGTCGGAATGAACAGTCCGGGCACGCCGGACGGCGGTGTAACCAGCCAGGTAATACTTTATAATAAAAGTTCTGATCTTAAAAAAGCCCGCGGAAAAATACTGTTTTTTTCAGGAAGAGTTGACTCCATAAAAAACGGGCTCTTAAAGAATGATATTAAGGGGGTTATCTCTGACTTTCATTATAAAGGGAAGGAAAAAAATGATACGATCTATTGGGAAAACAGATGGCATGTGAAAAAGGAAGAAACCAGCTTTTTCTGTATTAAAATATCAATGAAAGACGGTGCTGCTCTGAGAATACTTCTGGAAAAAGGTGTTAAAGTTAAGGTTAAAGCTTTCATTAGAGCCAGGAATTACTCCGGCAAGATACCTGCGGTAAGCGGACTTATCCCCGGAAAAAACCCGAAAGAAGAAGTAATAATCCTTGGCCATGTTTATGATGTGGGCGCGCATGACAATGCTTCGGGAGCGGGGATCATGATAGAGATAGCGCGGACCATACAAAAACTGATAAAAACCGGTAAATTATCACAGCCCAGGAGATCCATAAGATTTTTATTTCCCCACGAAATGTATGGGACCCTGGACTGGGTAGCCCGCAAGCGCGATAAGAGCAGGAAACTTATAGCCGGGCTTAATCTCGATATGGTAGGCGGAAAAAATAATTCTATTAAGCTTAGAGCGTCAGATGAAATTCCGTCCTTTACCAATGAATTAATAGTTGAACTGCTAAAGCAAAGCTCCCATATAAGAAAAGGGCTCATAGTGAGTAACGGTGTTCTTGATGACGAAATGTTCTTAAAAGACCCTCTGATAGGGTGTTCCACGCCTACTCTAAGTTTTGGACGCGTTGATCATTGTTATCACAGTGATGCCGATACAATGGACAAACTCGACTATAATTTCGTAAAAAATGCCGGGGTGGTTTCCGCAGTTTACCTTTATTTTATTGCGTCTGCCGGAATAAAAGAAGCACTTTGGCTTGCGGAACTGGTTTTTAGCTGCTGGAATAACAGTATAGTTAAATATATGAAAGAAAAGAACTCCAGTAGTAAAATAAATTTCTTGATAGAAAGAGGGACGGAAAATTTGAATTCCATTTCCGCGTTGGTAGAGGGGCCAGAACGGGCATTTTTTAATAAAAAAATAGCCGGTTACATTTGCTGTCTTGAAAAATATAAGAAAGCTCTTTCAGGAAAAGAAAAGCCGGTAAGAGGCGAAAAATTGGTGCCTGTCAGGTCGAAATGCAGCCTAATACCTGCTATGGACAGTATTTCCGGGAAAGAAAAAACGGATTTTGAAAACAAATTCAAGGAATATTTTCCCTGGTCCAATTACCTTTCGCCCATGTGGTTTCTGACCGACGGTAAGCGCACGATCAGGCAAATCCACTATTTTCTTAAGAACAATTATGGCACGTCAGATCTGAAAAGGTTGGTAGAAATTTACAAATTTCTGAAAAGAACAAAATATATTAAGTTCAGATAAATTAAGACCCGCCGGCCTTACCGGAATATAGGTAAAGTTATTGTTTTTGTGCCGGTCTTAGTGGTATAATAACGCCGTTATACTCATCCGTCTTAAGGGCGGAAATATTTTTACTAGGCAGCAGCCGTACGCGCTCTCGCCCGGTAAAAGGAGGCCGTAAATGGCAAAGGTAATATTAGAAAAGATAGAAAAAAGGTTTCCGGGCAATCCGAAACCTGCAGTTGCGGAAATGACGCTGGAGATAAAGGACAAAGAGTTCGTGGTCCTTGTCGGCCCGTCGGGTTGCGGTAAGTCCACGACCTTAAGAATGGTGGCAGGGTTGGAAGAGATATCTGCCGGAAAAGTTATAATAGACGAAAGAGTTGTTAATGATATCCCGCCGAAAGACAGAGACGTAGCGATGGTTTTCCAGAATTATGCTCTCTACCCGCACATGACGGTCTATGATAATATGGCTTTTGGTTTAAAGATCAGAAAATTCCCAAAAGATGAGATAGAGCGCAGGGTCAAAGAGGCCTCTGAAATACTCGGTATTCAGGAACTGCTTGAAAGGCGGCCAAAACAGCTTTCAGGCGGACAGAGACAGCGTGTCGCGCTCGGCAGGGCCATAGTCAGAAAACCTAAAGTATTTCTCTTCGATGAACCTCTTTCCAATCTTGATGCCAAGCTCAGGGGCCAGATGAGGACTGAGATCATTAAACTTCATAACCGGCTCCAGGCAACCATGATATATGTTACGCATGATCAGGTGGAAGCTATGACCATGGGGGACCGGATAGTGGTTATGAAAGACGGTTATGTGCAGCAGGTCGGTATGCCCGTGGATATTTATGACCAGCCGGTAAACAAGTTTGTAGCGGGTTTCATAGGGACGCCTCCCATGAACTTGATCAATGGCAGGATAGAGAAAAAGGATGGCGGGCTTTTCTTCAATGAAGGGAGTTTCAGCGTCAAGCTTGACAAGCGCATGGTGGAAAAGATGGAAAGCCACGCGGATAAAGAAGTCATACTCGGTATCCGTCCTGAATATATTGAAGATAAAAAAACTACGGTCTTCACTGATCCCGATTGGAAAGTCGCGGCGACGGTCGATGTTATTGAATCTATCGGCTCTTCGGCTTATGTTTACCTGACGACAGGCCAGTCATCTTTTGTCGCGGCACTGGATTCCCACAAGCAAATGAAGGTCTCTGAAAAAGAGGACGTAGTGTTTAATATGGAAAAAGTCCACTTCTTTGATGTTCAGACCGATATGACCATCGTTTAGGGACCGTAAAAATGCCCCCAAAAAAATATTATGCTATTGGCGTGGATCTCGGCGGGACAAAAATTTCCGCCGGGATCGTCAGTTCTTCGGGTAAGGTTATTTTACGGGAAAAAATTCCGACCATGGTTGCGCTGGGCGGAAAAACTGTCCTTAACCGCCTGGCTTTAGCTATCAGCCTGCTTTTTAAAAAAGCCCCCCCCGCGGTTAGAAAGGAAATTAGAGGGATCGGTATCGGTATTCCCGGTATGGTCGAACATGAAAAAGGCATAGTGCATGAACCCCCCAATATTCCCGCTTTGAACGGCGTGAATGTCAAAAAATTTATTCAGAGGCGTTTTAAAAAACCCGCTTTCATTGCCAATGACGCGAACGCGCATGCTTTGGGCGAGCATACATTTGGCGCCGGAAAAGGCACCCAAAATATGGTTTGCATAACTCTGGGCACGGGATTGGGCGGCGGGATTATACTTAACGGCAAGCTCTACACGGGTTCTTTTGAGAATGCCGGTGAATTAGGGCATATCGTAATAAGAAAAGAAGGTATTCCCTGTAATTGCGGCAATACAGGGTGTGTTGAGGCCTATGTCGGTGCTAATTTTATTGCCGAAAGAGCAAGAAAAGCTATAAAAGCAGGGACAAAAAGTTCAGTTGTAAAACTTGTAAATGGTGACCTGTCAAAGATAACCCCGCACTTACTGGCAAAAGCCGCGAGGCAAGGTGATAGGTACGCCCGGCAGCTCTGGGCGGAAGTTGGAGAAGAGATCGGAACGGCCATAGTAAGCATTGCTAACATTTTAGGCCCTGAAAAAGTGATAGTGAGCGGTGGTGTTTCCCGTGCCGGGGATATTCTTTTTAAGCCGATGATAAAAGAGTTTAAAAAAAGGTCGTTCAAATATTTAAGAACGAGGATAAAGATCGTTCCCGGTAAGCTCCTGGATGACGCGGGGATACTGGGTTCCAGCTCGCTTGTTTTTAAACAGAGTTAATTCTTTTAACCGGGAAGCGAAAATGAAAAAAATTAATATAACCGCCCTGATATTCGGGGCGGTTTTCTTTTTTCTTAACCCTTTTCGGTTAGCGGCGGAAGAGCCTGTAAAAGCGAAAGCCCCGGTTACAGAAGAACGCCTGGCCGCTCAAAAAGAAGAAAGCACGGGAGAGGTCAAGCCCGTTGATTGTTTCGCCGACCATCTTGAATATGATGAGGTGAACGGAGCTCTCTACGGTAAGGGCAACGTCAAGGTTATTTATAAAGGCACCGAAATAAAAGCCGACGAAGTAAGGTTCAATGTAAAATCGTCGGAACTTGAAGCAAACGGCAATATAACTGTTACCGAAAACGACATGGTAATAAAAGGCGAATTTGTTAAATTTAATATGAAAGGCAAGGTGGGGCGGATAGAAAAGATAGACCTTTCAAAGGGGCCCTGGTATTTTAAAGGCTCTGCCGTGGAAAAACCTGATGAGAAAAACGCGACCTTGATAGAGGGTTACGCCACTACCTGTCAAAATAGAGAGCACCCGCATTACCGGCTGGTTTCCCAGAGGATACATATAGAACTTGATAATATAATAGAGAGCTGGAGTGTATTGCTGTATGTCGGAGATATTCCGGTATTTTACTTTCCGTATATATGGAAATCCCTTAAAACTTCGGCTAAAAGCCCTCTGGATATAAAACCGGGTTATTCAAGCAGCGAGGGACTTTATCTTAAACTTGCCTATAATTACGAACTCTCTGAATATTTTACCGGGGCTCTACAATTGGATCTTATGCAAAAGAAGGGTTCCGGCTACGGCCTGCAGCAAAACTACAGATTTGCCGATGGCCTGAACGGCGGATATCTTTATGCCTATTACGTGCTTGAACAGGATACCCTGCATGAAAGGTTCAGAGTTGACTTTGACCACTCCAGCCGCTTCAACAATAATCTAAGCGTGGTTGCCCGGCTTAATTACCTGAGTGATGAAGCCCTGACCCGGGATTTTTATTCCTATGATTATCCGGTGGTATCGCGGGACATCAGGTCCTATTTCGCGACCACTTATTATGACAGTTTGTTTTCTGTTATGCTGGCCGTGGACAGGCAGGATCATTATGACCCTTTTGACAGATTATATAGATTGTCCGCGTTCACTCTTCCCAATCTAAGGTTCAATACGACTTCGCTCAGGATCGGGGAAACCACTGCCTACTGGTCTTTGGCTTCCGAGATCATGAATTATTACAGCGCGGCCGGAGGTTATTATATCCTGCAGTCGGGCTTGCATCCGGGCCTTTCCTATTCCCTGAAACTGGACCAATTGAATTCTTTGAACAGTTCTTTTTCTTTAAATGCCGTGACTCAAGACCATCTGGAACCTAATTCTGCCGCCAAGCTTTCAAGCTTGAATTATGCGGCCTCCTTTAACCTGCACACTACCTGGAACATGAATATGGATACGGATGTTAACTATTCTTATTCTGAAAGCCTTTCGGATGTGCAGGTCTTGACCAATCAAGTGAACGGCCGGCTTAATTTACGCGTGGGAAATTTTCTTTCCAGCACCATGAATACAAGCTATTTTTTTCTTTTGCATGACCCCGACCTGAAAAAGAATTTTGGGTTCCTGGTTGATTCTACAAATTTCTTTTTTTCCAAAGATATTAATGCTGCCGTCACCCTGCAATACTCAATTCCCGCGGGGTTAATGAGTTCTTTGGATGTATTCTCAAATTTTGGCCGGCCTCAGGGCTTCATGGCCACTTTCGGGTTGAACTATATTAAAGCGGATCCGGCCTCTCCAAATCCGGATTTGCTTGATATTTCCGGCTCCGTGGCTTTTAATATTTCCGAGGATATGCATTTTGAATACGGGACCAGGTACAATACGGTTGCCAATGATTTTCGCGAGCACAGGTTTGTGTTTTCCGCTAACCTGACCGATTGCTGGTGCGGAGGCCTGAACTTTACCCAGAGCTATGGCATATTTTCTTTTGGACTTAATTTACAGCTAAGGGCTTTCAAAGAATCACCCTTGGATAAAAAACTGTCTCCGGAGGTATACAAGAAATAGGCCATGGCTAAATATATCTTTAAACGCCTGCTGCTGAGTATTCCGGTGCTTTTTGGTATCACGCTGATAACCTTTGCGATCATTCATATTACTCCCGGCGGGCCCACGGCCATTCAAAGCAATATGAACGCGAAAGTCTCCGCCGATTCTGTGGCAAAACTAAGAGCGCTCTATGACCTGGATAAACCTGTCCAGGTGCAGTACCTGAAATGGCTGGGCAGGATGGCCCGGCTGGATTTTGGGGAATCCTTCAACGATAACCGGCCGGCTCTGGATAAGATCCTGGAAAAGATCCCGAATACCCTGCTCTTGAATATTTTGTCTCTTTTTCTGATCTTTATTATTGCCGTACCTATCGGTGTATATTCCGCGGTAAAACAAAACAGCGTTTTTGATAAGATCTTTTCTGTTTCAACGCTTATCGGCTACTCTATGCCTACTTTCTGGCTGGCGCTCCTGCTTATGATGTACTTTGGCGTCTATCTGCATATTCTGCCGGTTTCCGGTATGCGCTCGCAGGATGCAGGCAGGTTTCCTTTGTACCTGCAGATATTTGACCGCCTCTGGCACCTTGCTCTGCCCGTTTTTGTAAGCGCCTTTGGAGGGCTGGCTTCAATATCCCGGTATACCCGATCCAGCATGCTTGAAGTTATTAGACAGGATTATATCCGTACCGCAAGGGCTAAAGGGCTGCCGGAAAGCAGGGTGATCTACAAACACGCGCTTAAGAATGCCTTGCTCCCTATAGTTACCCTTCTGGGGCTCTCGTTACCCGGGCTTATAGGCGGTGGTTTCATTTTTGAAACTATTTTTTCCTGGCCGGGTATGGGCCGGCTCGGGTATGAAGCAGCGATGAATTTTGACTATACGGTCATAATGGGAGTGGTTACCTTTGGGGCCGTGTTGACCCTGCTTGGCAATATTATTGCCGACATTACTTACGCGCTGGTTGATCCCAGGATAAGGTATTAATATGCGGAAGAAAAACTTTTCCATAGGGAGTGTGGTCTGGGGCAGGTTGAAGAAAAATAAACTCGCGCTTTTGGGCGCCTGGATAGTCCTCTTATTAAGCCTGCTCGCGCTGGCGGCGCCTTTGCTGGCGCCCTGCAGTCCTTTTGAACAGGATATCGGGAACCGGCTGCTTTCTCCTTCAAGCCGGCATTATTGCGGAACGGATGAATTGGGCCGGGATATTTTTTCAAGAATGCTCTATGGCGCCAGGGTTTCTCTTTCTGTCGGTTTTATTGCTGTTTTTATTTCCACCATAATAGGCATTCTACTTGGCGCTCTTGCCGGTTATTTTGGCGGGGGCGTGGATAATTTGATAATGCGTTTTGTTGATATTATGCTTTCTATTCCGACCCTATTTTTTATTCTTATGCTGATAGTTTTCCTGGGCCCGAGTATCTTTAATGTTATGCTGATAATCGGCTTGACGGGTTGGACGGATCTGGCGCGCCTGGTCAGGGCCGAGTTTCTTTCTCTGAAGAACAGGGAATATGTCCTCTCTGCCAGAGTCGCCGGTGCTTCAAACAACCGGATAATTTTTCATCACATACTCCGGAATGCCCTGTCTCCGGTCTTTGTGTCCGTTATTTTTGGCGTTGGCGGCGCAATATTACTCGAATCAGGCCTGAGTTTCCTGGGACTTGGTGTTCAGCCTCCCGATGCCAGCTGGGGGAATATTTTGTCCTCCGGAAAGGACTATATTGAGAAGGCCTGGTGGCTTACCGTTTTTCCGGGACTTGCCATATTTGTGACCGTGATGTCCTATAATCTTCTGGGTGAGGGGCTCAGGGACGCGGTGGATCCGAGGCTGGTGGAATGAGGGAAAAATTATTAAATATAAATGAGCTGGCTGTGCATTTTAAATTGGAGGAAGGTATATTTAAGGCCGTTGACGGAATAAATATTTCTGTTGGTAAAAAGGAAACTGTCTGTCTTGTCGGCGAATCCGGTTCCGGAAAGACCCTTACTGCGCTTGCAGTTATGCGGTTGATCCCCAAGCCCGGTTTTATTGCCGGAGGAGAGGTGCTTTTTTTGGGCCAGGATCTGTTAAAGGTACAAGAAGAACAAATGCGGGAAATAAGGGGAGCCAGGGTCTCTATGGTTTTTCAGGAACCTTTTACCTGTTTAAACCCTGTTTATACTGTCGGGGACCAGATAGGCGAGTCCGTGGACCTTCATATCGGGCTAAAAGGGCTCCAAAAAAAGACGCGGGTTCTGGAAGTTTTGCAACTGGTCGGTATTTCGGATGCAACACGTGTTTACGGCGCCTATCCGCATGAGCTTTCCGGCGGAATGCGGCAGAGAGTTATGATCGCTATGGGAATTGTCAGCGAGCCGGACCTTTTGATCGCGGATGAGCCGACAACGGCTCTGGACGTTACCATACAGGCGCAGATACTCGAGCTTCTGGCTGCTTTGAAAGAAAAACTGTCCTTAAGCATTCTTCTTGTCACCCATGACCTTGGTATAGTAAATGAAACCGGAGACAGGGTTTACGTTATGTATTCCGGACGGATAATGGAAAGCGGACCCAAAAAAGATATTTTTTCGGGAACAAAACATCCCTATACGGAAGGCCTGCTAAAGTCGGTGCCCGATCTGGGCCCTGTAAAAAACCGCCTCTATACCATACCGGGAAGTATTCCGGAACCTTTAAAGGTCCCCGGCGGCTGCAGGTTCCACCCCCGCTGCCCCTATGTAATGGATATTTGCAGGGAAAAAGAACCGGCGGAAACAAAATTTAACGGGGAGCATTCGGCCTGGTGTTTTAGATATGGAAAATAATATATTAGCGGTAAAAAACATAAAAAAAACATTCAGAACTTCCGGCGGTATCTTTGCCGCGGGCAGGAGTATTTACGCCGTAAATAATGTCAGTTTTGAGATCGGGGAAGGCCGGACCCGCGGCCTTGTCGGTGAAAGCGGCTGCGGCAAAACCACGGTGGGCAAGATAATTCTCGGCCTTGAAAAACCTGACAGCGGAGAAGTCAGCTTTAACGGAAAAAAGATCTCGGGGCTCGCGGAAAAGGAGCTCAGGCCCGTCAGAAAAGATATGCAAATAATCTTTCAGGACCCTTTCGCATCCTTAAATCCCCGGATACGCGTCGGGAACGCGATCGGAGAAGCTTTGAAAATAGCCGGAGCTGCCGATACGTCTTCGAGAGTAAAAGACATAATAAAAGAGGTGGGCCTGCCGGAAGACACTTACTACAGGTATCCGCATGAGTTCTCCGGAGGGCAGCGCCAGCGTATCTGCATTGCCAGAGCAATTGTAAGCCGTCCCAAATTTGTGGTCTGTGATGAACCTGTTTCGTCCCTGGATGTTTCTGTCCAATCTCAGATAATTAACCTGCTCAAGGACCTGAAAGACGAGTTTAGGCTGACCTATCTGTTTATTTCTCATGATCTCAGGGTGGTCAAGAATATTTGCGACAGCATATCCGTTATGTATTACGGCAATATAGTTGAAGAAGGCGAAAGTGAAGATATCTTTGCTGAGCCGCGCCATCCCTATACCCGGCTGCTTATTTCTTCGGTGCCCTCCATAGCCACCCCCGCGGCCGGAGCCCGCAATAGAGCGGCGGAAGCGGGGAAAAAAGAAAAAAGTGCTCCCGGCCGGGCCCTGCACAGGAATTCTGAAATTGAAAAGGGCTGTGCCTTTTATTCAAGATGCCTGCTAAGGCAGAACCGGTGCGCGGGGAATATACCGGAACTCCGGGATACGGGCCGCGGGCATAAGGCCGCCTGTTTTCTTCAGGAAAAATAACCGGGAATGTAATTTTGACAAGCAGGCTTTATTCTGCTAAAATTGAATAAAATCAACTGGCAAAAGAGGGGCGCAATGTATCTACTCGGTCTGGACATCGGGACGACGAATTGGAAAGGCAATTTGTATGACCTGCAGGGGCGTCTGATAAAGTCAATAAGTGTGCCTTCTCCCGAAAGAAAAAATAAAAAAGGGCATAATTATTATGACCCTGCTGAATTTTGGAATATTTTTTGCCGCATTACGAAAGAAATTGCCAAAAAAATAAAAGATCCGGGGATGATAGCTTCAGTATCTTTTGCGTCAATGGCGGAAGCAGGCCTGATAGTTGACGGTTCGGGCCGCCCGCTTTCGCATATTATTCCCTGGTATGATAAAAGAAGCATCCCCGAAGCGGATATACTCCAGCAAAAGGTAAAAAAACGGGATATTTTCGGGATAACAGGTATCAATCTTCAATATATCTTTTCCGCCTGTAAGATCATGTGGCTCAAAAAAAACGAAAAAAGTGCTTTTAAAAAAGCTAAAAAATGGCTTTGCGCCCCGGATTACCTGGCGTATAAATTCTCCGGAGTAATGGCTACTGACTATTCCATCGCCTCAAGAACGGCTCTTTTTGACATTAGAAAAAAGAAATGGTCAAAAAGGATGCTTAAGGCGGCAGGCCTCAAAGAGGATTTTTTGCCGGAAGCGTATCCCTCGGGTACAGTGCTGGGAAATGTTACACCTGAGGCCTCAGGGGAATGCGGGCTTTCCACGGGTACAAAGGTTGTTTTGGGCGGGCATGACCATCTCTGCGGCAGTCTTGGCGCGGGCATCTATAAAGAAGGGATCTTCTGTGATTCGATGGGTACAGCGGAGGCCGGCAGTGTACCTTTAAAAAGCCTGAAAAGTTTAAAGAAATACTACAGCTCCGGCTATTCTTTCGGCTGTTATGTCTATGGCGGTTTGTACTACGCGATGTCAGGGGTATATTACTCCGGAGGGCTTATTGAATGGCTGGGCAGAGAATTTTACGGGGCAGCTTTGTCAAAGAAAAAGAAAAATATCTATAAATTAATGATAGAAGACGCGAAAAGATCCGTGACCGGGTCCGGCGGGCTTATGGTCTATCCTCACTGGCTGGGGATTGGCGCGCCTTATGGTTTGCGCGACGCAAAAGGTATCCTGATCGGCTTTTCGCCCGGGACGACAAAGGCGGATATTATTCACGCCGCTTATGAGGGGCTGGCCTGTGAATACCGCCTGCTTATGGAAACCCTGGAAAAAGCTGCGGGGTTTAAATTTAAAGTTATTAAGGTGATAGGAGGAGGCGCAAAAAACAGGGTTTGGCTCCGGATAAAGGCCGATATGAACGGCCGGGACCTAGTGGTACCTGAAGTTTCAGAATCCGTGTGTTTTGGTGCCGCTCTTCTCGGCGGGCTGGGTGCGGGAGTAATTAAAAGCCCGGAGGAACTAATAAAGAATTTTAAACAGTGTAAGATCAGGTATAATAAAAAACGGGCGCTTTACTACGATAAGCATTACAAGCAGCGTTATCTGAAATTTTACAAGATCATAGTCCCGTACTGGGAAAAGTAGGTAAAATGTCTGAACAGCTGAAAGAAAAAAAAGATCTGGTTCTGGTGGAAAAATTAAAAGTTTCAAAAACTTTGCTTACCGCGCAGCTGAAGAAGATCATCGTGGGGCAGGAGCGGACCATCGAAGAGGTCCTGATATCTCTTTTTGGGCGGGGGCACTGCCTGCTTATAGGTGTTCCCGGGCTGGCTAAGACCCTGCTGATAGAGAGTATTTCAAAGATCCTCGACCTGGAGTTCAGGAGGATACAGTTTACCCCGGACCTTATGCCCTCTGATATAACCGGTACAGATGTTATGGAACAGGCTAATAACGGTCAGAGGCATTTCAGGTTCATAAAAGGCCCGGTATTTGCGAATATTGTACTGGCGGATGAAATAAACCGGACGCCTCCAAAAACCCAGGCGGCCCTGCTTCAGGCCATGCAGGAATACAGGGTCTCGGCGGGAGGACAGACCTATCCTCTTCCGCTTCCGTTCTTTGTTCTGGCCACGCAAAATCCGATAGAGCAGGAGGGCACTTATCCTTTGCCCGAAGCCCAGCTTGACCGGTTTTTCTTCAATATAATGGTGGAATATCCGTCAAGAAAAGAGGAAGCCGAGATAGTGAAACAGACCACCGGAAATCTTTCCGTAGAACTAAAACCGGTCCTAAACGCGAAAGAGATCCTGGAGCTTCAGGAACTGGTAAGGAAAGTGCCGGTCTCGGACTATGTTGTCAGCTATGCCGTTGACCTGGCGGCCTCTACCCGTCCAAAAGATACCCGGGCTCCTGATTTTGTCAGGGAACTTGTGGCCTGGGGCGCGGGCCCACGTGCTTCTCAAAGCCTTATTGTCGGCGCCAAGGCCAGGGCTGTGCTAAATGGAAACCTTACTGCTTCTGTCGAGGATGTCAGGGCTGTGGTCTATGCCGTGCTCCGGCACAGGGTGGTGCTTTCTTTCAAAGCTCAGGCCGAAGGGATTTCCCCGGACCGCCTTATAACCGACATTTTGAATGTTGTTAAACCCGGGTAAACCGGCGGAAAAATGCAAAAATATTTTGAACCTGCAGAACTTTTAAAATTTTCCGGCCTCTCTTTAATAGCCAGGACTGTCGTGGACGGTTTTCTTGCCGGCTTGCATCCCAGCGCGAAAAAAGGCGTGAGCACGGATTTTGCCGAACACCGGGAATATGCGCCGGGAGATGAACTAAAGCGCCTGGATTGGAAGGTCCTCGGGAAGACAGACAGGTATTATATAAAAGAATATAGAGAAGAAAGCACTCTAACCTGCAATATCATGCTTGATTGTTCCGCTTCCATGGACTATGCTTCCGGCCCGGTTTCCAAATTCAGGTACGCGGTCTATCTGGCCGCTGTTTTTTCCTATTTATTAAGTAAACAGCATGACAGGACCGGCCTGAGCGTTTTTAACTCAAAGACACGCGAATATATCTCTCCGAAAACCGGGAGCACGCATTTAAGGGTCCTGCTGGATTCCCTGGCTAAACTTGTGCCGGAAGGGGAGACCAGCGTGCAGGGGGTGCTTAAAGAAGCCGCGGCCCGCCTGCAAGGCAGGGGTATCAATATCCTGATCTCTGATCTTTACGGGGAACAGGAGGAAATAATAAAATATTCCCGGTACCTGGCAGCGGGTAAAAATGAGGTAATAGTCTTTCAAGTGCTGGATCAGGAGGAAATCGAACTTTCGTTCAAAGACCCCCTTACCTTTACCGGCATGGAGGATAATGAAATAATACCGGCTATGCCTGAGATGATCCGCGCGGAGTATAAAAGTATATTTAAGGAATTTACGGACCGGTATAAAAAAGCCTTTTACGAAGCAGGCATAAGTTATATACTGCTTTCCACAAAAACCCCGCTTGAGGAAGCGCTTATTCATTATTTGACGGACCGGGCCCGGGGGAACAAATGAACGTTTCCTTCTTAAATCCCGCGTTCTTATACGCCCTGCCGCTTTTTATGATACCTGTGCTGCTCCATCTATTTTCTATAAAGAAAGCAAAGGACTTAAAATTTCCCGAGGTTAAATTTATAAAACTGGCTGTCAAAAAAACCCTGACCAGAATACGCTTATGGCAGTTCTTGCTCCTGCTCCTTCGCGTTCTCATGATAATAGTCCTCGTAATGATCTTTGCCCGCCCGGTAGCGCGGTTAAAAAATAATTCCGCAGGAAGCCGGGAAGACCCCCAGGGCCTTTGTCTTATTCTCGATAACTCATATTCCATGGGGGCGGTCTATAAGAATAAAAGTTCCTTTGAAAAAGGTAAAGAGGCCTGTCAGAAGCTCCTTAATTCTTTGAGAGCTTGTGACTCTGTTTCTTTTGCTTTAATGGCGGAAGACATAAGTAAAAAGACGGAGGGTTTCACTCCGGATCTTTTAGAAACCGGAAAGCAGATAAAAAACGCGGCGCTTTCCTTTAACACAACTTCCATTGCCGCCGGGCTGAATTTTGGCTATAGCGCGCTTAAAGAACTTCCCGGGGACAATAAACAAATTGTTATTGTATCCGACCTCGCGCTTCACGGTTTTAATTCCGGGTTGAAAAATTTAAAGGACTATAACAGGAAAGTTAAGGTAATATTCGTGGATACCGGCGAAGCGGCTCAAAATATCGCGCTGGGACAGATCTCCGCCTCGGCCTCAGAGCTTGATGATAATGTGAAAATAGCTTTTACCGTTGAGAATAGTTCGGAAAGTAAATATTTGAAGATACCGGTTTCACTGGTAATGAACGGTGTAAGATCCGCTTATGGTTTTATTGATTCCTTCCCGGGCAGAAAAAACGCGAAGAATCTGTATTTCAACACAAAAGGCCGGGACGCCGGGGGCTATGTGGAACTTGAGGTTACAGATGCCTTGCTTGCCGATAATACGGCCTATGTAACGGCAGCCGGCGCGGGAAAAAGCAGGGTTTTACTCGTTGACGGCGATGTAAAAATATCCCAGTTCCAGAACGAGACCTTTTTTTTGAAGCTCGCGCTAAATCCGGACCCGAGGTTTCCCGGGGAAGTCATTCCGTCAGTTTGCGTTCCGGCGGAGCTTGAGTATAAAGAGCTTTCAGATTACAGGGCTGTCTTTCTCTGTAACGTGGAAAAGCTTTCCGCGGTTGTATCCGGCAGGCTTAAAGCTTATTTATCAGCGGGGGGTAACATTGTCTTTTTTCCCGGTGACCGGGTGGATGCTGAAGCTTATTCCGGGCTGGACCCGGAAATATTTCCTGCTTTCATAAATGGCTTTGAGGACGGGGCTTTCAGCCTGGATCCGGAAAATACCGGCGTGAATCATCCGGTCTTTAAACCGGCTTTCTTTGCCGGGCTTGCCGGGACGGTCTTTAGCCGGCATTTTAACCTTGCTCCAAAAAAAGGCTGTTTTGCTGTTGCATCCTTTGCCAAAGACGGGTACCCTTTAATGCTTGAGAAAAAGGGAGCAGGTGGCAGTCAGGGAAAAGTAGTACTCTTCTCCTTTCCGGCTGACAGGGAATGGAGTGATTTTCCTCTGCGTTCCTGCTATCTTCCTTTTATGCAGGAACTGGCAAAGTATCTTTGTGAAAACATAAAAAAAGAAAATACGGGCTCAATATTTGTAGGGGAAACCTTTAAGAAGACCTTTCCACCCGGGGATTATCCGGGCAAGCTCGAGCTTCTGGTTACCGGTGGAGGGACTGCCGGTTATACGCTTAAAGATAATGTGTTTCTTTTTAAAGAAACGAAGCTGCCCGGTATCTATACCCTGAAATATTTGAATAAAAAAGGCGAGCATATAACTGAGAGTTTCGCGGTTAATCTGAATGTACCTGCCGGAGAATCAGATCTGAAAAAACAGGGCCTGGCGGGAATAAAAAAAGCTTTGCCGGAAAATACCGGTGTTTTTCTTATCAAGGACCATAATAATGTTGACCGCGAAGTCACGGTATTGCTCCGTGGCCGTGAGCTCACATTTCCCCTTATGATAGTTTTGTTAACGCTTCTTACCCTGGAAGGTGTCCTGGCCCTGTTGAGGTATTTATTATGAAAAAAACATTTTTAGCCGCGGCCTTACTTTTCCTTGCGCTAAACATCCCGGGCAGGGATCTTAACGCCGCGGGTCCCGGCAGCATGGGCGGGAAAAAGACAAATGAAGAACGCCTGGAAAACTTCGTTTTTGTCCAGCTTAAATATTCCGGCGGGAACTGGGATCCCAACCCGTCCGCCTGGGACTGTTTTTACCCTTTTTTAACCGGCATAACCAATATCCATCCGGAAAAAATGAAACGCGCGGTAGAGCTGAACAATATGGATGTTTTTGAGCATCCGTTCCTTATCATTACGGGGGATTCGGAATTCACTCCGTTTTCAGCGCCGGAACAGGAAAAACTGAAAAGATTCTTTGATGGCGGCGGTATTTGTTTTATTGATGACGCCGGCGGAACACTAAGGTCCGGCTTCGACAGGTCCATCCGGAGGGAGTTGAAAAAACTTTTTCCCGTGCAGGAATTTGCGAAAATATCCCCGGAACACGCTTTGTTTTTCGCGTTTCACCTGACGCCGGCAGTTGCCGGAACGCGGGTAGCTGCCGGCTACCTGGAAGGGATAGAGTATAACAACCAGACGACGGTCATTTATTCCCATAACGACCTGCTGGGAGCGCTGGTTACCGACAGGTTCGGCACTCCTGTGAAAAAATGCGCACCCGGCGGCGAAGTTCAGCGCGGCGAAGCAAGGAAGCTGATGGTTAACATTTTAATGTATGGTTTAACGGGGACCTATAAACTTGACGCGATACACCGTGAGCAGATAATAAATAGATTGAAAATAAAAAAAGCTCCGGACGTGAAAGAATGATAAATTTTTCGTTCACATACTGGGCTCTTATTTTCACCCTGGCGGCCGCCGGCTCCGCGTGGCTGCTGTTAAAATATTATGACAAACGTAAAAAAACCATAACGGCGCTCCGCATCCTGCTCTATCTCCTGCTGATCTTCCTGTTATTACAGCCGGTACTTGTTAAAACCGTGAAAAGCATAAAAAAGGCCCCGCTTGCGGTAATTGTTGATGTCTCAAAAAGTATGAACCTGAAATATTCCTTTCATAAATACAGCCGGGTAAAAAATTTAATAAAAGGGCCTTTGGAAAAACTGCGGGAAAGTTTTGAGATCTCCTATTATGCCTTTTCTTCGGGGCTTACCAGGGTAACAAGGGAGGAGCTTTTGGAGCTTGATGAGCCCAAAGGCGAATTTACCGACATAGGCGGGGCGCTTAACAGGGTCAAAGAAGCGGACACGGGCAGCCGGCCTAATAACGGCGCTTTACTGCTTGTGACCGACGGAAATCATAACAGCGGGCCTGATCCTGTCGAAGCAGCGAAGTCTGCCGGGAAACCTGTCTTTGTTGCGGGTGTGGGAGACCTGAAAAAGGGTATTGACGTTGAATTAAAAAGCGTCCAGGCGGCGGAGCTGGCCTTCCGGAATATTAAAAGTACTTTTACCGCGGTCTTAACGGGTTTTAACGCGGAGGGCAGGACTGTCCGGGTAACGCTAAAAAAGGACGGCCGCGAGCTGGAGTCCAAGACGGTGGTTCTTGGCTCCGCGGAGAAAGAAATAAAATGTTCTTTTGAGTATACTCCCAGGGAAGCCGGCCTGCTCAAATTTGAGCTCACCGCGGTGCCGTTTGACAACGAGTTGAACCGGCAGAATAACAGGCGCGAGTTTTCCGTGCAGGTGCTGAAAGAAAAGATCAGGCTTCTTTATATCTCCGGAAGCCCCAATTATGAATACAGGTTTTTAAGACAGGTCTTAAAAAATAACCCTAATTACGAGGTAGTATCTTTCATAATAATCAGGGGACAGGAAGATATCCTGCCTCTACCTGATCCGGAATATACGCTTATTCCATTTCCCGTTTATGATATATTCAACAAGGAAATATATAATTATGACGTGCTTGTTCTCGAAAATTTTTCATACAGGGCTTTTATTCCTCCTGAATTCTTGAAAAATTTGAATGACTATATCGAGAAAGCCGGCGGTTCTTTTGTAATGCTCGGCGGGCCGGACGCGTTCGGGAGCGGGGGTTATAAAAATACCGCGGTCGAGAATATTCTGCCGGTGGAGATCTATGACGCGGGAGTTGAGCTTTTCATCAAAGAACCTTTCAGGGTAAAACCGGCCGGGCATCCTGTCAATATTTTGTCCGAGGTAAAAAGCGAGAATGAGGAGATCTGGGAGCACCTGCCGGAACTAAAAGGATTTAACCGGTTTGCGAAGGCCAAGCCGGGCGCTGTCATACTTGGAACACATCCCGTGCTTAAGGGTGAAAACGGAAAACCGCTTCCCATAACCGCCGTCTGGCAGAAGGGCAAGGGCCGGGTTTTAGCGATGGCTGCCAATAGTACCTGGCGCTGGTCAATGTGGCTTGCCGGGACAGGCAGAGGAAATTACCCTTACGGCAGGTACTGGCAGCAGCTCTTCAACTGGCTTGTAAATGCCCCTGATCTGAAACAAATAACGGTTGCCCCGGAAAAGGCGGTATACCGGCAGGGGGAGGAGATCCTGGTCCAGGCCACCGTCCTTGATGAGTTTTACCGGTATGAGGAAACGGCGGCGGTCTCGCTCACCGTGCAGGAGCCGAACGGGAAGACTCAGGCCGCCAACAGCCTGATGTACAGCGGCAACGGGATCTATGAAACTACCATTCCCGCCGAAAAGCCGGGCAGGTATATCCTGAATGTCACAGCGGAAAAAGGCGCGAAACACCTGGGCGCAGCGTCCAATTTTGTGACCGTCAACGCGGCGACCTCTGAAGAATATGATATCTTTCAGAATGAAAAGGTCTTAAAGGAGATAGCTGCCGTTAGCGGCGGAAGTTACTGCGATAGCGGAAATATGGAAGAACTTGTCCGGGTTCAAAAGCCGGTCAGGGAGGAAAGCACGGTTCAGATAAAAGAGCCGCTGTATGATTCCCCGCTGTTTTTTATATTGATAGTACTGCTTTTGACAGTAGAATGGTACCTGCGGCGGATAAGCGGATTTTTGTAAAAAAAATTTGGGCACGGGAAACAAATATCAATAATGTCAATAAGGGAGGATCATATGAAAACACATACAAAATATCTGGCCTTCAACACGAAAAATCACCGGGAGTATGTAAACATTACCGGCGAAGTTTCCAACGCGCTGTCCGAAGCCGGGATAAGCGAGGGGATGATACTCGTTTCCGCAATGCATATTACCGCGGGGGTCTATATTAACGATGCAGAAAGCGGCATCATTGAGGATATTGATACCTGGGCGGAGAAACTCGCGCCTTCGGGGCAGGCTTACAGGCATCACGCAACCGGAGAAACAAACGGGGATGCACATCTAAAGAGCCTGCTTATTCATCATCAGGTCATAATACCGGTAACTGACGGAAAACTGGATCTCGGCCCCTGGCAGCAGGTATATTATGCCGAGTTTGACGGCCGGCGCAAAAAACGCGTGATAATAAAAGTGCTGGGCGAGTAAGAAAAAAGCAAAAAAAAGTCCGTAAGGTTCGTAACGTCCATAAAGTCGAAGGTCAAGGAAGAGAAGCAAAAGGAGCAAAAGGAGCAAAAGGAGAAGGATGGAAGGTTATTACGGAAGAATAAGAGCACTCTTAAATATTACCAGAAAACGTGTCTTTGCTTTGACTCTTTTTCGCGGAAGCCTGTATTTCGCGGGAGTGAACCTGGCTTATTGCAATATTTTCTGCCTGCTTGACGCGCTGGTTGAATTTTCCGCGAATTTCAGATATTTTTTCTTCGGCGGTTATTTAGTTGTTCTCTTCGCGGCAATTTTTATTTTTCTTATCAGGCCGGTTAGCGGCAAGCTCACCGATGATAAGGCCGCGCTTCTGGTTCAAAGACAGGACAGCCGGCTTAAGGATGATATTATTAACTTTCTTCAGCTTGCGAGGAAGCTTGAAAGAGGAGAACTGAAAGAGACCTCACGCGAGATCACCGAAGAATATCTAAAGCGGTCTGACAGTAAAATAGTTCCTGCGATATTTTCCGGAGTGCGGGCCTTCCCGGGCCTCAGGAAAGAGGGGATGTTTTTTTGTGTTCTTTTAATTATTTTTAGCGTGTTGTGTGTGTTTCCGCCTTACTTGATGAAGTATTCCCTGCTCCGGCTTTTTGATCCCTCCCTGGATACTTCGGCCGTTTCAAACTACAGGGTTCTTACCGGAATCCCGGAGATCGGCGACCTGAAAGTAAAGGTCCATTATCCTGCTTATACAGGGATGGACGTTAAGATATTTGAGGAAGGCGGAAATGCTGAAGCCTTAAAGAACTCGAGGCTGGAAATTTCAGGCACGGCCAGCAAACCGGTAGCCGGGGGTTTTGCGGCCGGCACTGAAGGCGGCAGGGATTTTTATTCTCCGCTCAATATAGCTGATCCGCTCAGGCCCGCCTTTAGCCTGGTCATCAAGGAAGATCTGGAATATAAAATAGGTTTGACTGACAGGCAGGGCCGTTCCGGCGTCGAAAGAGTTTTTCATAATATTAAGGTTATCCGTGACGAGAACCCGCGGGTAAACATGATATTTCCCAATCAGGAACTTATTGCCGCCCCGGATGCGGAGCTAAAGGTCGTTTATGAATATACCGATGATTTTGGAGTTACCTCGGTCAATCTGGTCTGTGAGAAGCACGGGCAGGAAAAACGCACACCGCTAGTGCGAAATGCCGGGACAAAACTTCATGACTCCGGGGAGTTAGAGCTTGACCTTGCTAAGGCCGGCCTTACTTTTGGAGATGACCTGGGGCTTTATGTGGAAGCTTTTGATAATGATGTGCTGGACGGGCCCAAGAGAGGGGTTTCACAGAAAGTCAGGATAAAAATACCATCGCTTCAGGAATATTTAAAGCAAGAAGATCCGGCAGAGGCGGAGAATTTTGAGGAACTACTTAAGTCCGCGGACAATTTTAAGAACAGACAGGAGGATTTTCTGGCGCAGCTGGAAAAACTGAAAATATCCGGCGAGCCCGACCTGGCCAGGATGCTTGCCGATCTTGAGGGGCTTCAGAATGACCTGGCAAAACTCGCGGAAAAACTTATGGCAACGGCATTGAAAGTCCCTGAGGAAACTTTAAAGAACGCTCAAATGAGCAGGCTTGATATGGGAAAAATAGCTAAGCTTTTGAAGGAATTGGAGGCGTCCATAAGGAGCGGTGATAAAGAAGCGGCAAAACGGCTGGCACAGGAACTAAACAACGCAATGAGCGAAATGCTGGAGTCACTGCGGAAGATGCTTGAGTCCAGCGGCATGGCCAGGCAGAGAAATATGCTGAAACAGGCCGGCGAGCTGGGGAAAGCTATAAAAGAAATGCTCCGGGAAGAGAAAAATATTTACGCGGATACGGCAAAGGAAGCCGCGGAAGGGCTTAAGGAGCTTTTGGCCGGCCAGGAGAAACTTATAGAGGAAATAATAAAAAAACAGCAGGAAGCGGTAAATATTGCCGGGCAGACTTTTAACGGTTTGGCGGAAAAAAAACTCGGTGAATATACAGAGACCGTGAAGGGCATAGGCGTAAGGGAACTGGTGCCTCTTACCGGAAAACTGCTTAAAGATCTTAAGGAAAATATATTTTCCTCTGCCGTTGTTGAATTGACCCTGGCGGCGGGGATCGCAGAAAGCGGTATGAGATATTGCGGGGTGCTGGAACAGCAGGCCTCTTTACGTTTAGCCGAACTTAAGAAAATAACCGGAACAGAAGAAGCCCGAAAAATAAAAGAAAAAGAGAGGGACGGCCTGGCGGAAATAAATGCCGGTCTTAAAAAAGTTGGCGGTATCGAAAAAGAAATACTGGTGCTCTTCCAAAGTGCCGCGAAAGGTAAAAATAACGGGGAAAATAAAGATCCTGCCTGTGAAGGGCTCAAGAAAAAGCAGGAAGAACTTAAAAATAAGCTTTCGAAATTTAAGGAAAAGCTTAATTTCGCGGGGGCGGACGGCTTTCCTGCCGGGGCTTTCCAAAACGATATTTCCGGAGCTGAGGAGGGTATGAAAAATGCCTCGGAAGAACTTCAGGGCAAAGACGCCTACGGGGCTTTAGACGGCGAGCAGGCCGCTATTTCGCATCTTGAGGATCTGGGCAAGGGAATGGAAGAGTTGCCGCAGGGCGGCGGAGCAAGCGGTTCCGGCCCGGCTATTTTTTCAGCAGCCGGCGGAAGCAATGGCGGAAGGGGCGGGAACAGGGGCATTCACACGGGAAAACAAAAATTGCCGCAGAAAAAGGAGTATAAACCTCCCAAAGAATTCAGAGAGGATATACTGGATGCCATGAAGGAAAAACTCCCGCAAAAATATAAGGACCTGGTAGAAGAGTATTACAAAAAACTCCTGCGTTAAGCCTGTGTTCTTTGGCAGCTGCCGGCGGAAATAAGGCAATTTATGGAGCGGGCAAGGTTAAAGAGAGCTGAAAAAGCCCCTTTTACGGTAAAAAGAGAATTTGCAGCGAAAGCAAGGCCCGTTTGTTTTTCTTTTTCAGAGACAGTGTATGTCTGCAGAAAACTGCATCAACAGGCAACCTTTACAAGCGGTCCGAAAAATGGTATGATATAAATATGTGCGGAATCTTCGGTGTTTATAATGTAGAAGAAGCTTCAAAACTTACCTATCTGGGGCTCTATGCCCTCCAGCATCGCGGCCAGGAAAGCGCCGGCATTGCTTCCTCCGACGGCGCGAAAATACATTCACTTGTAAAAATGGGGCTTGTTTCGGATATTTTTTCTCCGGATGTTTTTGCCGGGCTGCCGGGCCGGTCGGCCATAGGGCATTGCAGGTATTCAACTACCGGAACTTCCTCTATTAAGAACGCCCAGCCCTTGACCGTTTCCTACTGCCGGGGACAGCTGGCTATGGCTCACAACGGGAACCTGGTAAATGCGGATCTGCTCCGGTCTGTTCTGGAAGCCGACGGTTCTATTTTTTCTTCAACAACGGATACGGAAGTTATCATTCACCTGCTGGCCCAGTCCAAGAAAAATACTTTTGAAGATATGCTTGTCGATTCCCTGAAAAAAGTAAATGGAGCTTTCTCTCTCGTGGTGCTTACCGAGAAAGAGCTTATCGGAGTTGTGGATCCCTGGAATTTCCGGCCGCTCAGCATTGGAAAAAAAGACAATGGCTATGTGCTGGCTTCCGAGACCTGTGCTTTTGATATAATCGATGCGGAATACATAAGAGCGGTTGAACCGGGAGAGATGATAATAATTAATGAAAACGGGCTGAGGTCCATAAAGCCCTTTAAGCCGCAAAGACCTAAGAAGTGTATATTTGAGTTTATTTATTTTTCCAGGCCGGACAGCTATATCTTCGGGCAGAGCGTCCAAAAAGCCAGAAAGGCTCTGGGTGCCGAGCTTGCTAAAGAGTGTAAAATTACCGCCGCGGATTGCGTGATCCCGGTACCTGACTCAGCCAATTCAGCGGCTACAGGGTATGCGAGTGAAAGCGGAACCCCGTATGAGATCGGTATTATTCGTAATCATTATATCGGCAGGACCTTTATTGAGCCGAGCCAGGCCATCCGGGATTTCGGCGCCAAAATTAAATATAATCCCGTAAAGGAGATCTTGAATAATAAAGACCTGCTGGTAATAGATGATTCCATCGTAAGAGGTACGACGAGCCGCAAACTGGTGAAAATGCTCCGGAAAGCGGGGGCAAAACAGGTGCACTGGCGGATAAGCAGCCCGCCTATTACCCATCCCTGTTTTTACGGAGTTGATACTCCGACCAGGGCCGAGCTCATTGGAGCCTCGCATACCGTTGAGGAAATAAAAAAATATCTCAAAGTTGAGTCACTTTGCTATTTAAGCGCTGACGGCATGGTCAAAGCCGTAGGCGGAAAAAAAGAAGACTATTGCATGGCTTGTTTCTGCGGGGAATATCCCGTGGAATTCAATAAAGAGCCGGATAAAATGGAGTTTGAAAGGTAGCTTATGAAAAAAAGTTTTGACTATGCCAGCGCGGGTGTTAACATTGATATTGCCGATGCGGCGAAAAAGAAAATAAAATCCCTGGTAAAAGCCACATTTACTCCGGGGGTTCTTTCCGAGATCGGAAAGTTTGGCGGCTTTTTTTCAATTGAACATTTAAAATATAAAAAGCCCGTATTTATTTCCAGCGTTGACGGTGTCGGTACCAAGTTGAAAGTTGCTTCCCTGATGAAAAAATATGATACCGTAGGTGTGGATCTTATTAACCACTGCGCAGATGATATCCTGGTGCACGGTGCCAGGCCTTTATTTTTTCTTGATTATATCGCGATGGCGAAAACCACGCCTGAAGTTGTCGGTGAAATAGTAAAAGGGCTGGTAACGGCCTGCAAAGCGGAAAAATGCGCCCTGGTGGGCGGTGAGACCGCACAGATGCCGGATGTCTACAGGGGTAATGATCTTGATCTTGTAGGCCTTGTTGTCGGAATAGTTGAAAAGGATAAAATAATAGACGGCAGGAATATTAAAGCGGGTGATAAAATTATCGGCTTAAGATCTACCGGGCTGCATACTAACGGTTATACCCTGGCAAGAAAACTCCTTTTTGATAAAGCGGGATACAAAGTTAACACCTATTTGAAAAAATTAAAGACCACGGTCGGCAAGGCGCTCCTGGCCCCGCACCGTTCCTATACCGGGCCCGTTTTTAAGCTTATTAATAAAATAGAAGTAAGAGGCCTCGCGCATATTACAGGCGGCGGTTTTACCGATAACATACCAAGAATACTGCCCGAGGGAGTGGGCGTAGTTATTGAGAAAAAGAGCTGGAAACCTCTTCCTGTGTTTGAATTGATCGCCGGGCTGGGCAATCTTGAAGACAAAGAGATGTACCGTACTTTCAATATGGGCATCGGAATGTGTATCTTTGTTGCGCCTGAAGCTGCAAATAAGGCCATGAAATTACTTAAAGCCTGCGGCGAAAAGCCCGTTATCATAGGTGATGTCGTCAGATCCCGTAATGGCGCAAAAAAAGTCGAAATAGTCTGAAAACAGCTTATTAGCTCAAAACGGCTTTCCCTTCTTTTTTAGCTTTTTCCGGTTCCGGTGTTCTTGTGTATGTTTTTCCGCTGCTTTTACGGGGTTTTTATAGTTTTTCACAGTTTTCCCTTGCAAAAGCTAAAAAAAATCTATATAATAAGCAAAAATCTTACACGCTTGCTGACAGAAGCGGGGGTCCCTTGTACGAGGGCCCGCCAAAGGATGACGCGGCGAATGTAAAAAACCACAGGAGGAATACGCATTATGCCCGTCATTTCTATCAAGTCGCTGCTCGAATCAGGAGTCCACTTCGGACACCAAACCAAGAGATGGAACCCAAAAATGGAAAAATACATTTATGGGAAGAGGAACGGGATCTATATCATAGATCTCCAGAAAACCGTAAAAAAACTCAAAGAAGCCTGTGATTTTATCCGCAGCGTTTCTGAAGCCGGCGGTTCGGTGCTTTTTGTAGGCACCAAAAGCCAGGCCCAGGAAATTATAACGGAAGAAGCCAAACGCGCGGGAATGTTCTACGTTTCCTTCAGATGGCTCGGCGGCATGCTTACGAACTTTAAGACCATAAAAAAATCCATAAAGCGCCTCGAAGAAATAGAGAAAATGAAAGCGGAAGTCTTTGATAAACTTCCCCGGCACGAGGTCATGGAACTCGAAAAAGAGATGGGGAAACTTAACAAAGTACTGGGCGGTATCCGGCATATGGACAGATTGCCGGCAGCGCTTTTTGTGGTTGATACCAAGAAAGAACACACCGCGATACTTGAAGCTGCCAAACTGGAGATACCGGTTGTCGGTGTAGCCGACACCAACGCTGACCCGGACGAGATAGAATACGTTATTCCGGGCAACGATGACGCTATCCGGTCCATCAAATTGATAACAGGCCTTATCGCGGAGTCCGTACTTGAAGGTAAAAAAGGAAAGAATGAATCCGCAATGATCGAAGATAAGAAAGCCCCGGAAACTGCGGAAATAGCGCCTGATACTTCTGAAATTGCGCCTTTACTGGATACGGAAGAAACCCCGGTGATAGCCGTGGATGAATTACCGGTAGATATTGACGAAGAAATTGAAACGGTCATAAGCAAGTTTGAAGAAGAACCCGAACTGAAAAAAACCGCAACAAAGAAGAAAATTGTCAAAGAAGGGGGCATTGAATAATGGTTGCCGCAAAAACAATAGCAGAATTAAGGGAGAAGACCGGTGCAGGCATGATGCTCTGCAAGGAAGCACTAGAACAAACAGGCGGCAATATTGAAAAAGCCGTGGAAATATTAAGAAAAAAAGGCGCGGCCTCTGCCCAGAAAAGGTCTGCCAAAACGGTCAGATCCGGGCTGGTCTACGCGTATCTCCATATGGAAGGTACTGTCGGCGCGATGGTGGAAGTCAACTGTGAGACGGATTTTGTCGCGAGGACGGATGATTTTAAGGAACTTGTAAAAGACATCGCGATGCAGGTGGCCGCCATGAACCCTATTTATGTCAGAAGGGAAGATGTGCCGCCCGAAGTACTGGAAAAAGAAAAAGCGATCTACAAGGATGAAGTTGCGAAATCCGGAAAGCCGGCAAACATAGTTGATAAAATAGTTGAAGGCAAACTGGAAAAGTATTTCAAAGATTTCTGCCTGGTGGACCAGGCTTTTATTAAGGATGATAAGATCCAGATAAAGGACCTTGTTGCCCAGAAAATAGGCAAGATCGGGGAAAATATCGTGATTAAAAGATTTGCAAGATTCAAGATTGGAGAGTGATCATGGAAAAAGCCCGGCCAAAATATAAAAGAGTAATGCTGAAGCTTGGCGGAGAGGCGCTGTCTGATGAGAACGAGCTGGGGCTGAACCCTACCTCTCTCAGGAACCTTGCGCTGGAAATAAAGAAAGCAAAAGAAACTTTGAATGTGGAAATAGCGATAGTTCTCGGGGGCGGCAATATTTTCAGGGGAAGTTTTGCCAGGGACATGGATAGAGTTAATGCCGACTACATGGGTATGCTTGCGACGGTCATTAACGGGCTGGCTCTGCAGGATTCACTTGAAAAAGTAGGCGTTTTTACAAGGGTGGTTACCGCCATAGAGATGGAAAAACTGGCGGAACCCTATATAAGGCGCAGGGCGGTCAGGCATCTGGAAAAAGGCCGGGTCGTTATTTTTGCCGCCGGTACCGGTAATCCGTATTTTACAACGGACACGGCCGCGGCGCTCCGGGCTTCTGAGGTAGGTGCCGAAGTGGTAATGAAGGGCACCAAGGTTGACGGTGTTTTTTCCTCGGATCCCAAGAAAGATAAATCCGCAAAAAAGTATGATTCTATCAGTTACATGGATTTCATAAATAAACGGCTTAAGATCATGGATACTACGGCTGTTTCCTTATGTATGGAAAATAATATTCCTATAATTGTATTTGATCTTAAACAAAAGGGCTCAATAATCAAGGCAATATCAGGACAAAAGATCGGAACAATGGTGAATTAGAAAATAGGTTTCGGGTGCCGGGTTCTTGGTTTTTGACTAAATAAATGCCATCCTGGTGTAAGATTTTTGAACTTTATAGACGTTGCAGACCTTTAGACTTTATTAGAGGAGGTAGTATGTCTTTTAATTTTGCTCAATACGAGGAAAAACTAAAAAAAGGCGTTGATCATCTTGGCAAGGAATTAGCCACGATCCGGAGCGGGCGGGCCAATGCCTCTATCCTGGACAGCGTGAAAGTTGAATATTATGGCAGCCAGGTTCCCCTGTCCCAGGTTGCCTCTATCAATGTGCCCCAGGCAAAGCTTATAGAAATTAAGGCCTGGGATGCGGGAGCTCTTCCCGCGATTGAAAAAGCCATTCAGAAATCTGATCTGGGCTTAAATCCCGTGAATGACGGCAAGCTCATCCGTATAAATATTCCCGCGCTTACAGAAGAACGCAGAAAAGAGCTCGTGAAGTTCGCAAAAAAAGTCGGGGAAGAAGAAAAAGTGTCCCTGCGTAACCACCGGAGGGCCGCTAATGAAGAGGTTGACTCGGCAAAGACCAAGGGTGAATTATCCGAAGATCAGCAAAAAAAAGAGAAGGATAGGATCCAGAAAACTTTGGACAGGTATATACAGCAGATAGATAAAACATTGACGGATAAAGAAAAAGAAATAATGGAAGTCTGATAGAGCGATTCCACTGATTGAGATTGGGAAAGAAAGACTATGATTTAGCAGGAAGAATGATTCCACTGATTGAGATTGGGAAAGAAAGACTATGATTTAGCAGGAAGAATGATTCCACTGATTGAGATTGGGA
>CAITEH010000086.1 GCA_903891415.1 Candidatus Firestoneibacteriota bacterium
AGATCGTAAAAAATACCATTTTTGCACCGAAAGACCCGTCAACACTTTCCGGCACGACTTATAAAGGAAATCTGCTTCAATCCTTTTCCCATGTTTTCAGGGAGGATGAGGCCCTGGTTTCATATTTCCCGCCTTGGACAAATACAACCCTGGCAAATCTGGCGGAAAAACTGAAAGCAGACCCGAGAGTTACGATTGACAGCATTGGTAATTCAAAATTCAAGAAGCTGCCCATAACTTATTTCAGGATTACCGATAAAAGCGTTCAGGATACGGCTAAAAAGAAGGTGCTTATAGTGGGTAGGGAAGATTCCTACGAGGCCGGGGGTTCCTGGGTTGCGGAAGGTATGATTAAATTTCTCTTGTCTGGGGATACGGATTCAAAAGAGGTTATAAAGAACACTGTTTTCTACATATTCCCGCTGCTTTCGGCTGACGGGGTGGCTATGGGAACTACAAATTACCCTCTTGACCCGAAGGGTACCGGGTTTGTTCATTTTCCCGACCAGTGGGGGGAAGAATCCGTCTATAATGAAGTTAGGTTAATGAAAGACTTCTGGAACAAAATTAAAGGTAAAGGCGAAGAAATAGATATACTCCTGACCAATCATTCTGACTATAGCCTTCCCAGCTTCCACCAGGGCGACTTTGCAAAGGAAAACAGGCAAAACTCTAAAAAGTTATTGAAGCTTTTGAAGGCGAATCTTCCGTGGAGAACTACAGCGGAGTTCGGTAAAGCCAATAAAGGGTTTATGGGTAATAGTTTTCTGAATGTTTTTCCGAACGCCATTACCTTCCAGGGGGAAAGTTCATTTGTTCTGACCGCAGAGTATTTAAAAACGGAAAAACCTTTTTTCAGACGGAATGAGGATATAATGCAGGACGGTGAGTTGATCGTCCGTTCTATCGCGAAATATTTTGAGTTCAAAGCTGACCAGGCCCAGCCGCCTTACTTTATGGCCGGGGATGTTGACAGGAATAACGGCAAAAAAGGGGAAATTGTGAAGTTCTACGGCTATTATTTTGATGCTAATGAGCTGCCTGCGACTAAAGTGGAAGCGGTCATAAACGGGAAGCACTTTGCTATGTCAACGGGTGCGGAGGCCAATTATATGAAGTCGGTAAGGTTTACCTGTGATTATTCTTTGGCCGAACCGGTAACGGATTATTATTTTATTGTTTCCAACGGGAAAAAAGAAAGAAGAATTCCGGAAGAATACAGTCTTCCAGGGCCTTTTATTTGCGACTGATCTTCGTATAATCTATCCCACCGGTCAATTTATATTAAATGAAGAGGTTCCAGAACAAATGAAAATAAAAATTCTCCTGGCAATAGCGGCCGTGCTGACCGGCTGCGCGGCGCCGCAAAAACCTGCAACAGCCATAATTAATAAAGAACAACCCCTTGAGGCCTTTGTCCGCGAGTGGAAAATAAAAAACAGCAATAAAACAGGGCTGTTAAATGAATATCTTGAAAGAAATAATACGGGCAGGGAAAGTAAGGACTATTTACCCAGCGCCCAAGAGAGTATCCCTTTAATTGACGCTAAAAAATACGGAATACTTGAAATAGCAGGCAAAAATAAATTAAAAAGACTTGACAGGGTTGAGTTCAATAAAAAAGAGCTTTTGCTTGCGCTCTATAGCCGAGAAGCCGAGCGTGAAGAGCTGATGCTTTATATATATCAAAAACTGGAAAACGGAAGGTATAAAGTAATTTTCAGTTCGAAAGAAGAAGGGAATACTTTTATAAATGCCGCTGTTTTTCCGCTCGGAAAGACGGCCGGGGATATTATATTGCTGGAATACGGGGTTTGCGTTTGCAATTCTACCGGCAAAGTTTATGGTTCAGGCCCCGATAGCGGCCTCCGTGAAATGTATGCCGTTGAAGGAGAAAGCTTCAGTGTCCGCTTCCAGGATCTTGATAATGACGGTACGGGTGAATTGATAGAAACAAAAACCATAAACAGCCCGGGCGGCCTTATAACGGAGCTAAGAGAAAAATTCAAAGAGCTTAACTATAGAGAGCTTTTACCGGCGGCCATGGTTACCAGGACAGTTATCTATAAATGGGACGGCAAGGAATTCAGAAATTCCGGAGAATTATACAGGTAGAGTGTTTTTGCATAAATAACCTTAAAGACCGCGAAAGGAGCCTATATGCACGGAGCAAAAAAATATTTTGGAGAGGAACCGATAATACGGGCAAAAGTCCATCCTGCAGGAGTGGAAACGGACTCGCATTTTTACTCCGCAATGCTGGCAAGCGACGGGTGTATCTACTACACCTTATGCACCCACAAGCATGACAAGCATGCTTCAATGTGCCGCTATGATCCCGTAAAAGATGAAGTTAAGGTTTTATGGGATTTCGGAAAAGCACTGGGTGAAAGCAATTCCAGGATGGTATCCCAGGGGAAAAGCCATGCTCCATATTTTGAATTGGATAAAAAACTATATTTCTCAACGCACATAGGCTATTTTGTTACCGAGAAAGGCAGCAACAAGGAAGTACCTGCTTCTGTAATACCTTCGGGCTATAAACCGTATCCGGGCGGGCATTGTGCCTCTTATGATATGACGACAGGGGAAGTCACGGATTTTGGAATTCCGGTCAAGGGTGAGGGCATAATAACATTCAACATGGATAAAAAACGCAAACGGCTTTATATGATCACCTGGCCGAGCGGGACTTTTGCTTATTATGATATAGAGGAAAAACGTTACCGTGATTTCGGCCCTTGCTTTCTGGACGGGGAAGTCGGAAAAGGGGCCCGGTATCTTGTCCTTTGCCGCGCTCTTGCAGTCTATCCGGTTGACGGCTCGGTATTTTTCACGCATTCAGACGGAACTATAAACCGTTATAATTACGCCAAAGACAGAATAGAAAAGCTTAAAGGGATTTCTATGAAGCGCGATATGTTCGGCCAGCATGACCCGCATAAACCCGGGCATATGGCTTATAACTGGCGCGAGATATTCTGGAGCGCGAAGCATAAATTATTCTTCGGCACGCATCCCAGAACAGGTTATCTTTTCAGCTTTGATCCTGCAAAACCCGAGATAAAACTTATTGAACGGCTGTCCGCCAGGCCTATCAGGGAGAGCGGTGATTACGAGCCGTATCACTACGGTTACGGCGGGCTGTCTCTGGGACTTGATAAAGAGACAATTTATTATATCACGGGAATTCCAAGGGCCTGCGGGCAGGATCCAAGAAAATACGGGCACAAAGGCGCTTTGCTTAAGCTTATTACTTATAATCTTCGAACCGGAAAATACACTGACTGGGGGATAATACAGCTCGAAGACGGCCGCTGTATGGCACTTACCCATTCTGTAATACCGCACCCCGCCGGGCGGGTATATATCGTTCCGTGGATAGTAAATATAAAAAACACCCCGGAAAATGATCCGTCCCAGATAGATCTGGTGAGCTTTCCTGATCCGGTAAGGTAAAAAACGTCTGTAAAGGTTCGTAAGGTCCATAAAGTCTATAAAATATTGATCTGGTCATTGGTAATTGCCGGATACATCGAGAGAGCTGATAAACTAGGCCGTTGCGGCCGGAATGAAAAAGAGAGAACAAAATGAGAAAATATGTCTTTATGCTCCTGGTTTTTTGTACTTCTCTGTCCCTGGCGGAGGAGCCCGTGAATTACCGGCATTTACCGAGATGGCGGGGTTTTAATCTTTTAGAAAAGTTTTCCAGAGAATGGTCTAACAAGCCGTTTAGCGAGGAAGATTTCAAGCTGATAGCTTCTCTGGGTTTTAATTTTGTCCGGCTTCCTATGGATTACCGGGTCTGGATAAAAGATAACGATGTTTATAAAATTAATGATGAGGTGCTGAAAGAGATAGATCAGGCGGTGGAATGGGGACAGAAGTACGGGATCCATGTGTGTATGAACTTCCACCGGGCTCCGGGGTATTCGGTGAATGAAAACCCGAAGGAGAAAACGGACCTTTGGACCGATACGGAAACCCAGAAGGCATGCGCTTTTCACTGGGCCTATTTCGCAGAAAGGTACAAAAATATTCCCGGTAAAGACCTTAGTTTTAACCTTTTTAATGAACCGAAAGGCATGGATGCCGGGGTATATTATAAAGTCGTAAAAATTATGGCAGAGGCCATTCGAAAGAAAGATCCCAACCGCTTGATAATTGCCGACGGCCTTGAGTGGGGGACGAAACCCGTGGAAGAATTGCTGCCGTTGAAAATAGTGCAGGCAACACGCGGGTATTTTCCTTCAAATGTAAGCCATTACAAGGCCTCCTGGGTGCAAGGTGCCGACAGGTATCCCGTCCCGATCTGGCCGATGCCGAAAATAAACAGTTTTCTTTACGGTCCCGCAAAAAAAGATCTGATGTCGCCGCTGGTGCTAGAAGGCGGATTTAAAGAAAGAACAAAACTCCGTGTAAGGGTTGATATTGTATCTTCGTTATCACGGCTCGTTGTAAAAGTTGACGGCAAAACAGCATTGGATCAGGTATTTAAGTGCGGGCCCGGTAAAGGGGACTGGAAAAAAGAAGTTTATAATAAAGAATGGCAAATTTACCAGAACATCTACGAGAAGGATTACTTTTGCGATATCCCGGAAGGGACAAGAAGCATAGAATTATTTAATGCCGAGGGTGACTGGCTTACCTTCTCGGAAATAGAAATTAACGGAGCGGTACTTCGGCCTCAAAATCAATGGGGTGTACGGCAGGGGAATGTTGTTTTCGATATAAAAGATAGTGCCGTTCCCTTTAAGACGGGCGAGATGGTGGACCGGGAATATATGTGGAGAGAAAACATAGTCCCCTGGAAGAAGCTCGAGGAGAAGGGGTGCGGCGTGCTCGTGGGGGAATGGGGCGCGTTTAACCGGACACCGCATGAAGTCACTCTGAAGTGGATGAAAGACTGCCTTGATAACTGGAAGCAGGCCGGCTGGGGCTGGGCCTTGTGGAATTTCCGCGGAGAGTTCGGAATTCTGGACAGCAATAGAAAAGATGTGATTTATGAGAATTTTAACGGGCACAAACTTGATAGAAAAATGCTGGAACTGCTGAAAGGCGGATGAAAAGTGACCGGACTTCTTGTTTCCCGTAATAAAAAAGGCGGCAAGTTTTAGCCGCCTTTTTATCAGAGGAAAATATTACTTGTCTTTGGCTTCTCTTTCTTTCTTCTGCTTTTCTTTTATGGCCATAATTTTTTCAGCAAATTCTTTGGCCATTTTTTGTGTTTCTGCCTGAATATTTTTCATGCTGGAACCCATCTTCTCCATCATAGCTGGCATATAATCCATCATTATTTTTGGTGCCGCGTCAAGATACTTTTTGCCTGCCGGAGTTTCGTAAAAAGCTATTATTGCCTTAATATCCTCATTGGACAGGTATTTGTCATAGTAAGGTATCATATCATTGATGATATCTTCTATTTTTATCATGCCCATACTCATATCAAGAGTCTTTGACATAAAATCGTCATAAAGTTTTTTCACCTCGTCTGTCATTTCCAGGTCCTTATCTTTTAATGATTCCTGAACCATTTTTCCGACACTGGCTTTCATACTATTTTTCATCTGGTCGAACATCTTTACGGCCTGAGTGGCATCCAGCATTTTTTTGATGTCTTTATATCTTTTTTCCTTATCTTTATCCATATTATCCGAAAAGAGCGGAACTGTGAACAGCGCCAGCAGCGCCAGCATTGCCAGGAAATTTTTCATACTGCCCCCTTTTAATTAGTATTTATGCTTCATAATATATGAAAAACCCCCGGTAAAGCAAGAAAAAAAGCCCTGCGTAGAAAAATAGGCCGCGATAGTCAATTAAACCGTTGAAAAACCCCTTCTACTTATATAACATATTAGAATGAACTCAAAAGAGAGGGTAAAAAAAGTCTTAGCCGGAGAAATACCGGACAAGGTTCCGCTGGGTGAATTTGCAATTGATTGTGATACTGTTGAAAGGATCCTCGGACATGAAACTTATTTTCGCGCTAAGGCAAAATGCCAGATCGCTTTCTGGGAGGGAAGAAGGAACGAAGTTGTGCAATCCTGGAAAGAAGATTGCATAGCTCTTTTTAAAAAGCTTGACCTGATGGATCTTATCAATATTTCCCATATATACGCCCCGCCAAAAGGCTTCAAGCCCGAAGCACCGAAAAAAATTGACGAAACAACCTGGGAATATAAGGACGGCCGGATCCTGAAATACTCGGAACTTACAAGGGATCTCACCATCGTTCATGATCCCGCTCAATGGACCCGGGAAATACGGGAGGATCTTGGACTTGACCCGGAATTTGCCACGGTCGATCCTTCTGTTTTTGAGGCGGTGGACGCGGTCATAAAAGAGTTCGGAGGTTCAAAGTATATTCTCGGTGAAACCGGGGGAGGGATGGAACTGCCTTTTCTTGGCGGAATGGAACGGGGATTCGTAGAACTTATTGAGCATCCGGAACTCATTAAAAAAACCCTTCTAACCTGGTCGAATTTTGCTTCAAAGAGAGATAAATATTACCTGGACAGAAAGCTGGACGGTACGGTTTGGGGTGTGGATTATTCGAGCAATATGGGGCCTATGATATCCCCGCAAATTTTCAGGGAGCTGGGCCTTCCCTTCATAATAAAAAGGGTGGAAGAACTCCATAAGAAAGGCTTGAAAATAATAAAACATGCCTGCGGCAATAACTGGCTGTTAATGGATCTTTTTGTTGAAGCCGGTTATGATGCTTACCAGGGGATACAGATCTCCGCCGGAATGGATATGAAAAAATTAAAGGAAGAGTACGGGGAAAAAATGACCCTCTGGGGAGGGTGCAAGGTGGAAAACCTTGTGAGAGGAACAAAAGAAGATATTATTAACGATGTCAGGAATGCTATGGAATATTGTAAGCCCGGCGGCAAATATATTTTTGGGAGCACGCACAGCATTGCCGTGGGTACAAATTACGATAATTTTATGACTATGCTGGATGCCGCGGTAAAACTCAGAAATTATTGAAAATATTCCGTGAAAACGTGTCTTGAAAAGTAGCCGTGCAAAGAGTATAAAGGTTTTAGTCTGAATTTTCGAAAGCATTACTCAGGGTGTACTGTTTTGCAGTAAGGAGCTTTATGCATATCTGGGCCTATACTTTAGCAAGTGTTATCCTTGTCAGTCTCATCTCGCTTATCGGTGTTCTTACTATGGCTTTAAAACGGGAGACTTTGAATAAGATCCTGCTTTTCTTTGTTTGTTTTGCCGTGGGCGCACTTTTTGGCGATGCTTTTATTCACCTTATTCCGGAATCCTTCAGCAAGTTTGGAAATGACAGCCTGAAAGTGCCTTTTCTTATTCTTGCGGGCATTATGATATTTTTCATATTGGAAAAAAGTATCAGATGGCGGACCTGTAATGCCGATCACTGCGCAGGGCATCCAAAGCCGTTTGTAATAATAATCCTGACCGGAGACACTTTTCATAATTTCATAGACGGTATGGTGATCGCCGCAAGTTATATGGTGGATACAAAGCTGGGCCTCGTTACTTCTTTTGCCGTTATCCTGCATGAGATCCCCCACGAAATAGGAGATTTTGCCGCGTTGATCCACGGGGGGCTTTCTATCAAAAAAGCCCTGCTCTTTAATTTTCTTTCCGCTCTGGCCTCTATACTTGGCGCGGTCGTGACCCTAATGATAGGCAATGTTTCTGAAGGCTTCAAACTTGCGTTGCTGCCCGTTACGGCGGGCGGTTTTATTTATCTCGCGGGGTCGGATCTGCTTCCTGAACTTTATGCAGAGAATGGACTGGTAAAATCCGTGATACAATTTGTCTGTATTGCTATCGGTATCGGTATGATGGCGCTTATGGTGCTGGTAGGCTGACCGGAGGTTTTATGAAAATAAAAAGCTTAAGAACAAGTATGCTCGCCGCCTTATTCCTGGTATCTCTGGGAGGTTTTTTACTCCACCTGAGGATACATACTCTGGACAAACCGGCGAATTTTATCCCGTTTATATGCGGGCTTATCAGCCTGACCGTGGTTATTGTAATGTTTAGTTATAAAAAAACAGCTGCTTTTGCATATCTGCTGAACGGAATGATAGTTATTCTGGGGATCATTACTATGGCACATTTTTCCTATGCCCATTTTACCGCGCCTTTCACTCCGGGGAAAATATTCCTTAATACCCTGTTTGCCGATATTGCCGTACTTGCCGGTAAGTTTTTTCTTTCAAAAGCGGTTTATGAAAGCCATTTTATTAGAGAACCGGAGGCAGAATGAAAATACCCGCAAGCTTCAAATACTTGACCCCGGGCTGGTGGCTGGTGCACCTGCTGGGCATGTCACTTGCGTATATTCTTGGTGCAATATTCTGGAAGTAGGCTAAAGCACAAGTGCAAAAACATTACAGAAGGTTATATTTGTCAGTGTAGCTTTCGCATGCGGTGAGAATTTGCCGCGGCGGGGGATGTTATTGAGCAGGAGGCAAAATGTTTAGATTTTTCTTCCCCAAAATAGGCTGGTGGATACTGCATGCCGCGGCGGTTTTGTTTATGTTTTGGCTTGGCCATGCGGTAAAATTCTAAATCCTCCCGGCCGGCTTTTCTTTCCGGGTTATTTTTCAACGGAGAAGGCCTGTAGGCCTTAAATTAAAACGCATAATCAAGTTATATTATCTCTGCCTGCCTTTAAAAACTGCCCTGCAGATCAAATTCCGGCAATAGGGTTTTTCTCTTAACTTTTCAGCTTCTATAATGTATAATATATAGCAGGGAGTTTCTTTTGAGCTTCTTTTAATTATTACCCAAGGGGTGGATATGGACAGGAAAAGACTTGAAAACATACTTAAAAAGTTTAAGGACACCCGTGTTTTAGTGTTTGGGGATGCCATTCTTGATGAATATATCTTTGGAAAAGTAAATAGAATTTCTCCGGAAGCGCCTGTTCCTATTGTAGAAGAACAATCCAGGTCATTTTTCCCCGGCGGAGCCGCCTATGTGGCCTCACTTATCAGCAGCCTGGGCGGAAACGCGCAGCTTTTAAGCATTACGGGAGATGATTACTACGGCACAAAACTCTCTTCTGAACTTTCAAAAAAAGGTGTTTCCTCCGGAGGTTTGATCCGCGTTGCAGAAAGGCCGACCGTACTAAAAACACGCATTATTGCCCAGCAGCAGCAAATTGTCCGGGTTGACCATGAAAAAAAGGCTTCCATCAGCGCGCCTGCGGCAAGAGAGCTTCTTGCAAAAGCGGAAGAGCTTATGCCTTTAGTGGATGTTGTCATTATTTCTGATTATGGCAAGGGCGTGGTGATACCTTCTGTGTTTAAAGAAGTTATCCGGATGGCAAAAAAGAACAGAAAAAAAATAGCAGTTGATCCCAAACCGGCCTATTGTCTTCATTATCAGGGGGTGACCGTAATTACTCCCAACACAAAAGAAGCCGAGTGGTCCGTGCATAAAACAATTACAGACGAAAAATCCCTGCTTGCGGTAGGTAAGGAACTTCTTTCCCGTGTTAAGAGCGACTCGATCCTGATCACCCGAGGGGAGCAGGGTATGTCCTTGTTTGAAAAAGGAAAAATACCCCGGCATATTCCGACTTTCGCGAGGGAAGTATTTGATGTGACCGGCGCGGGCGATACGGTTATAGCGGTACTTTCCATGGCCCTGGCCGCTAAGGCAAATCTGCTTGAAGCGGCTTACCTGGCAAATACCGCTGCCGGAGTTGTCGTAGGCAAGGTAGGCACGGCACCGCTTTCCCTGGAAGAGGTTAAACAGGCTCTGCATGAGAATTTCTAAGAAACTAAAAACATTGTCCGGGCTGGTGCGGGCTGTAAGAGCCTTAAAGAAAAAAGGGAAAAAAATAGTTTTTACAAACGGTTGTTTTGATATTATTCATATCGGGCATACACGGTATCTGAAAAAAGCGAGAAAGTTGGGCGGCGCGCTTGTTGTTGCCGTAAATAGCGATGCTTCGGTCAAAGGCCTTAAGGGCCCGGGCAGGCCGGTAAATCCGGAAAATGACAGGCTGGAAATTCTTTCGGAATTCCCGTTCGTTGATCTTGTGGTAAAATTTAAGGAAACTACTCCATACAGGGTCATTAAAGCGGTCCTTCCCGATGTGCTGGTTAAGGGCGGGGACTGGCCCGTGAAAAGTATTGTGGGTTCGGACCTTGTTATTAAGCACGGCGGGCAGGTCTTAAGTATACCGTTTATTAAAGGCAGATCGACTACCAAAATCTTGCAAAAGGCTGGTAAAAAGTGGATAAAAAAACCAAGAGAAACATAACTCTTCGTTTTGTTGCGGTGGGGCTTATCCCGGTATTGCTGCTTACGGCTTATTTTGTATTTTTTTCCGAACCCGAAACCACTGCCGGAACACCCAATACTCCAAACGTCCTGAAAAGTGAAAAGGATTCTGCGGTTTCCATGACCGCCAGAAACTCCTGGTATCTTACGATGCTTTTAAGAAAGGTTGAGCTGGCCGGGCGCATGGCAAGTGAAATAGCGGAAGGTGTTTTTAAGAGACAGAACGCTTTTTTCACGCAGGATGATTATAAAAAAATAAAAGCTGATGCCACCGGAAAATTTTACTGGAACCCGGAAAAAGCCGCTGCGAATCTGTTTGTCTGCGGGGGTTACAAAGCTTTCTCAAAGGACAAAGACCTCCGGCTCCCGGTGATCGGCGCGTATCTTGACAACACCCTCCTGCTGGCAAAGAAAAATGTAATGCCCAAAGAAGATCCGAACGGAGCGGCCCTCAGTTCTATCTATATAATGACCGATACAGCCATAAGAAAATTTCCCTGGGTCCCGGCCGTAGAGAATCTCGTAAGAACAGGTATGTTTACCGCGGGTAATTACAAGATAAGGCCGGATTCCCTGTTTATAAATGATGAAACTTCTCCCTATAGTCTTGCAGGCCCAAAATTTAACAAAGGCCGGCTGGAGATCTGGACCGAACCTTACTGGAGCAAGGAAACAGGAAGCTGGACCATAACCTATTTGATACCTGTATATCTTGATGAAACCTATAAGGGAGTTTTGGGGATGGATCTTTCCGTTCAAAAGCTTCTCGAGATGCTTATAGGCAAAGATCAGGCAAAGAAATTTACCTATGAGGATGCTTTTCCCGTGTTAATTTCAAAGAACGGGCTGCTCGTTGCATCAACAATTTACGGGTATGACAAACTCAAGCTCAACTCGGAAAATACCGCCGAAGCGGAACTTAAAAATTACGGTAGTGAAAATTTTAAAAATTCCCTGGCCAGGATCCTGAACCCCAAATTCTGGGACAACTCTACGGCTGAAGAAGGCCTCGGCGGGATAGAGACACTGAGTATCGGGAAAGAGGAATATTACTGCGCGCACTTCCCTCTCCGGACCGGAGGGCTTACCTTCGGCCTTTTTATTCCTGCCGCTAATCTTGAAAAGTCCGCGGCCGTTTCGGTAACTACCATGAAGTCCCGGGAAAAAAATATAAATGTCTTTGCGCTTAGAGCGGGGCTTATTGGCGCCGTTCTCTCGATAATAATAATGGTCCTTCTGGCCGGCCACGTGGCGAAAAAAGACCAGCTTTCCGGCGGTCCGAAAAAAACTCCGGCAGGCAAGGAAGAAACACCGTCCTCCAAACTGGCGCTGGAACTGGAAAAAGAATTTCTTGAGACAAAACTCTCGGAACTGGGAGCCAGAAACGAGGAACTGTCGGCTTTGCTGGAGAAAAGCAATGCCGAACTGAAAACGGTGCAGAGCAAGGCAAAAGGCCAGGTAGAGGTCGGATTTTCCAAATATATTTATGCGAAAGAGGCGAATGAACGCTTTGACGCGGAAAAGAAGGCCTTGATGGAAAAGATAAACAAGCTTGAAGAGGAAAAACAAGAAGTAGAAAGACGGTTTAATGATAAATCCGGAGAATACCGCGACCTTATACTGCAAAACCAGAAGGCGCCGGCTGTGGATCCGGGGAAGTACATACCCGTGGAGGAATTTAGGGCCAGGGTTGAACTTGAGACCGGCAAGTTTACCTCAAAATTAAGTGAAGCTGAGAAGGTGAAGGCCGAGCTGGAAAACCGGCTCAAAGAAGCTCAACAGGAAAAAACCAGATTAAATGACAAACTGAACGAACTTATAAAAACGGGCGCCCGGGGCCGGCCCGAAGAGCAGCATCTGGTTCAAAGGCTGGACGAAGCACAGAGGATCAATGAAGGTTTTGTCGCCGGTTTTGAAAAATTAAAGAAGGAAAACACTGACCTGACGCAGAAGATAAGGAGCCTGGAAGCTGAAGGCAGAAATCTTGCGAATACGCTGGTAGATAAATTTGAAGAGGAAAAGAGAAATTATATACAGAGAATAGAAGAGTTGAACAAACAGGTCAATATCGGTTCCGCGCGTGTTGTTGAACTTGAAAACAAGATCAAGACCGATTCCGTCAAGCTCGCGCAGATGGATCCTGCGAAATTTACTCCGCTGTCAGAGGTGAATACCAGGATTGAAATTGAAAAAAAGAATTACATACTTAAAATACAGGAACTGGAAAATAAACTAAAGGGCGCGCAGGGAAGCCCGGCGGATACGGAGCGGTTTATTCTTAAAGAAAAAGTCCAGGAGCAGCTGGAACAGCTGGAACAGCAGAACGCGCAGCAGCGGCAGGAGCTTGAAGCCAGGAACAAAGAGCTGGTGCTCCACCAGAAAAACCTTGAAAGAAAGATCAATGAGGCCGCCGAGGCGCGGAGAGAACAGAGTGATCTGGTCTTAAAGCTTCAGGAATTTGGAAAACGCCTGGGAGAAGTTGCCGGGTTAAAAGAGCAGCTGAATCTGAAAGAAAATGAGCTGCTTGTTTTAAGCGAAGAAGCAGAAAAGCAGAAAGTACTTTTCGCGGAAGTTGAAGAAAAAAATAATAAACTTACTCAGGATAAGGAAAGAGCTTTCAGGCAGAGAATTTCCGAACTTGAAGCAGGTTTAAAAGCGGCAGAACAAAAACCGGTGGACCAGAAGGAATACATGCCTGTGGCTAAAGTTGCCGAACTGGTCGCGGAACGCCTGGAAGAACAGGATCAAAAACACGCGGCCAGGATAAGGGATCTGGAAGCCCGGCTGGAAAAAGCTGCCGGGTTAAAAGAACAGCTGAGCCGGAAGGAAAATGAGTTCCTTGCTTTACAGGAAAATAATGAAAAACAGAAGGTTCTGCTCGCGAAAACAGAAGAAAATAGCGCAAAGCTGGTGCAGGAAAAAGAGGTAATTTATAAACAGAGAATTGCCGAACTTGAAGCAGGTTTGAAAGCAGCAGAACAAAAGCCGGTGGATCAGAAGGAATACATGCCTGTTTCTAAAGTAGCCGGCCTCGTTGCGGAACGCTTGGAAGAACAGGAGCAAAAACACGCTGCCAGGGTAAGGGACCTGGAAACACGGTTGAAAGCAGCAGAAACCGCTCCAAAGGTAGACCTTAGCATGTATGTTTCCGCCGACAGATTTGGCAGGCTGGAAAAAGCCCTTCAGACCCTGAATAATGATAAGGAAGTATTAACAAGACAACTGGCGGCTGAAGCTGCTTCCAAGGAATCCGCGCAGAAAATAATTAACGCAGCCGCAGATTCTGCAAAGCGCCTGGAAGAGGAAAAAGCCAGGGTTAAAGAGCTGGAGCAGAAATCCGAACGCCTGCTGAGCGAGAATAAAAGGATCCAGGAAGCGCTTGCGCTGGTAGAAGGCCGGAAGAAAGAAACCGACCGTCAGGCCCAATCGCTTATTCAAAAAGTCGGTGAGGAACAGCAGCAGGTAAAGGCGAAAATAAAAGAACTGGAAGGGGAAGTTAACAAGCTTAAGACGGAACGTGATGCCGCGCTGAAGCAATACGAAGTTCTAAGAAAAGAACTGGAAACTGCCGGGAACGGACCGGTAAAAAAGCCGGCTGCGGCGGTTATGGAACCCAAAAAAGCTGAGCCGAAAGAAGAAGCAAAACCAAAAGCTTCCTCTCTCAGCGTTTTTACGGCTTTACCTCCGGAAGCGCCGAAAACCTCCCCTGAACACTCTGAAACAGAAGAGAATAATATTCTTATTGTTGATGACCAGGGTGAGATAATCAAGATCTTCGGTGATACCTTTTACAATATGGGTTACAGCGTTTATATTGCGAGAAATACGAAACTTGCGAGGCAAAAACTCCTGCTTGGAAATTACAGGAATGTTGTTGTGAACGTGAATCTGGCGGACGGCGATTATAAAGAACTCTTTGAAGCCATAAAGAAAGGCGATCCAAAATTCGCCGAAAAAATAATCTTTTTTAACAGTGATGAAAACAAAGATCAGGAATTCCTGGCCGGAAAGAAAATAATGAGATCTTCAATTCTTGAAAAGGATATAAAGATCTTAATGGCCTGAGTATTGAAAGGTAAAAAATGCCTATTTATGATTACAAATGCTCCAAATGCGGACATGTTTTTGAGGTTTTACAGACCAAGAATATAAACATGGAAAAATGTGAAAAATGCGGCAGCAAAGCCAAAAAGCTGCCGGCCATGCGCGTGGGTTTTGTTTTTAAAGGCTCCGGTTTTTATGTGAATGACTACGGCAAGAAAACGGACGGAACCGGGAAAAAAAACACAGGCGGAAAGGAAAATGCCGCGGCGCTGCCGGCGGAAAAAGGGGCAAAAACCGCGGAAAAAAAGGAACCCGGCAAGCAAAGCAGCTCGAATACGGAAAATTCAAAACCAGAAAGATCAAAAACTGAGCGTAAATCAGAACCCCGGCCTGGCGGCGGGAGCAAGGAAAGCGCGGCGGTAAAAAGGGAGTCAAAAGGTGATAAGTAACGCAATAGATAAAAAATGGCAGAATTTGAGCGGCAGCGAAATCCGCCAACGCTCTGTGGCGGGCACAACGGCCAGGGCAGTGAAAAGGGAGTTCAAAGGTGATAAGTAACGTAATTGACAAAAAATGGCAGAAATTTTGGGAGGACCGGGAGCTTTTTAAAGCAGAAGATTTTTCCGGTAAGCCCAAATACTATGTGCTTATGATGTTTCCCTATCCTTCCGGCAGCCGTCTTCATATGGGCCATTGTAAAAATTACATAATCGGGGATGTTGTTTCAAGATATAAAAAAATGCAGGGCTTTAATGTCCTGCACCCTATGGGCTGGGACGCTTTTGGCCTGCCTGCGGAAAACGCGGCCATTAAAAATAACATACATCCCGAAGAATGGACTTATAAGAATATCAGGGTAATGAAAGAGCAGCTTAAAAATATAGGTATCTGCTACGACTGGAGCCGTGAAGTGGCTACCTGCTCTCCTGATTATTATAAATGGACCCAATGGCTCTTTCTTAAATTTTATGAAAAAGGTTTGGCGTATAAGAAAAAAAAGGAAGCAAACTGGTGTCCAAAGTGTTTGACCGTAATGGCTAACGAAGAGGTTATTGACGGGGCCTGCTGGCGCTGTAAGACCGAGGTTACAAAAAAGGAACTCGATCAATGGTTCTATAAAATTACCGCCTATACCGAGCGGCTGCTTGAGGATATTAAAAAATTAAAAGGCTGGCCGGAAAAAGTCAAGACCATGCAGGAGAACTGGATAGGAAAATCCTATGGTGTTGAAGTGGATTTTAAGATCGTTGGCCCCGCCGCAGATAAGATCCCGGTCTACACGACCCGCGTGGACACCATTTTCGGGGTTACTTATCTGGTCATAGCCCCGGAGCATCCCCTGGCGCAGAAAATTGTAAAAGGTACGAAATATGAGGTGCCATTAAAAGAATTCACGGCCAAACTGAAAAAGCAGTCCGAGATCTCCAGAACCTCCGACCTTACCGAGAAAGAAGGTATGTTCCTCGGGGCTTATGCCGTTAACCCGTTTAACGGGGAGCAAGTCCCTATCTATGCTGTTAATTATGTGATCATGGAATACGGTACGGGCGCCGTAATGGCAGTCCCGGCCCATGATCAGCGTGACTTTGATTTCGCAAAAAAATATGAGCTTCCTGTCAAGGTGGTCATTCAAAAAGAAGGAAGCCGGCAGGAAGGTAAGGACCTGGCCGAGGCCTATGTTGCCGGAGGTGTCCAGGTCAATTCCGGGGAATTTAACGGTAAGAAGAACACCGAAGCCATGGTTTTGATGGCGGACTATGCCGAGAAGAACGGTTTTGGCAAAAAAACAATAAAATACAAACTGCGTGACTGGCTTATTTCCAGACAAAGGTACTGGGGTGCGCCTATACCCGTGATCTATTGTGACAGGTGCGGTATTGTACCTGTACCGGAGAAAGACCTGCCGGTCAAGCTTCCTTTCATCGCTGATTTTAAGCCTACAGGAGGGGTTTCACCTCTTGCCTCCGTAAAAGAATTCGTAGAAACGGACTGCCCAAAATGCGGAGGAGCCGGCAGAAGAGAAACAGATACTATGAATACCTTTATCTGTTCCTCCTGGTATTTCTTAAGGTATTGTGATCCCAAAAACAATAACGAAGCTTTTGATCCTAAAAAAACCGGGTACTGGATGCCTGTCGATCAATATGTCGGCGGGATCGAACACGCCATACTGCATTTACTTTATTCCAGGTTTTTCACTAAGTTCCTTTTTGATCTTAAACTTGTGAAATTTGATGAACCCTTTGTGAACCTTTTCACCCAGGGGATGGTACTGAAGGACGGACAGGTAATGAGCAAATCCAAAGGCAATACTGTAGAGGCCGAGCCTTTAATAGAAAAATACGGAGCGGATACGGTCAGGGGCTTCGTCCTCTTTGCGGCCCCGCCCGAAAAAGAACTTGAATGGAGCGATAAGGGTATTGAGGGCATCTCGAGATTTCTGGCGCGCGTGGAAAGATTTATTGCTGCCGCCCTGCCGCTGTTTAAAGACACCAGGCCTGTCGTCCCGGAAAAACTCCCGAAAGAACTCAAAACATTTTATGTGAATCTTAACAAGACCGTTAAAAAAGTTAAAGAAGACGTGGAGAAGGATTTTCATTTTAATACTGCTATTGCGGCGCTTATGGAATTTGTGAATTTTCTGTATGTGTTCGCTCCCCCGGAGGAACAAAAGTCCTCGGTTGAATACAGGTCTTTGCTTAAACTGGCGGTCGAAGATGTAGTGCTGCTTCTTGCCCCTTTTACCCCGCATATCTGTGAGGAGTTATGGGCCGGGCTGGGCTACAAGGAAAGCGTTTTCTTACATGAACTGCCGGAAGCTGATCCCGCTTTTATAATAGAAGATGAAAAAGAAGTCCCCGTGCAGGTAAACGGAAAATTAAGAGGGAGGATAATGCTTTCCGGCGGCACCTCGAGAGAGGAAGCGCTTGCCCTGGCCAGGGCCTTACCTGCGGTTACCGCGTCTATGGCTGGAAAAAAAGAAGTAAAGGTTATTTACATACAGGACAAATTAATCAACTGGGTGGTGCTATGAAAAATAATGAATTAAAGCAGTTCAAATATAACTTTCTCAACCTCAGGTGGCTGATCGTCATTGCCGCCGGGTATATGGCCGTATTTTCAGCCACAAATTACGGCTTCAGGGCGGTTAATTATATTAACGCGCTGGTGCTCTTTTTTATCCTCTCAAATGTATTCCTCTATTTTGTGTCCCTTGACCTGTTCAAAAACAGGTATTTCCGTTATTTTATTTTTATTGCTGATATTGTGCTGGTGTCTCTTGCCATTTACTATACCAAAAGCGCGGGTACAGACTTTTTTCTTCTCTACTTTCTGGTGATCGTTATCACTGCGCTGGGTAAAGATGTAAAAGCCAGCATAGTTGCCACGGTCGTTGCCTCGCTGCTTTATTTCTGGCTTATACTTAATAAGGATACGAGTGTTTATGACGTGAACATGTATATGCGTATACCTTTTCTCTTTGTTGTCGGCCTCTTTACCGGATTTCTCTCGGAAACCGTAAAGAAAGAAGAAGAACACGTTAAGGGGCTCCGCCTTATTCTTTCAATTACGAACATAATCAACGAAAATATGGACTATGCGGTTATGGTTAAATATCTTGATCCGTTCTTCGAAAAGATAGATACCATCGTGGACTGGGAAATAGGGGTCTTGAACGAAAGTACAGGAAAATTCAGCCTGCTTTGCGAGGGTTCTGATGTAGCTGTGGCGGATATGGACCCGGTGATGGTGCAGGCTCTTATCAATAAGCGGGAAATTTACAAAGGTAAAAAATATGTCTATTTTCCCCAGGCCCGCGAGAAGAAAGTTACCGGTTTCTTGAGGATAAAACCAAAAAATTATAACGCGTTAACGGAGCTGGATTATGATCTGTTTATGACCTTATCGAGTGAACTCGGGATCGTAATAGAACGTAATAAACTTTTTGAGCAGATAAGGAACATGGCGAATACCGACCGGCTGACGGAACTTTACAATTACAGGTATTTTCTTGAACAGGCCGACAAAAAGTACGATGATAAAACAAGTTTTGCTGTCATAATGATAGACCTGGATAATTTTAAAAAATATAATGATAATTACGGGCATCAAGCCGGAAATCTATGCCTTAAATACATCGCGGATAATCTTAAGAAAGAATTGAGATCTTGCCTGCTTGCCCGTTATGGAGGCGATGAGTTTGTAGTATTAAGAGACGGCAAGAATGAAGATATCGCGGCTTTTCTTAAAGAGTTTAAAGCAGGAATGGATGCTAAACTTCTTGAATTTGAAAAGAATATTCAGGTCTCCATGAGTATCGGGTATGCGCTTTTCCCTAAAGACGGAAAAACAACACAGGAAGTTCTGGCCATGGCGGATAAAGCTCTTTATAAAGCAAAAGAAGCGGGCAAGAACAGGATTTCCTATCTTTAGACGGGTTAGCGTTAACAAGCGTATTTTATATTAAAGAAAATTACGATAGGATATTATTATAAGGGGGATGCTATGAGGAAAGTGTTTAAACTGCCTGCGGCCATAATGCTTGCCGGGTCAATGCTGTTTTTTGGCTGCGCCTCCATGAAGCCAAAACTGGATGCGTCCATCAAAAAGATCGCCATACCGGTCGTATATAACGGAACTTCGCAGTATGGGATCGATACTGAAATAACGGATGTGATCATTAAGCAGTTTTTAATAGACGGGCGCCTGCAGGTGGTGCAGAAAGACCGGGCAGACGCGCTTATTGAAGGGACGTTAAGACAGTACCAGCTTCAACCGCTGGCCTATGATGTTAATGGTGTAATTATCTCCTACCGTGTAAAAATAATACTGGATATAAAGTATACAAACCTTCAGACCGGCAAAATGGAATGGGAGCAAAAGGAGGTCGGCGGGTTATCCGGGGGTGCTACCACCTTCATGGTGTCAGGGACTAATATAGAAACTGAGTTTGCCGCCCGGCAGAGGATCTACCGCAGCCTGGCCGAGGGGATCGTCAACAGGGTCATCTATGGCTGGGAAAGTTATTAGCCCGGTATTACCGGTTTATCTTGTTGCCGGGGATGACGAGTATAATAAGGATAAGAAAGTAAAAGAACTCGTAAAAAAAACACTGCCTGCCGAGAACAGAGAGCTGAACTATCTTGACCTGGATTGTTCCGGCACGAAAGATTTTGTTTTTGATCTTGATTCCGCGGTAAGAACAGTGCCTTTCCTTGCCGACCGGCGGGTTATTGTTATCCGTGAATTTGAGCGCCTGGCAAAAGAACCGGCAAAAGCCCTTCTTGCTTATGTTGAGGCGCCTTCCGACCTGACCGTTCTAATACTTGTTACTAAAGATGTAGCAAAGTCCGACTTTGAAAAAGGCGCCCTCTATAAAAATATCTGTGCGTTTTCGCAGGCTTCAGTTTATTACCGTTTGTGGCCCAACGAACTGCCCGGGGAAATTAAAAGAAAGTTCGCCGGGCTAGGAAAAAGTATCTCGCAGGAGGCCTGCGAAATAATAGTCGAGCGCGTGGGCAATAATATGCGTGATCTTGATTCGGAAATTGAAAAAATCAACCTTTACATCGGGCAAAAAAAGAACGTGGAAGCGGGGGATGTGCTTTTTCTTGTAAGCGGTTTGGATGTAAAAAGTGTTTTTGATCTTATAAACGCTGTCTCCGGGAAAAAATTAACAGAGGCCTTAAAGATACTTAATGATATTTTTTATATGGATCTTCATGCCGGGCCGCTGGTTGTCGGCGCTATCTATGCTCATTTCAAAAATGTCTGGACGGCAAGAGCGCTTATGCGGGCCGGCGTTAGCGAAAATGCCCTGACCGGCCGTCTCAGGGTGCATCCCTATTTTGTCCGGGGTTTAATAAATGAAGCAAAAGTTATGGATGAAAAACTGCTGGGAAAATATTTTAACGCGCTGGCAAAAGCAGATGATGAAATTAAAGGCGGAGCCGGGAGCGGTAAGCCTGTTCAGATAATGGAAAAAATGCTTTACGCTATGCTGCGGAAATAAGCCCGAAAAATCCGGTATCTTAATCTAGTTTCGGGCTGATTACACAGATAAAAAAGAGATGGCACAGATGAAATCACAAGGCGGGGCGGTGCCCTTGTAAAAAAAGCCGCTGAAAGTGAATTCAACGGCTTTGAAAGATGAACTAAATTACTTTTTAAGGGATTTTACATACCTGGTGTATCTGGAAATCTTTCTGGCCCCGGTATTTTTAGGCAGCAGATTCTTTAAAGTCGCTCTTTGTATAGTAGGAATAAGTGTTTTTAACAGTTTACCGGCGGCTTCATGGTCTTTTAAACTAAGCAGGTGTTTTTCTGCTGTCCTTAGTTTGCTCTTTACAGCCCTGTTGACGAGGGTCATTTTCCTGGTCTTTCTTGCTGCTTTTATAGAAGATTTTAATAACGGCAACTTGCACCTCCATGAATTTTGTGTTTCAGCGTAACACCGGATTAATATAACAAAAATAAGGGCTATAGTCAAGGCAATAAAAGCAGAAAAAGCAGAAAACACGGGAATAATGCAAGCGGCGGAGAAAGATGAACGAAAAGACAAGAAAAATAGGAAAATCCGCGGGTATCATGACCCTGGCAACCGGCCTGAGCAGGATCCTCGGCCTGGTCCGCGACCAGCTTAATGCCGCTTTATTCGGAGCGGGCATGATTTCTGACGCGTTCTATGTGGCCTACAGGATCCCGAATATGTTCAGGGACCTTCTGGCCGAAGGTGCCTTGAGTTCTGCTTTCGTGCCGGCTTTTACCGACTACATAAACAAAGGGGGGAAGGAAGAAGGCTACCGGCTGGCGAACATCGTGCTCTCGGTACTTTGTATTCTTTTTTCCATTTTGATAATACTTGTTTATCTCTTTACACCCCTGCTTATAAAAGTAATTGCTCCCGGGTTTGCCCTGGAGGGCGTGCGCCTTGCGGTATTATTGACCCGCATACTCTTTCCGTTCATTGCCTTCATGGGTTTCGCCACGGTGATCATGGGGATGTTGAATTCCGAGGGGCATTTTACCGTTCCCGCTCTGGCTCCGGCTGCCGGAAATATTGTCATGATAATTACCGGCTGGCAGCTTTGTCCTCTCTTTTCCGGGAAGCAGGAAGCCCAGGTACTGCTCTGGTCTTTTGGCGCCCTGGTCTCCGGCCTGGTGCAGCTTCTGATACAACTGCCTGTAATATATAAAAAAGGTTTCAAAATTAAATTTAGCTTAAATTTCAGGGAGCCCGGGATCCGCCAGATGGCCAGGGTAATGGCTCCCGCTATTTTTTCCAACTCCATAGGACAGATAAATGTCGTGTTCGTAAATACTTTCCTTGCCTCGCTGCTGGGCGCCGGGGTTATTTCGTATGTCTATTATGGTTTTCGCCTTATGCAGCTCCCCATCGGGCTTTTTGGGGTGGCCATTGCAACGGCCTCCTTTCCCATGTTTGCCTCTTTTATTTCCCAGGGCAGGACAGCTGACGCCAAAGAGACCATTTCGGCTTCCGCGCGGCTTTCCTTGTTCATAACCTTACCTGCGACTCTCGGGCTGGTAACCTTAAGCTACAGGGTGACGGATCTTCTTTTCAGGCACGGTAATTTTACGGAAGAAGCAGCCAGGGCGACTTCGGTTATTACTATTTATTATGCGCTCGGGCTCTCCTTGTTTTCTCTTAATAAGATACTTACCCCGGCGTTTTTCGCTTTGAAAAGATCGGCTATTCCGGTTCTTTGCGGTATTACCGCTATAGTTACGAATATATTTTTCAGTATTATGCTTATGGATTCTCTGAACTACGCGGCTTTGCCGCTGGCAAATACGCTCTCCACGCTGATCAACTTTCTGCTGCTCTATTATTTTTTGAGAAAAGTCCTGGGCCCCCTCGGGGGGAAAAGTATCTTAAAAACTTTCTGGAAAGTTCTGCTTGCTTCAAGCCTGATGGCGCTTATTGTCTGGGGTTCTGCCGAAGGACTGGCCCTGCTTATGCCGAAAATCTCGTTAAGCCAGCGGCTCCTTACGGTATTTATCCCGATAGGCCTGGCTTTACCTGTCTATCTTTTTCTGGCGCGCCTGTTAAAAATAGAGGAATCCAGGATGTTTTCTGAAGCCATATATAACAGATTTAAACGGCGGGTAGGCAATTGAAAAGAAAACTGCTTATAATAATACTGGCTGTAAGTGCTGCCGCATTTTGCCGGGCTTCGGAGGAAACCTGCGACCTGGCGCTTTTAAACGGAAGGGTAATAGATCCGGAAAGCGGTACGGACGCCATAAGAAATATCGGAATAAAAGCGGGACAGATCGTCTATCTCGGTACGGAGGGAGTTGAGGCCGGCAGGTCTTTTGATGTCTCCGGGCTTGTTGTCAGCCCGGGTTTTATTGATTTCTTATCCTATGACCAGAACGGCACAGGGGAGTATTATAAAGCTGCTGACGGTGTGACCACGAATCTCTCTATGCACGGTGCCTCGATGGTTAATTTTGGAAAATTATTTGAGAAGACAAAAAACAACCTTTATCTTAATCAGGGCGGGGCGATAAGCCAGATCCGCCTCAGATATTCTGTCGGGCTTATGGGCGCTTATCAGAAACCGGACCCCGGACAGCTGAGGCGGATGTGCGAGCTGGCGGATAAAGCCTTCGCTGACGGTGCGCTGGGCCTTAATTTAAGTACTGAATACTTGCCGGGCACCACTCTGGAAGAGGAACTTGAACTTGCAAAAGTCACTAAAAAATGGAAGGCGCTTATGACCGCGCACATTAGATATTCTACCATGTTCGATACCAAAACAAATATGGACGCGATTCAGGAAGTTCTGGAAATAGTCAGAAAGACCGGGGTCGCCTTTCAGATAGATCATATTAACAGCACGGGGGGGACCTTCTCCATGGCTGCCTCGCTTGACCTGATAAAAAAAGCCAACGAAGAAGGCCTGGATATAACGCTCGATATGTACCCTTACGATTCCTGGGGCACCTATCTGTCCTCCGCGAGATTTGACGGCGACTGGCAAAAGCGCTTCAATATTACCTATAAAGACCTGCAGATCGCCGGGCAGACTGAACGTTTGACCGAGGAAAAATTCAAAGCCATCAGAAAAATGAAGCCGCCTGCAAATAATCCCCTGACGGTGGCTTATGCCGTTCCGGAAAAAGATATTGTTACGGCCCTTCAATTCCCCGGTATTATGATAGGGAGCGACACAATTATTGAAGCGGAAAAAAATAATCACCCGCGCGGCTCCGGCTGTTATGCCCGGTTGTTTCAGAAGTATGTGAGAGAAACCGGGCTTCTGACACTCCGGCAGGCGGTGGCCATGTGCACCTACTATCCCGCAAAAAGACTTGAGGGTATTTCTTCCGTGATGAAGAATAAAGGGCGCATCAAAGCCGGTGCAGATGCCGATCTTGTGGTCTTTGACCCTGAAAATATAAGGGAAAAAGCGGTAGTGGAAAGCCCGGCGGAGTATTCCGAAGGTATTGAACTGGTGCTGGTGAATGGCGTAATAGTAAAAGACAGGGAGGGTCTCAAGAAAGGGATCTTTCCGGGCAAGCCCGTAAAGCGTGATATTTACAACCCTCCTGTATTAAAACCGGCGGTTTCCGCGCCTGTTCCCGTTACAAACGTGAAACGAATAACAATAACGCCGGGTAGTAGTATTTCCGTACCGGAAAAGGAGGAGCCGGAAGATGAAAACAGATGAAGCTTTTTTTACGGTAAAAGTCAAGCCAGGCCGGATAAAAATAGTATATTCAAAAAAAGGCGTCAAAAAAATATCTTTTCCTGAAAAAAAGCCCGTGCTTTCCGGTTTGGCCGAAGCTCCGGTCTTCGTAAAAAAGGCCGGAAAACAACTGCAGGCCTACTATGACGGCAAAAAAGTTAAATTTTCCTGCCTGTTGGATCTGGAAAGGTTTGAAAAATTCACTCTGGCAGTCTGGGAGGCGGCCAGAGCCATTCCTTATGGAAAGACCCGTTCTTATGAATGGGTTGCGGAGCGTATCGGCAGGCCCCGTTCGGCCAGGGCCGCAGGCAATGCTCTGGGCCGTAATCCTGTCCCCATAATAATTCCCTGCCACAGGGTAATAAGAAAAAACGGCAGTTTGGGCGGGTTTGGCGGCGGAATAGCATGGAAAAGGCGGTTATTAAAATTAGAAGCCCAAAAAGAGTGACCTGTCACTCTTTTTGGGCTTTAAGGATTAAATATAGAAACGGAGAAGATTAAAAGAAAAATTAGAAAGAGTGACTGTCACTCTTTCTTTGGAGAGTGGAAGTGTCAGAGAAGTCGATAGCAATAATATTAATTATACTCGGCATAGCAGGGCTCCTTTTTCTCTATTTCGTAAAACCCGCGGAGGATTCGGTGTATCCCAAATGCCCCACGAGGTATTTTACCGGCTTAAACTGCCCCGGCTGCGGGACCCTGCGGGCTGTCCACAGTCTTTTGCATCTCGAGCTAAAAGCGGCGCTGAAATTTAATTTCCTGCTCGTGCTCCTTTTACCGGTGTTGCTCTATGGCCTCGCGGCCTATCTCGCGGAGGCATTATTTTTCAGGAAGTTTCCCGATATTTTTAATAATAAGATATTTTTATGGCTCATGGGAAGCCTGGTGGTAGTATTTTGCATACTCCGGAATATTCCGGTCTACCCCTTCTCCCTGTTAAGATCCTAGGAGAGTTATATGGCCTTCTGCAAAAAATGCGGTATGAAAAACGATGCTAATGCCTGGAAGTGCGTTACCTGCGGTGCTGACCTGCACGAAGCCCTGCAAGCCGGGATTAAACCAAAGAACTACATGGTGTTTTCCGTGCTTTTGTTTCTTTCCTGCATTCCGACGGCGGTCATATCTTTTATTTACGGGCTGAAGGTAAATAAAAGTTTTCTGAACGGTGACTATGAAAAAATGGAGGCCTACCAACAAAAGGCAAGAATGTGGGTCTGGATCTCCTTTATTCTCGGGATAATAATATCCATTATTTTTTTCTCGTATTTTGTCCGGACTTACGGCAGCCTGAACATAGCGATAGACAAACAAATGAAAGATCTCTTGAGGGAGTAATACTCAAAAAGAAAATACACGTACCGGAAGGTATATTCACAAATAACAGGTTTTGCGATAAATCTTGACAATTTTGGCTAGCTTATATATAATTTAATAAATACTGTTTATTTATAAGTATTTTTACGGGACGGCAACAAAAGAGCCATCTTTGCCTGCAAGCGGACTGATCCGGCGTAAAACCGGTTAAAAAGCACATGAATTAAATAGTTTTTGCGTCCGCGCTAAATTAAAGATCTGCGTTAAGCAGAGAACAGTGTTTGGTCATTGTTTTTTGGAGGTTTTATGGCAAATGACAAGGGCTTTCCGTCTATACCGGAAGGCAAAGAGAATAATATTAAAATAAAACTGACCGGGCCTTCCGCGGATAAAATTTCCGCCCGGAATACCGGCAGAAGCACCGCCGCAGACCCTGCCTTGAATAATCTTCCCGTTAAAAAACTTACCGCCAAACTTTTGACCACTCAGAGTAATTTAGAAAAGAAGAACCGGCAGATTAATAAGATCAAGTCAAAAAGCGCCCGCGAACTCGAGAATTTCAGGGCCAGATTTAAGGCTCAGAAGAGCAGGATAAAAAAAGAATTAAATACCTACAAAACCAGATTGGCCCGGGAAAAACAGGAGTGGAATAAACTTGTTGCGGAGAAAGAAGCCGAAGTCAGGCGTATACGCGAAGCCCTGACCGGGAAGGATAAGATAGTCAATGAGAAGGTGCTCGAAGCCGAGGCCGGAATAAAAAACAAGCTGAACCGGCAGCATGCTCTTATGGCCGAAGAAAAGAAAATACTCGAAAAGAAGAATGCCGGGCTTGAAACGCGCCTTAAAGAAATTGAGGGCGGGTGGAAAAGAAAAGAGCAGGAAGTAAAGGACCTTCAGGAAAAAGCGCTTAAGGAGCTTAAGGGCGCGGAAGAACGGCTTCAGGAAGAGCGCGAGAAAACCTGGTTAAAGACCTTGAGGGCCAAGGAAGATGAAATTAATTCCCTTAAAGTTGAAGTAAATCTCCAGGAATCCAGGCTCCGAATGGTGCTGGAGAAAAAACAGGCTGAGCTTAAGGAACTGGAAGAGAAAGCGGGCCGCACCCTCCGCGAGCGGCTTGAGCTTATCAACGGCGAAAAAACAGGTATCCTGGAAGCGCTGGCAGGAAAAGAAAAAGAGATCGTCACCCTTAAAGAGTCCTACCTGGACCGCGAAAAGTATCTTATTATCAAGGTTGAAGAAGTAGAACTGGACGGAAAACTTGCGCTTGCCAGGTTCGAGCAGGAACTAAAAGAGCGCGAAAAGAAATTGTGGGTTGAGCGGGAAGAATGGCTCACGGTACTGAAGTCCCAGTTTAAGGAAAAGGAAAAAGACCTTAAAGATTCCGTGGAAAAAGAAAAAGCGGTGCTTAAGGAACGCGAAAGTGCCTTTGTCCGGGAACGCGAAAAAATGCTGTTTTTGCTGAGTGCCAAAGACGGAGAACTAAAGCTTCTGAATACTGAACTGAAAAAGATCCTTGAAAATCGCGAACCTGAAATGGAAGCTTTACGCCGGGAGCTTAAAGAGGCCTCAAAAGTAAAAGAGACCGAACTTGATAATATTAGAAAGGAATACATAAGAGTAATTGAAGGCAGGGAGAAAGAACTTGAAAAAATAAAGGCGGAATTAAAGGCCGTGCTGGCGTCCAGGGCGGATGAACTGGCTGCAGCCAGGGCCGAAGCCAGAAACTTTATTGAAGCGAAAGAAAAGGAAAATGCTCAATTGTCAAGAGCGGTCCTTGATAAGGAAGCAGAGCATAAACGCCGTATCTCTGAATTTGAAGCCAGGGCGGCAGAGGCAGCCAGAAAAGTTGTTGATAATGAAGAGCTCTGGAAACAGCGTATCGCGCTTAAAGAAGCGGAACTTGCGGACATGAAGGGGGATCTTCTGCGCCGCGAAACGGCATTTAAGGAAGCTCTTGAAACAAAAAAACGGGAACTTGAAGAAGCCCGGGAGATCTTTCTCAGGGAAAAGGAGAATTTGGCGGAAAAAATCGCGCTGAAAGATTATGAGTTTGCCGGTGAGGTCGCTAAGAAAGAGCAGGAAGTAGCTGCCCTGGCCGAAAAGACAAAAAGAAAAGAAGAGGAATGGACTTCCGGCCTGGAAGGGCAAAAAAAACAATTCTACGCGAAGCTTTCCGAACAGGATGAAGCTTCCTTTAAGCATATGGAAGAGAACCGGGTATTGCTGTTAAAATTGAAGGCGGAAGAGGATGCGCTTGTAAGGAAAGAGCAGGAGTACCGGCTTTTTATCTCTCAGTTTGAAGAAAAAGAAAGACAATTTAAAAAACTCCTGGAAGAACAGGTGCGGGTTATCCGGAAACTTGAAGAAGATATGTCCGCGGAAAGCAGCCGGAACCGGGACCGTATTAAAGCGCTGGAAAATTCCCTGATTGAAAAAGATACTGCAAGCCGCCGCCTGGAAAGCGAGTTAAACGCCAAACAAAATATTATAGCCGAAAGAGAATATAAATTGAGCGAATTTGAACGGGGCCTGAAGCGGCTTGAACAGGACAAGCTGATGCTGCAGGAGGAACTCGAAAGAAGCCGGTCTGAGATTGCAAGAGTAAAAGAGGGCGTTTCACTGGAATATTCCGGCCTGAAGACGGATCTTGAAAAACTTCAAAGAGAACTTGGAGAAAAGAATTCCGCTATCGAAAGTTTAAGAAGTTCTCTTTCCCGGCTTAATGAAGAAAACGCGAAAACTTTAAGGGAGTATGAGCTTGAACGCGGGCATAAGGCGCAGCTTTCCGCGGAGCTGGAACGGCTCCGGGCGGAACTGGAAACTTTAAAAAATGATCCCGCAAGCGGCGTTGCGGTCCAGCTGGGTGATAAAGAAATAATAATTCGCAGTTTAAATGATACAATTTCCAAACTGGAAAAAGAAAAAGCGGCTATGAAGGACCTTATTCTGGAAAAGAGCGAAACAGAGGAGGCCCGGAATAAGGAATTGAAAGAATTGATGGAAACGGTCTCCAATCTTAGTGAAGAAAAAAATAAGTTTGACTTCAAAGTGTCAGAAATTGCCTCGGAACGCGAAACAGCTTTACAGGAACTAACAGCTGCGCAAAGCGAAATAGAACGGCTCAGGAACGATGCCGGCGGCCTGAAACAGGCCTATGAATCAAGCCTGGAAAAGGAACGCAGGAACCTTGAATCCGCGCTTGAAAAAGTAACGACCGGCACAGAGGATCTAAAGCGGGTCTCTTCCGCTTCCTTTGAGCAGGAGAAAAAAACTCTTCTTGAAGAAGTTAACCGTTTAAAAACTGAGATCATTAACGCCGGCAATGTTTTAGACGCCTTTAAAATAGAGAGCAGGATGAAGCTGCAGGAACAGAGAGCTGCTTTTGAGGCAGAGCTTAAAAAGAAAGACGAATTGCTGCTGCTGGGCGGGCCGGAACAGCGCCGGCGCCTGGAAGAAGAACTTGATATAAGGGTGCGCGAAAAAGAAGATATTTCCCGGGCTTATGAAGAACGCCTGGCACAGCTTAAGGAAGAGATAGAGAAACGGGACCGCGAATTAGCCCGCGTAAAAGAAGATATGGACGCCGATCTGTCCGGGCACGAAGAACAGAACAGGAAGATCGAGGAACTTAAAAAAGAGGTCGCTCTTGCCGGGAACGAGCTGCGCGCGGCAAAAGAGGAAGCTTTACAGGCCGCCGGGCAGTTAAAGAATAAAGAGGCCGAAAATCAGAAACTTCAGATGGAACTTGGAGGTTTGATCACACGCACGGAGGAAATTTCCAGAATATCCGAGGAAAACACCTCCCGGATCTTTTCCGCTAAAACTGACCTTGAAGGCAAGGTGGCAGCCCTGGCAGAAGCTCTTAAATTAAAAGAAAAAGATCTTGAAACCGCAAGGGCAGCGTCTCAGGAACTCGAGCGCAGGATAGCCAATGACTACGTTATGAAGGAAGAGGAACTCAAACTGGCCATAGGCCGTCTGCAGATGCAGGTTAAGGATATTAACAACCGGTATGACACTGAAATAAAAGCAGAGAAACAGAAGGTACAAGCGCTTCAGGCGGAATATGTGCTGAGAGAGGTGCAGTGGACCTCTCAGAAAGATAAAGAAAAAGAGATCAAAGGGCAGATGGCGGATATGGAAGCCACCATTGCCAGCCTGAAGAAAGATTCTGAAACAGGAAGAAAACAATTCCAGGACAAACTGGAAAACTCTGCCGCGAATATCAAGGAACTTGAAGAAAAGGTCAGGAGACTGGATGCTGATAATAGCACGTTGTCGGCCCGGGCAGCTAAAGAAACCCTGGAAAAAGAGAATTTGTTGAAACAGCAGTCTGAAATTGATAAAAAATTGAAGGACCTGCTGGTTTCTCTTCATGTCCTCCGCCGGCGGTTCAAATATATTCTTTGGCTGTGGTATCCTAATGAACCGAGGAACTAGGCGGCAATGTCCGTAAGGCCTGTAAAGCTCGCAGGGTTAATAATATATATAAAATAAAACAAGCAGCAGGTCATAAACGAAAAAAAATATCCGGAATTTCATAAAAAGGAAGCGTTCATGCAGCCCAAAGATAAGTTGATCATAGCCCTTGATTTTTCCTCCGAAGCGGAGGCCTTGAACCTTGCTAAAGAAACAGCTCCTTATGCCGGGGTTTTTAAGGTGGGCTTTGAGCTCTTCATCTCCGCAGGGCCTTCTATTATCTCAAAGCTCAATTCTCTGGGCGGCAGGGTTTTCCTTGATCTCAAACTTCATGATATTCCAAATACTGTGGCCCGGGCGGCTCTTTCGGCTGCTGCATTAAAAGTCAATATTCTTAATGTACATGCCTCCGGCGGGTTTGAAATGATGAAAAAGGCGGCTCTTGAAATGAAAAAAATTAAAAATCCTCCTTTACTTATCGCAGTTACGGTACTTACCAGCATGGACACAAAATCACTGAAAAAAGAACTGCATATCGGTACCACGGCTTCGGTGCACGCGGTGCAACTGGCAAAGCTGGCTAAAAAAGCCGGGCTTGACGGTGTAGTTGCTTCCGGAGAAGAAATAATAGTTGTAAAAAAAAGCTGCGGGCCTGATTTTAAAGTTATCGTGCCCGGGGTCAGGCCGTCCTGGTCTGAAAAAAATGATCAAAAAAGGGTTGTTACTCCGCGTGAAGCCGTCGCAAAAGGGGCTGATTATATTGTTGTCGGCCGTCCTGTTACCGGAGCAAGAGACCCGGCAGCTGCCGCAAAGAAGATACTTGAAGAAATGAAATAAGAGTAAAAAAAGAAAAGTTCTAGGTCCTGGGTACTAGAAAAGTTAAAAAGAGCTTTTCCCAGCACCCAGAACCTAACACCCAGCACCCAGAATTTTTTTCCTTTTCGAAGGAGGCAGCGTGTTATCCAATGAGCAAGTCCTGCAAATATTTAAGGATTCCGGCGCCTTGTTGGAAGGCCATTTTAAGTTAACCAGCGGGCTGCATTCGGGCCAGTATCTTGAGAAGTTCCAGGTCCTGCAATGGCCTAAGTACACAGAATTGCTTTGCAAGGAAATAGCTGAGCGGTTTAAGAATGATAGTATCCAGGTGGTAGTAGGGCCTGTGACCGGGGGCATTATACTTGCCTATGAGGTCGCAAAAAAACTCGGAGTGCGGGGCATCTTTACCGAAAGAGAGGAGGGCAAAATGGCCCTCAGGCGCGGTTTTAAAATAGGTCCCGGAGAAAGAGTCCTTATAGTTGAAGATATCATAACTACGGGCGGCTCGGTTTTTGAAGTGCTGGAAGCTTTGAAACCGTCCGGCGGCAATATAATAGGAGTCGGGCTGCTGGCAGATAGAAGCGGCGGAAAGATAGATTTTGGCGTTAAAAAAGAAGCTTTGCTCACCTTGAAAGTAGAGAACTACCAGCCGGAAAAATGCCCTTTATGCGCGAAAGGCGTGCCTTTGACCAAAAGGGGCAGCAAAAAATAGCTTTCCTCACTAATTCTCAAAGCTAATTTTCAGTCACTGCGAGAGTTTCATTTCTCCAAATTAAGCCATTTGATTTCCTGCTCTGTAAGTATAATATCAAGAGCTTTCATGGAATCTTCCATTTGGAAAAGGGTCTTTGGCCCGATAATGGCGTAAGCCGGGAATTTCTGGGCCAGGACATAAGCGCAGGCGATAGTAATGGGATGAACTTTCTTCTTTTTTGCCAGTTCGTTGGCCCGTTTTAGCCGCTTAAAATTATCAGCAGAATACCAGCAGGTCACAAGTTCCGCGTCCGCTCTGTTCTTCGGGTCCGCTTTTCCCGAAAAGAATTTTCCTGCCTGGCTGGACCAGGAAAAAAGCGGGAACCGGTTATTTTCAAACCACTTTTTTGAAGCAGGATCGGAAGAAGCGATACAGCCGGCGAACATCGTCCCTACGAGCCTTGCGAGGCTGAAATTATTGCTTGCGGACGAAAAGCCGGTCTTGCCTTTTTCTTTTGCGTATTTATTTGCCTCCTCCAGCCGTTCGGGGTACCAGTTTGAGCCGCCGAATGCTTTTATCAGCCCTTTATCTTTTAATTCATTTAAAACATCAATGAATTCACCGGCGGGTATGGAGGGATTATCCCTGTGCATCAGGTATATATCCGTGTAGGATGTTTTCATTCTATCAAGTGATTCCAGGAACTGGAGCTTCAGGTCTTTTGGGTTACAGGCGGGGGTGTGCGCCCCTTTGGCGATAATGACCACCTGTTCTCTGATGTTCCTGTTCTTTATCCACTGGCCCAGAGTTATATCGGAGCGGCCTTCTCCATATATATGCGCCGTGTCAAAGCAATTTCCTCCGCACCTGAAGAATTCATCAAAAAGTACATGGGTTGTGACCCTGCAGGAGACCAGTCCGTCCAATACGGTTCCCATGACCAGGCGTGAGATCTTTTTTTCGACTCCCGCTATCTTCCCGTATTGCATCCTGTTTTTTTGGGCGGCCAGGAGCGGCTTCCTATCCACGGTGGGTATTACGGCGCCTGCTTTCTCCAGGTCGTAAAAGAAATCAAAACCTGTTCTCCATCTGTCCAGGGTTTTCATATTTCCAAGCGAATCCTCTGGGGTCATGGCGGGCGGAGCCGCTTTTAGCTTGCGGGTAAATTTTGCGGCCATATCAGCTTTAATTCCGTAAATATCTTCGCTTTTATCGTAAAAAATTTCTTCGGTTTTTCCGGCTTTGGTTAATAATATCACTCCGTCGCATAGCCAGGGAGAAGTAAGTTCCAGGCTGCCCGTAGAACCGAAAATACAGACCGTATTTTTCTGGTTGACCTGGACTCCGGTCGAAACTTCGGCCAGTATATCACCGGGGAATTTCAAAACCGCCGAGCTCCAGCCGTCTACCCCTGTTTTTGTAAAATGCCCCAGGGACTTCACTTCAAGGGGTTCAACAAAATCTTTCCCGTTTGCAATACCGGCGACCAGGCGCGCCATAGAGATACAGTAGCAGCCGACATCAAGGATTCCGCCGCCGCCCAGAGAATTATTAAAAACTTTTGAAGCAGGCGAAAATGCCGAATTAAAGGAAAAAACAGCCCGGATGATCCTTACTTCGCCGACGGCTTTATCTTTCAAAAGTTCTACAAGTTTTTTTGTCTGCGGGTGGCACCTGTACATGAAGGCTTCCATCAGAAAAACCCTGTTTTCGCGCGCGGCTTTGGTTATTGCCATAGCTTCTGCGTGGTTCATTCCCAGGGGCTTTTCGCAGAGAATATGTTTTTTTGCTGCCGCGGCCTTGATTGCCCACTCGGCGTGAAAAGGGTGGGGGGTTGCTATATATACCGCTTCTACTTCGCGGTCGTTTAGCACGTCCTGATAACTGCCGTAAGCCCTGCCCCCGTGTTTCTTTGCGAACTCCGTGGCTTTGGCCCTGCTCCTGCTTCCCGTAGCGGCAAGTTTTCCATGCCTGGAAATGGAAATACCTGCTGCAAACTTGTTCGCGATAATCCCGGTGCCCAGTATGCCCCAGTTAAGTTTTTTTTGCATATTTTCTCCCGCGAAAAATGTTGTTACTGAAGGATTATAGCATTAATAATATAATATTCAATTAGGTTTTATGCCATGGATAGTTCAGGGTATTTATGCTATTATTTGTTAAATCCAAGCGGAGGTAAACATGAAGAACAGAGAACTGTATTTAGCGCTGATGAACTATGAAAAAGTTGACCGCATGCCCATTATTCACTGGGCCGGCTGGCCGGAAACCCGGCGGCGCTGGTTACAAGAAGGCCTGCCTGAAAAGGTCAACGAAGCGGAGTATTTCGGCGCGGCCCCGCTAAATTACCCCATAGATATTAATCTTGACTTGTTCCCGGCTTTTGAAAAAGAGACACTTGAAGAGACGGAAGAATACAGGATCTTCCGGCAGGCGGATGGTGTTATCGCCCAGCATTGGAAAAAACGGGATTGCATACCCCACTTCGTGGATTTTACCATAAAAGGTACGGAAGGCCAGGGCTGGAGCGAATATAAAAAAAGGCTGCAGCCGGATAAAAAAAGGATCCCCGCGGATTTTTATGAAAGAATTGAAAAAGCAAAAAACGCGGATGCCGTTGTAAGTGTTTTTACCGCTTCCATGATAGGTTGGATACGTAACTGGGTCGGTGTGGAAAACCTTGCCTACATCGCTTATGATAACCGGGAGCTGCTCAAAGAAATGTCCGACACTATTACGGACCTGGTCCTCTGGAGCCTGGATGAAATACTGCCTAAAGTTAAAATAGACACGGCCTGGGGCTGGGAAGATATTTGCTTTAAGAACGGCCCGCTGTTAAGCCCGGATATTTTTAAAGAAGTTGCGGTGCCTAACTACAAAAGAATTGCAGACAGGCTCCGCGCTCACGGGGTTAAGCTGTATCTTGTGGACTGTGACGGAGTTGTCGATGCGCTGCTGCCCCACTGGCTTGAGGCCGGAGTAAATACGATATTTCCGCTGGAGATAGGGACCTGGAATGCCGACTCTGCTGAATATAAAAAGAGGTTTGGCAGGGAACTCAGGATCTTTGGAGGTATAAATAAAAACGAATTCGGGAAAGGCAAAGCAGCCATAGATGCGGAGCTTAAAAGAAGGCTGCCGGTCATGAAAGAAGGCGGATTTGTGCCTCTGCCTGACCACCTGCTGCCTCCGGACGTTTCTCTGGATAATTACAGGTATTACCTGGAGGCCTTAAGAAAGATCAGGATCTAGTTCAACAGGTTAAATTGACAAGACAGCCGGTATTTGCTATACTGCTAATGAACGGGAGAGATTGCGTGCCGGAAAGCTAAGTTTGACCGGCAGGCGGCGCCGAAGGGGTTAATACTCTCAGGCAAAAGAACCGTTCAGTAGTTTCTCTGGAGAGACGTAGGATCAATTGCTGTAATTAGTTATCAGTAATTAGTAATTGGTTCTATCACCGAAGGGGTAAGCCCTAAAGGGCCATTCTCTCAGGTATAAAGGACAGGGGAACAAGGTGACAAGGCCTTGTTCCCCTGTTATTTTTTAAGCCGTTTCTCTCGAGTGTTCGCTGCGTCGGTTTTAGAGGCTGTGCTAAAAGTTCGGAATTATTTTGAGACACCGCATATGTTGTAGTTGCTCGATTTATCGAGCTTGCCAACTGCGCCTGATAAATCAGGCAACTACATTATGGCACAGGCTCTTTAACCATGCGGTTACCAATACGGAAAACATTTAAATTTTATAGACGTTGTAGACACCAAGTCAGGTTTGTAGTATAATCAAAAAATCTCGGGTACTGGAGGCAACAAGTGATGTTTCCGGCAGAATTGAAGTATACTAAAAGTCATGAATATGTAAAGACCGAAGGTAATAATGCGACTCTGGGTGTTTCACAATTTGCGGTGGAGCAGGTTAAAGATATTGTCTTTATAGAATTGCCCCGGGTTGGGCAGGAACTGAAGGCGGGAGCGCCTTTTGGTTCGCTTGAATCGGTTAAGGCAGTTTTTGAACTTGTATCCCCTGTTTCAGGCAAGGTGACGGCTGTTAATGAAAAGATCAATACCTCGCCTGAAATGATATCAAAGAGCCCTTACGGCGAAGGCTGGATGGTAAAGCTGGAAATGAGCAGCCCCGGCGAGCTTAACGGTCTTATGAATAATTTGGATTATCAGAAATATACCGAAGACGGGGGCTCTCACTGATGCACATTCCCTATCTGCCGCATACGGATGACGACATAAGGCAGATGCTTGAGGTTGTAGGAGTATCTTCCCTCGCCGGGCTTTTTTCCGACATCCCGGCCGCTATCCGTTATAAAGGGCCGGTCAAATTGCCCCGCGGTTCTTCCGAAGCTGAAATAAGAAAAGAGTTAACACTGCTTGCCTTGCAGAATAAAAATACCGACAGTTATATCAATTTTTTGGGCGGCGGGTCCTACGATCATTATATTCCCGCGGTAGTCCGGGAGCTTGTGCGGCGTTCAGAGTTCTACACCTCCTACACGCCTTACCAGGCGGAGATCTCGCAGGGAATTCTTCAGATATTTTTTGAGTATCAGACGATGATCTGCGAGCTTACCAGGATGGACGTCAGTAATGCTTCTATGTATGACGGCGCTACGGCGCTTGCCGAAGCGGTCCTCCTGGCTGTTAATACCCGCGGCCGGAAAAAAGTCCTTATTTGCGGGGCGCTGGATCCGCAGAATATTCAGGTACTGAAGACTTATACGCGCAACCTGGATGTTTCAATAGAGATCGTGCCTTTTCTTGACGGTACGGTAGACCTTTCCATACTTAAAGAAAAATGCGGGGAAGATACCGCCTGTGTGCTGGTCCAGCAGCCGAATTTTTTCGGGTGCCTGGAAGATATGCAGGAAATAGAAAAATTGACCCATGC